>NZ_JACAPW010000004.1:0-159328 GCF_013385495.1 Pseudomonas sp. F8002 | reverse complement strand
CATTCTGGATGAACGCGGCGCTCTCAGGTTTTTCGCGAGCAAGCCCGCTCCCACAGAAAAGCAGGAGTGCGGGCATGCCGAGCCTAGGCGAGGCACCGAGTGGTGGGGCAAAGCGTTTTTTGGTTACTTTTTTAGGCGTTTGTAAAAAAGTGACCCGCTGTAAGAGCGGAACCATAAGTAGCCGTTACCGCAGCAACGGATATGTACTCAATCAATCAATCAATCAAACCACTCCCCCCGCTCAAGAAACGTATTCCGAATCATCTCCACCACCCACCCCACCTCCAGCGGATGCCGCACATCAGCACTCACCCCCATCCAGACCTGCCGCTGCATCCCCTCCAGAAACACCCCATCCAACGCCGTCAACCCACGATCAAAACAACTCATGTACCGCGGCAACAACCCAATACACGCACTGCACCGAATCATCTCCAGCATCAGCGGATACGCTTCCACCCGCACCACCCCCGCCAGCCGCTGCTCCACCAGGCTGTTCCACGGCCGCAGCGCCTCCACCTGCCGATCCGGCTGCCACTGCACCAACATATAATCCGCAAGGTCTTCAATGCTGTCCGGCCGCACCGCCAACCGCGAATACCGCTTGGCAATATGCGGCGAATAATCCAACCGCGCCAACACCTCCGGCGCCCCAATGGCAAAACTCGGCCCCGCCCCCGGCGAATCCATCCCCGACAACCACACCACCACATCCGCATCCAGCGCCTGCAACCCCAACTCGCTGTCGATGGAAATGATCTCCAACCGCACACTCGCATTGCGCCGCAACAGGGCAATCAGGTCCCGCCCCAGAATGTCATGCAGGATCGACTCGGCAACCGCCAGCCGAATCAACGGCTGCTCCAGCACCGGCAAGCGTCGCTCATGCGCCAGGGCAATCAACTGCGCCTGCAACTGCTGCCCTTCACGACTCAGGGCAAGGACATTGCCCTGATAGCTGAACAGCGAACGCCGCAGTTGCTCTTCCAGCTGCGCCAGGCGCTTGCGCAATTGCGTGGCCTTGATGTTGAGGCTGCGAGCCGCCTGCATGAAACACCCACAGCGGGCGCTGATCAGGAAATACTGCGCCACCTCGGGCTCGATCGCGGCCGCCAGGGCCAGCCAGGCCTCGCGGGATTCGGTCGACGCACGATAAGGCGCGACGCCGTGGGGTACAGCCGGTTCAACAAATACCATGGGAGACTCCCTGTCTTGTGGGTACTGTGCATCCAATGCGGTGATACGGTTTTACTCCAGCACCTTGTTCAGCTCGGCGCCGTCGATACTCAAGGTCGCGGTATTGAGCATGCCTTCCAGGTAGGCCTTGGCAATCTGCTCCTGGCGTTGCGCACGCAAGGCCTCGGTCAGGCGGCCACGCAGTTCATCCAGCGTGGCCGTGCGCGCCGGTTGTTGCCCAGTGAGTTTGAGCACGTGAAAACCCGCCGCACTCTGCACCGGCTCCGACACCCCGCCCGTCTTGAGCCGCGCCACCACACCGCGCATTTCAGGCACCAATTGCTGCAATGGCTGCATCCCGGAATCGCCACCGCGCCGGGCGCTGTCGGGGTCCTGGGAATACTGGCTGGCCAGGGCGGCAAACTCGCCCGGCGAGGCCTGCGCCTTGCGGCTCAACTCCTGGGCCTGGCGGCGCACATTGTCGACGGTTTGCGGGTCGCTCACGGCCAGGAAAATCTGGCTGACCTGGTACAACGGCGGCGTCACCCATTGTGCCTTGCCGCTGTCATAGGCTTGCTGCAATTCAGCGGCGCTGGGGTAATCCGTCGGCACCTGGCTGACCGACAACATGTAGTCGCGAAATACGATCTGCTCGGTGGCGGCGCGGGTCTGTTGCTCCACCTCCGGGCGCTGCCGCCAGCCCTGGGCATCGGCCTGTTCAAGCACGGCCTTTTGCGCCAGGCGCGAACGCAGCCAGGTTTCCAGGGCGCTGCGGTTGCCACGCAACTGCTCGCGGGTTTCCGCCGGCAAGGCGGCCAACACCGACTTGAGTTCGGCGAGGTCGATCTGCTGGTTGCCCAGGCGCGCCACCGCCGGCCCGTCCTTCACGGCCACCGGCGCCGGCTGCTGGGCTGCGACCGGGTCACTGCCCGGCCGCAGGCTCAACCCCACCGCGACCGCCAGCACCACCAGGGCGCCAGCGCCGACCACCAGGGTTGGTTTCTTCACAGGGCAGGCGCCTCTTCACGGGCATCGACGGCAGGCGCGGCGTCGGCCTGGGCTTGAAGCTGGGCGGCTTGCTGGCTGTATTCACGCAGGTAGACGATGAATTCCTGCAGCAGGCGATCCCACAATTCCAGCTGATTGCGCAAGTACGGCGCACCCACGCCGGCGGCCACCACATCCATCTCCATCAGCAGGAACTCACCCTGCAACGACAACCGCGCAAAACGTCGGGAAGCGTTCCAGACCTGGGCCAGCCCCTCGGGCAATTCGCCCTGCACCCGCAGCGCGCAGCTGTAGGTGAAGTCCACGTAGCTGCCCTGCTCTGCCGCCGGGTTGCCCAAACGCACGGCGAAGCCGATGCCCTGACTTGCGCTGAGCAATTGCACGATGCCGTTCTGCTCGGTCTGGTTGACTCGGTAGCCGGCTTCCTGCAGCAGCTCGGTCAAGGCTTGCGGGGTCACGCTGGTGATCAGTTGTACGTCGCTCATAGGGGTCTCTTCCTTGTCGATCAATGATTAGTGACGGTCTGTGGAGCATCGAACCGATTAAGGTAAAGGCCGTCACCAAAACCCTGGGCGAGTTCCTCGAACTTGACCCGGGTGCTGCTGGCGAACGGTTGGCGGATGCTCATCACGTCGGCCACGTCGATTTTTTCGTAGGCCGTCAGCAACTGCTGGGCCACGTCGTACATCTGTTGATTCTTGACTGAACATTGCTGCACTTGTGTGTCACGTTCCGTGAGTTGCGCCTGCAAGCGTGCGCGCTCGGTTTCTTTGCCCCGGGCGATTACCAGCAAGTCTTCATAGGCTTTCTTGAACTTGCCCACCTGCTCATTGCTCGCGGCCACCTGGGCCTGGGCCTGGCTGTGCAGACTCTGTTGCTGGCCCACCAGTTGCTCGGCCACGCCACGGGTCTTTTCCAGTTCGGCGGTCAGTTGCTTGACCTGCGCCTGGGCCTGCTTGGCCTGGGTTTCGGCGGCGATGCGTGCGGCACTGGCCTGGGCCTGCTCGCTTTGCAGCGCCTGCAACTGCTGGGTGGTGCTGCGCAGCTGAGTGCGCAGGCGCTCCTCCATACCCTCAGCCGAAGCGCCGGTGGTAACGAGCAGTAGAAGCAGGCCGCAAATTCGCGTGTTCATGAGCTTTCTCCGGCGCATCAGAAGCGCGTGTTGAGTTCCAGTTGCATGACATCCACTTCAAACGGCGCGCCATACACTTCGGAGGCGCTGAGCCAACGGGCACTGGCGTAGATGTTCTTGTCGAGGCCGTAGTTGGCGCCGATGAAATAGCCCTTGGCGTTGGTGCCGCCGAGGTGGAACGAGGAGTCGTTGAAGCCGTCCGGCAAGGCATCCGGCTGGATGTATTTGTAGCCGGCCAGCACGTTCCAGTCGCCCTTCTTGCGCATCTCCAGCGCACTGCCGAGGGTGAACTGCACCAGCAGCGCATTGCCGCCACTTTCAAACTGGCCGTCGCTGTTGAGGTTGTTGACGATCTGGCCTTCGCTGCGCTTGAGCATCTCGCCCTTGTCGTAGGCCAGGTTGTGGATGAAGTTGGTCTGGCTGCGCAGCTTGAGGTCTTCCGGCAGCTCGCTGTCCCACGCCAGGTTGAGGTCCAGCACATTGAACTTGGACGCCAGGCCGACGAATTGCGGTTGCGGGGTCAGGCCAGGCGTTGCCGGGTTGGGGGTGATGTCTCGCAGCAGGAACACGCTGTTGCCCTTCTGCATGAAGGCCAGGCGCGTGCCATCGGTATCGCACGCCGGCTGGCCGGCCCACGGCGAGCAAGGGCTGGAGCGTTCGCCCTGGATATCGCCGAAGTGGTAGTAGGCCATCGAGCCCTTCAGGCTGTTGCTGCGGTTGATCTTCCAGTCGGCGCCGATCTGCCCGCCGAACAGCCATTTGTTTTCGCTCTCGTCCTTGTCGAAGCCGTTGGTGGTGGCGGTGTCGGGGCTGTATTCCACCGGGAACGCGCCGAGGGTGCCGAACAGGCCCCAGTCGCTGTTGAGCTTGTGGTTGAAGATCGCCGCCACACCGTCGAAGTTGAGGTCGCCGGAATACATCATGTCGGTGGAATAGAACGGGTTGGCAAAACGTCCGGCGGTCAGGGTCATGTAGTCAGTGGTCTTCCAGGTGAGGTAGCCCTGGTCGAGCCAGATGTCTTTCTTGCCGAAGCCGCCGCCCAGGGTCTGGGTGGTGGACACCGGGTTGTTGTCGTTGCCGGTGCCGAGGCGGATGCCGGCGGTCCATTCCGGCGAGATCACGGCTTTCATGCCCAGGCGGGCGCGCAGGCGGAACAGGTTCTCGCGGTCTTCGCGGGTGTTGAGCAGCGGCGGCAATTTGGTGTTGGTGTTCTTGTTCACGTCGTAGGGGCCGCTGTCGTTGAGCTTGGCGTAATCGACGATTTCATTGCTGTTGTTGCCCGAGAAATAGCGCGACTCATCCCGCAGGCGAATATCGCCGTCGAAGCTGATGCGCGAGACCCACTCCGGGAACGTGTTGGGCTGGGCCCAGTTTTCCTGCTTGGCGGTGGCCATGACCTCGGCCTTGACCTGGTCGCGAATCTGGTCGCGCACCGCTGCCGGCACGTACTGCACCCGCACATCGCCGGGGGCCGCAGTTGGACCTGCCGCTACTGCCGTGGCGGTGCTGGCCTGACGTGCCTGCTGAGCCTCTTTTTCAGCCTGGGCGATCAGCCCGTCGGCCTGTTCCTGCTTGAGCACACCTTGCTGCACCAGCAGGCGGATCAGGTTGATCGTGGCGTTTTCCGAAGGCGCGGCGGCGGCCGTCGCCTGGCCGACCAGGGTCGCGATGACCATGCCGACCGCCAGGGTCAATCGATTCACGTGGGAAATCATCTGCACACAACTCCTGTAGAAAACTGCAAAAAAGGGTTCGATCAATCCGGGCGCCGGCCCTTGAGGGACAGGCGTACCGGCAGGGTCATTGAGGCGGGTGTGCGTTCCTTCAGCCGCGGTGTGGCACGCAACGCGGCCAGCACCTGGGCGTCGGTGTCGGCGTCGCCGCTGGACTTGGCGAGCTCCACGCGCGTCACCTCGCCGTCTGCGCTCAGCCACAGGTCGGCCTGCACCGTGTAGGCCTTCTTGCGCAGCTCCGGGTCTTCCCGCAGCAGGCGCTGGAACACCCCGGCCAGGTACTGCTTGAACGTCCCGGTACCGAGCCCGCCACCACCGGAACCGGCCATGCCGCCGCCCTTGCCGGCACCGATGTTGAAACCGTCGGTACCGGACTGAGCGTCGCCGTCGATCTGCATCGGGTTGGCCAGGTCGTCTGCTGGCGAAGGCGGTGCCTCTTCCTCGGGCTTGACCTCGTCGGGGGTCGGCGTGGGTTCCGGCTCGGGGATTTTTTCCTGCACCTCGGGCTCCGGTTCCTTGGGTTTTTCCGGCGGCGGTGGTGGCGGTGGCGGCAACGGAATAATCGTCGGCACCTTGGGCGCTTCACGGCGCACGCCACTCATGTCATTGGCCCACTGCCAGAGAAACCAGGCAGCCACGGCGCCCAGCAGCAGGCCAATGCCCCACTTCAGCGGGCGCAATGGCGGCTTGTTCTTGAGCGGCGTCGGCGTGATCGGCATCTGTGCGGTCATGACTCAGCCCTGGCTCGGTTTGCCGGTGACCAGCCCGACCTGGGACAGCTCCAGGCGACGCAGCAGGTCGAGCACTTCGATGACCTTCTGGTACTGCACCATGGCGTCGCCGCGCACGATCACCGGGAAGTCCGGGTTCAGCGCTTTCTCGATGCGCAGGCGCTCTTCCAGCTCAGGCAAGGTCACCGGGTAAGCGTCGAGAAACACCTGGCCGCCATCGTTCACCGAGATGGCCTTGGTCTTGGCCTCGGACAGCGATACCGAAGCACTGGCCTTGGGCAGGTGGATCTGGATCCCCGAGACCTGGGCGGTGGCGGTGAGGATAAACATCACCAACACCACCATCAGCACGTCCACCAGGGGCGTGATGTTGATGCTGTCGACGGGTGCGTCATCGTCATCGTCGTGGGAGGCATTCACGGAAGCCATGCTGATTCTCCTCAGGCCGGGACGTGGGCGTGGTGGTCGCGACGGTGCGCCGCTTCACTGTGCTGGCTCTCGCCGTGCATCTCCGCCAGGCGGGTGATGAACTCGTCGACGAACACACGCATGTCGGCGCTGACTTCCTTGTTGCGGGTAATCAGGCGGTTGTAGCCAAACAGCGCGGGGATCGCGACAAACAGGCCCATGGCCGTGGCCAGCAAGGCCGCCGCCATACCCGGGGCGATGGCGTTGATGTTCACGTCGCCGGCCATCGCCGTGCCGAGGAACACCACCATGATCCCCAGCACGGTGCCGAGCAGGCCGATATACGGGCCACCGGCAATCGCGTTGGAGAGGGTCGAGAGCTTGGCGCCGAGCTGCTGGTTTTCCCGGGTGCGCACGCCGTCCATGGAGCAGCGGATGGCTTCGATGGTGGCTGCCGAGACCGACGAGGTGTCGGCGCCCTGGGCGCGGCGAGTGCGGATTTCCTTGACCGCGACCCGGTACAGGCGCCACAGCGAGGAATGGGTCAGGCGCTCGGCCAGCAACGCGTCGTCGTAGTACATCTCCAGGCGCGTACCGATCTGTGCGAATTGCTCGCGGAAGATATCGTTGGCAGCACTCACGCGACTGACCTGGCGGTTCTTGCGGAGCATGATGAACCACGACTGGAACATCATCCCCACCAGCACCAGGATGATCACCCAGGCATCCACCGGCACCGCCTTGAGCAGGAACCCCAGGCTGCCGAAGCCGAAGCCCGACTGTTCTTCATCCACGCCATAGGCCACCAGTTTCGATTCGGCGCCCTGGGCCGTGGCATCGGCCAGCAACAGGGCTGCCGGGCGCGCGACCTTGGACAAGCGCAGTTCGTCCATGGCCCCGGTAAACGGCAGGTGCCCGCCGGCGGCTTCCGGCAAATCGGCACCGATGGCCAGTGGCGAATTGAACGCCGGCATCGCCACTGCGAGGGTCGCGGTCTCACGGCCGTTGACGTACAGCGAGACCTTGTCGCCCTCGGCGGTGAACGCCAGGTGCTGCCATTGGCCGGGGTTCAGCGGCTGGGTCGAGACGGCGCGCTGGCCGTCGATTTCAATAAACGGCATGCCCTGGTTCAAGCCCAGCAACAGGCTGTGGGCGCCCTCGCGACGGGCCACCACCACTTGCTCGCCGCTGGCCTGGTCGACCCGCAACCAGGCGCTGAAAGTGAAGGCGCCGCCCGCTGCGTGTTGCAGCGACGGGCTGGCTGGCAGCAGCAACGGCTGGCCACTGAACTGCAAGGCCCGGCCGATCACGCCGTCGATGCTCGCACCGGTGGCGTTCACGGCAGTGTTGCCGTAGGCCGTGGTGTCCCGGGGCGGCGTGCCGTTGGCGCCGTCGAAGTGGTAGAGCGCGGTGTAGTTCGGGTCGAAGGTCAACTGGCCGTTGGCGGTGGCCGGCGCCTTCTGGTTGCCGTAGTACATCCATAGGTCCTGGCGCTGGCCGCCTTCGACCTTGGGCACATCGACCCAGATCAGCGCCATGCCCATCAGCGGGTCGAAGCTTTCGATCTGGTGGTTGAACACGGTCTTGTCATCGGCGCTGACAAAGCGCAGGTCGGCGCCGTCGTCCTTGACCCCGTCAAAGCTGAAGTTGCCGGTGTGCAGGCGCACCAGCAGCGCGGTGCGGCCCAGGGCCTGGCTGATGGCTGCGCCCTGGGAGGTGGTGTCCACCGTGATCTGTTTACGGTAGTGCCAATCGTCCTGCCACCAGGCATGGGCGGTGGCCGGGAGCGCGAAGCCCAGGCAGATCAACAGGCTCAGAAATAGGCGTTGCATGTCAGGAGTCTCCGAAAAAAGGGGTCAGAAAGTCGCCTGCACACTGAAGTGCAGTCGCGAGTCCTGTTTCTGGGTATTTGGGCCTTCAAGCAGCGGGTAGCCCCAATCCAGGCTGCCGGACAACCACTTGCTCAAACTGGCGCGGGTGCCGAGGCCGACACTGGCCAGGCTGTATTCGTCTTCCTGCTCGGGCAGCGGGTCATGCAGGCGCAGGCGTGCGCCTTCGGCGAACGCGTAGAAGCGCCACTCCTGCACGTAGCTGCCGAGAAACTTGGCCAGGGACGGCGTGCGCAGCTCCTGGGACAACAGGTAGCCGTCGTCGCCGGTGCGCTCGGCGGCGAGATACCCGCGTACCGACGTAGCACCGCCGGCGGAATATTGCTCGTTGGACACCAGCGGCCCCGAGGCCAGCTGGAAGCCGGCCTTGGACGCCGACTGCCAGTCGTTGCCGAAGGTGTAGGTGTAATTCAGGTCACCCTTGAGCACCGCAAAACTCGGGCTGGCCTTGTCACGCTTGTACTGGAACTCCTCGGCGTCGCTGCCGTAGCCGAAGAACGCGCGGGTACCCACCACCAGGCTCAAGCCCAGCCCCAATTGCGACTGCTCGGTGTAGCGGTAGCCGTTGTAGCCGAAGGTCAGCGGTGCGTACTTCAGCGGGATATCGTCCGTGCTGCCGCCAAACTTCATCTGCTCCTTGAAGTCCTTGAAGTCGACCCCGGCAGAGAACGAATTGGCCCAATTGCCACTGGCCGGCAGGCTGTAGATCGCCGACACGCCGTAGGAATGGCCCTTGCCCAACACGTTGCTGCCGCCGATGGTGGCGATGTTGCTGTCGGACTGATAACCGGAGAACTGCAGGCTCCAGCGATCAGTCAGCGGCGCGGTGTAGGAGCCCGACCAGACCTTGGCGTTGTCGCTGTCCTGGGGTGCGGTGAAGTACGTCAGGGAAATGCTGTGGCCCAGTTGCCAGAGGTTGTCGTAACCCAGGGTCGCGACGCTGCGCAGCTCCTTGGTGTCGGCGCTGTAGTCGTTGTTCAGGCCGAGGCTGGCGTGCCAGGGGTTCTGGTCTTCCACCTGCAGGTCGACGTCCATGGTGCCGGGGCGCTGGCCTTCGCGGACCAGCGGCGTGACCTGCCGCCCGGCGCTGCGATTGAGGCCGGCGAGTTGGGTTTGCACGCTGGCGAAATCCGGAACCGCGCCCTCCTTCAAGCCGGGTACTTCGTCGCGGATTTCCACCGGCGAATAGTGCTTGGCGCCGACCACGCGGACGCGCCCGACCTTGGTTTCGCTGACCTGCAGGTAGACGATTCCGTCATCGACCTTCTGCTCCGGCAGTTCGACGAACACCGACTGATAGCCGCGTGCCTGATAGATCTTCTGCAAGGCATCCCGGGCGCCTTCGATGTCGGCGAGGGTCTTTTGCGGGCCGAGAAACGGGTACACCGCCTCTTCGATCGCACGAGCGTCGAGCACGGTGTTGCCGCGCACGAAGTACTCGTTGACGTCCACCAGCCGTGCCGGAGGCTCGGGCTGGGTGCCCTGCTCTTCGGCCTGTACCGGTTGCGCCAGTGCACCCAGCGTCAGCCAGCACAGCGCCAGCGTTGATTTGAACAGATGCTCCACACCGCCCCCTGGTCTACTAAGAATGATTGCCGTCGCCGTTTGCCCGGCGTTTGGCCCGTTCAATTGCTGGATATCGAGGTGTTGCCATGCCGGGCGAGCCAGGTGTGCAGCAGGGCGAAGTTCAGGGAGAACTCCGGCATGTGCAGCAAGGCGCCACAGAACACTTCACCAATGATTTTCTGGATCAACTGCACCGCCTGCGGGTTGTTCAGGAACGTGGCGATGTCGCGTTGCAGGAGGTTGATGCCCCAGACTTTCTGGTTCAGGTCGAGGCCGACGAACCAGCGGAACAGCAGGTTGTAGTTGAGTTGTTCGTGCAGTTGCTGTTCGTTGGGGACTGAGTACAGGAGTTGCAGCAGCAGGATCTGCAAGACGGTCTGGGGGGCGATCTGGGTGCCGGGTTGGGCCTGGAGCAGGTCGCGGTGGAGGTCGAGGATGTCGTCGATCTGCGGGCGCAACAAGACCAGCGAATGGCCTGCGGGGATGTAGCTGGAGACTTCCTTGAGCGCGCCTTGCCAGTCGTCCTGGGAGACGATCCATACCCACGGTGCGCCATAGCGGTAGACCGAGACCGGTTTTTTGCGTGCGGCTTCGACGATCTTTGACAGGCGCTGGTCGAGCTCCTGCATGCCGACTTTCGAGTAACGTTCCATAGTTCCCATTCGCCCCACTCCTGGCATCCTGCTTGCGGCTCTGACGTCGCCTTTTTTGGCGGTGTTGAGCGCGTTACATAGCCAAGACGGGGGTCGCTGGGGACTACCGAACTTTTGTCATAAAAGCTTCTTTTTTGGGGCGGGGTGAGGCGGGCATATCCGTTGCTGCGGTCAGGGCTGGTATTGGTTCCGCTCTTACAGCGGCTCACTTTTGGAGCGTTGTGAAGCAAAATCAAAAGTTAAAGCGGGCACGGTTCAAATGTGGGAGCTGGCTTGCCTGCGATGGCATCGCCTCGGTGTATCTGAAAAACCGAGTTGTCTGCATCGCAGGCAAGCCAGCTCCCACAGAAAAGCAGAACCACGGAGTGCGGGCATGCCGAGCCTAGGCGAGGCACCGAGTGGTGGGGCAAAGACCTTTTGGTTACTTTTGGCTGGGCCGGCATTCCGGGCGTTTGCCAAAAGTGACCCGCTGTAAGAGCGGAACCATAAGCGGCCGTTACCGAAGAAACGGATATGTACTCAAACCAAAGACCCCGGCAACGGCAGTTCATAAGACTTCTTAACCGTCCGCACCACCAAAGTAGACGAATAAGTACGAATCGGAATATCCCGATAAATTTCTAAAAACCGATAGATATAATCAGTGTACTCAGTAGCATCCCGAAACTTCGCCACCATCACAAAATCAAACTCCCCGGTCAGCAGATAACAGTCCTGAATCTCCGGATGACTCGCCAGGATATGCTGCATCTTGCGGTCGATATCATTGCTGTCCCTATCAAGCTTGATCAGGAAGAACGCCGTAACCTGAATCCCAAGCTTGCGCTCATCCAGCACCGCCACCTTGGCCTTGATAATCCCGACACTCTCCAACCGCCTGATACGCCGGTAACAACTGGTTGAAGACAGCCCGACACTGTCACTCAACAACTCCAGACTCTGACTGCAATCCCTTTGCAATTTCCCCAGAATCTTCAAATCCATGGCATCTGTCATTTTTTCCATATCTTCCTTGAAAAAACTGCAATGAATCCACCGTAAACACCCACCAATTTGCACAAATCCTGCGCGGTGGCGCACTAACATCAATCCAGCTTAGCAGCCCAGCCAAATCAGGCACCGGGGCCGCATGAGAGGGATCTTATGATAGTCGCGAAACCGACATGGGCCACCGATATCCACGGCCTATTCAGCGCCCCCTACTGGATCCCCCAAGAGCAACGCGCCGCCGTCGCCGCCTCCTGGGTGGGCTGCATGAACGCCTACTTCGTATTCCTCGAAGACCCCGCCTCCGTCAAGACCTGGTCCGAAACCATCTACCAGCACCTGGCCTCCCGCAGCATGCCGCTGACCCTCGACCAGCAGCAGTTCTGGCCCATCGACGCGCTGGAAACCTTCAGGCTGTGGGTCAACCAGGGCTGGCGCCTCACTCTCGCCTCACCGTTCGACGAGGCAGAACGCATCCCCCCACCCGACCTGCCTCACCCGGTCAAACGCGTGCGCCAGGACATTCGCGCACTGACACAGGAACAACTGAACCTGTACCGCTCACGCCTCGATGACGTAATGCAGGTGGCCAACGCCGACAGCGGCTCCCCGTGGCAGCGTTACGCCTATATCCACACCAACTGGTGCCTGCATTACCAGGAAGCGTTTGCCCTGTGGCACCGGGCCTATCTGCTGTACCTGGAAGCGCTGATCGACTGCCCCATTCCCTACTGGGACTGGATGGCCGAAGACGCCAGTGTCGACGGCAGCCCCCAGGCCGGCTTGCCCCAGGCGTTTCTCGATGAAACCTACGTGCACCCGCACACCGGCGAGGTTCGCCCTAATCCGTTGCGCTACGCCGCTGCCAAGGACGGCTGTTCGAAGGTCTGTGAAAAGGCCGGGGTACCGGGTGTGGACTGCCGCTTCGTGCAACGCAACCCGCTGTTCTACACCCGGGGCGAGACGCAGCGCGTCGAACGCACCCAGTTGTACGGCATGAGCCGGATTTTCCAGCAACAGGTGGTCGATGCCCTGAAGTTCAACACCTTCAGCCAGCCCCAGGGAGTGCCAGGTTATCCCTGGGCGAACATCCCGGTGTTTGATCCCCCCCAGGAAGATGACCTGTACCCCAACCGCGCGCTGAATTTCGACGGGCTCTACGAGCAGCCCCACGACAACTATCACGGCTGGATCGGCGGCGACATGGCCGACAACGCCTACACCGCGTTCGACCCGGTGTTCAGCTCCTACCACGCCAATATCGACCGGATGCTGGAGGTCTGGATCCGCGCCCACCCGGCAGCGCAGTACACCACCCAGTGCCTGCTCCAGCCGTTTGCCGGCAGCGAGGCCGACGATGTCACCTTCACCAGTGCCGACGCCTGGCGCTACACCACCCTGGGGGACATGGCCCAGGACAGTCGGCATATCGGCTATGACTACGGTGTGCCCGTCGCACCGCCCTTTGGCACCCGCCGCCCGGCCGCAAAAGCCTGCTGCCAGCAAAGTTCGACGCCGATGCAAGCGCAGGAACAAACCGCAAGCCTGGGCCCGTGGGTGGTGTTCGACCATGTGCGCTGCACCCACGACACCTACCTGATCGACGTATTCCTCAACCAGCCCGACGCCACGCCGCAGCAGGTGAGCGCCGACAATCCGCACTATGTCGGGCGCTTCAGTCGCATCGGCATGGGCCTGGTGGATGACAAGGGCCGCTGCATCACCCATGGCGTGTCACGCGCGCTGAATGCCGCGCGCACTGCTGCCGCATTGAACCTTCGCCCCACTGACACCACGCAGTTATCCGTGGTGGTGACCCATCTCGATAGTGCCCGGGTGTTGACGCCGCAAGAGTACGCGCCGCTGCCTGGCTTTATCGCCCAACTGGTGTGGGACGACCCGCGCCAAACCGTCGCCGGCCCTGCTCCCAGTGCCGGTTGCTGCTCCGTTTCCACCACAACAACACCTGGAGAATCGACATGAGCACACCCTTCAAACAATTCACCTCTCCCGCCGGGCAAGCTCCCAAGGACTACAACAAGCTGGGCCTGGAAAACCAGTTGCCGCAGTTTGAAACCGACTGGAACAACGACCTCACCGGCTGGACCCAGTCCGCGATCATCGGCAACCCGTGGTCGGGCCTCAATGACGCGCCGCGCTCGGGCTATTACAACCCACTGGTGGAAGGCTACGGCCCCACCACGCCGCCGGCGATTACCTGGGCGCCCTTCCCCAATCGGCTGTGGACGTTTTTCTACAACAACGGCACAGCGGTGATTCCACAGTTGGGCGGCAAGGCCATGTCCATGCAACAGGTGATGGAGCTGACCGACAACGGCCAGATTACGATCAATAATACCCTGTACATGCTCTACGACCCGAACAAGCAAGGCACCCTGCTGCAACTCCCCGTCACTCGCTGCCCGAGCATCGACTGGCAAGGCAAGTACAAGGATTTCTCGCCTTCGGGCCCCCGTGGCTGGCTTGACGAATATTGCGAGTGGTCCATCGTGCGCGATGCCGACGGCAACATGCGCAAGATCACCTTCACTTGCGAAAACCCGGCGTATTTCCTGGCCATGTGGCGCATCGATCCGACTGCTGTACTGGGGCTGTATCGCGACTACATCGACCCGCAGGTGCAACTCGAAGACCTGTACCTGCGCTACACCGCCGACTGCCCGACCGGTAAGGCCGGCGACCCGGTCATCGACCCCACCACCGGTCAACCGGCCTACGACACCGTCAACAAATGGAACGCCGGCACCGCCTGTGTGCCAGGCCAATACGGCGGTGCGATGCACCTGACCTCCGGCCCCAACACCCTGAGCGCCGAGGTGTACCTGGCTGCCGCGGCGACCATCCTGCGGCCATTGAGCAGCAGCCAGAATTCCCAGGCGTTGATCTGCTGCGCGCAATACGGGCAGAACTACCGCAACTCCGATCCGCATATCGGTTTCTCGGCCAACAGCGTGGCAGTGAATAACCGGCTCTCCCTGACCAACCCCATCGGCCTGTACCTGCAACAACCCACCGACTTCTCGGCGTGGAAAGGCCCCCAGGGCCAGGACGTCAGCCAGTACTGGAAAATCACCCGTGGCACCGCCAAGTCCGCCGCCAACGGCTCCGACCAGATTCTGCAAGCGGTGTTTGAAGTGCCGGTCAGCGCCGGGTTTTCGATCAACGACATCACCATCAGCGGCCAGCCGATCGACTACGTGTGGGTGATTGCCCAGCAGTTGCTGGTGGGCCTGAGTGTGACAACCACGCCCATCAGCCCGACGCCGGATTCCTGCCCGTGCGTGACGGACCGGGTCAACGGCGTGCAACCCTGGCCGGTACAGCTGCTGCCGCTGGACCTGTTCTACGGGCAGTCACCCACCGACCTGCCGGCCTGGCTGGCACCCGGCACCAGCGGGCAGTTTGCCCTGGTGGTGCAAGGCGCCGACCTCAAGACCACCGCCGAGACGGCGCGGGTGCAATTCTCCAATCCTGGGGTGACGGCGCAGGTCACAAAGTTCCTGCCCGACGCCTCGGCCATCCCCGGGCAAACCAACTCCGGTGGCACCCAGGGCTACCTGCTGACCATCACCGTAAGCCCCACTGCCGCACCGGGGCTGGTGACAGTGCGCGCCCTCAACCCGGGCGAAGCCGATAACCCCAGCGCGACGGAACACCCATGGGAATCCGGATTGGCGCTGGTGCCTGGCGCCTGACTGATACAGCCCATCAGCCGCACCCACCCAGGGTGCGGCTTTACCTGCTTGCAAGGAGCGCGATGATGTCTAGGTTACGCTTGAGTGTTTTATCGCTGCTGACCAGTGTGGTGCTGAGCCTGTTCGCCCTGCAGGCCGCCTACGCATCCCCCACTTCCGACGCCGACGCTTGCGTGCAGCAACAGTTGGTGTTCAACCCGAAAAGCGGCGGCTTCCTGCCGATCAACAACTTCAACGCCACCGGCCAGAGCTTCATGAATTGCTTTGGCTGGCAGTTGTTCATTGCCCTGAACTGGCCGGTGAATCCCGGTTGGCCAGCCACGCCTGCCCTCGCGGGTGAGCCGGACATGAACAGTACCCTGGCGCAATTCGGCGTACCGACTGCCTCCGGCCAGCCGATGAGCGTGGCGCCGGTATGGGCCAGCTACAAGGATGCCAACGATATCTTCCTGCCCGGCGCGCCCGCGCCCACCGGCTGGGGCGTGCAAACCCTGGTGCCGTCCAATTGCAGCACCCAGGGCAGCCTCAGGGCGATGTCGGTGGGGGCGCGCAAGTTCATGACCGCCACCTCCGAAAGCGCGATCAACGCGCGGCATGGGTTTCACCTGTCCAGCGGCACCCTGGCCTCGATTCCGGACCCGATCATGGAGGCCTCCGGCGGCTGGCTGACGGACCAGTCGCAGAACCTGGTGTTTTTTGAACGCAAGGTGGGCAAGGCCGAGTTCGACTACATCGTCAGCAAAGGGCTGTACGACGCGGCCAACCAGCTGAAAGTCGCGCAGAACCTCGACAACCAGAACCCCGGCGGGCTGTCCTTGCCCATCGGTGAACCCATGCGCTCGCTGCCGCCCAACCCGGTGCCGCAGGAGCAACTGGGAGCTCTGGAGGTCAAGGCAGCATGGCGAATCCTCACCGGCAAACCCGAGCTCTACGGACGTTACCTGACCACGGTCGCCTGGCTCAAAAACCCGGCCACCTTGCAGTGCACCCAGCAGGTGGTGGGCCTGGTGGGCCTGCATATCATCAACAAGACCCAGGCCTCGCCCAACTTCATCTGGACCACCTTCGAGCAAGTGGACAACGTGCCGGAACCCGACCAGGTGCCGCCACAACAAACGCCGCCCGACAGCTTTGCCTTCAACAACCCGAACTGCGGCACCGGCCCCGAATGCACGCCGAACGTGGCGCGTATCCAGTGCAAGCAGCAGCATCCGGACCGCGACTGCACCGAGCCGTTTCCACGGGACCAACCCGTGCAGACCACCCGGGAACATCCGCTGCCCACTGAACTGCAGGCGCTTAACGGCGCGGTGCAGGCCAATTTTGCCCAACAGAGCCAAGGCAAATCGGTGTTCCAGTACTACAAACTGATCAACGTACTCTGGACCCTCACCCCCAACCCGCCCACCCAGCCGGAACCGGGTGTCAGTGCGCAAGTGCCGCTGTCCTACGGGCCATTTATCAGCCAGGGCAACGTACCGGTGGCCAACACCACCCTGGAGACCTACGTCCAGGGCGACAACTGCAATGCCTGTCATCAGTACGCGACCATCGCCGGCAGCTCGACCCTGGCCTCGGACTTTTCGTTCCTGTTCAACAGTGCCGATTCGGCCAGCAAGAAAAGCCTGGTCAAGCGCGTAAAAGCCTTCCAGACCCTCAAGGACGGTTCACCCTGAACTCGACTGTTCAGACCGCTGCTCAAGGTTTCTCGGTGCTGTAAGGCCTTGAGCATTTGGTCCTTGCGCTAGCTCCTGCTGGTAAAAAGAGGCGCCCCTTATCAAGTAACGCCCGAAATGTCCGACAGCCCCCCGCATCTACCCGGTAAGACCGCTCTCGAGGGATATCGTGTGGCCACCCGCCGGCCACTCATGACTTTTGGTAAAGAGTCCTTTTCGGATTCAGCGGTTTTTCCGAAGGAACGAGAGGCCGATACTCGACTCCATTGTTCACACCACTTCAGGAGTCACTCATGTCCATTCCCGCATTCGGCCTCGGCACGTTCCGCCTGCAAGGCCAGGTCGTCATCGACTCCGTCAGCACCGGCCTGGAGCTGGGCTATCGCGTCATCGACACCGCACAAATCTACGAAAACGAAGCCGACGTCGGCCAGGCCATCGCCGACAGCGGCATCCCACGGGACGAACTGTTCATCACCAGCAAGATCTGGATCGCCAACTTCGCCGAAGGCCAGCTGATTCCCAGCCTCAAGGAAAGCCTGCGCAAACTCCAGACCGACTACCTGGACCTGACCCTGATCCACTGGCCATCGCCGGAAGACCAGGTACCGGTCGCCGAGTTCATGGGCCAGTTGCTGGAAGCCAAGCGCCAGGGCCTGACCCGCCAGATCGGTATTTCCAACTTCACCGTCGACCTGATGAAGCAGGCAATTGCCGCCGTCGGTGCCGAGCACATCGCGACCAACCAGGTGGAACTGCACCCGTACCTGCAAAACCGCACCGTGGCGGAGTTTGCCAAGGCCCATGGCATCCAGATCACTTCCTACATGACCCTGGCCTACGGCGAAGTGCTGAAGGACCCGGTGATCCAGCAGATCGCCGAACGTCATCAGGCAACCCCGGCGCAAGTGACCCTGGCGTGGGCCATGCAACTGGGCTACGCGGTGATCCCGTCGTCGACCAAGCGCGCCAACCTGGCCAGCAACCTCAAGGCTCTGGACCTGACCCTGAGTGACGCTGACATGGCGCAGATCGCCGCCCTGGAGCGTGGCCATCGGCTGACCAGCCCCAAAGGCATCGCGCCGAACTGGGACTAAGCCGCAGGGCTGCCGGACAACTCCCGCAGCCACGGCAACACCCGCAACCCGTCGGTGGCTGACGGCGGGTCGATGATGTCCATGAAGTGTTCAAGGTTGATGCTGTCCGGGGTACCCGGCAGGCGCACCAGCAGGGTTGGTGCGGCGGCCGGCGTGCCCAGTTCGCGGATATCGTAGACCAGCACATGGCGAATCTGCGGGTGCTGTTCCTGGAAGGCCAGCACCCCGCCGTCGCTGTCTGCCAGCCCGGCGTTGATGATCAGAACATCGAACGGCCTGGCCGGAATCGCCGTGAGGATCCGCACTTCTTCGAAGGTCTGCACCGGAACGATGCGGTAGTAGCCCAGTTGGTTGAGCATTTTTTCGATGTACAGTCGTTGCAGATGCTGTTCATCGGCGATCAGGAGGGTCAGTGCTTTGTTTGGCATGGCGAACACCTGAGCAAGAAGCGCTCGTGAAGGACTGGACGCACTATTTTCCAGACATATTCCGAAGACTAAATAAGGCATGTTCCACCTTCACGTAGGAGTTGTCCCAAACAGCTCAATGCCCCTCCGCACCGGTCAAGTCTGATTGCAATACCCCGACAGCGCGTGGTGCAGGTGCGCGAGCGCTTCATCCATGCCATCGACGGCACTGGCCAATTCGTCGCGGGCCTGACGTTCACAAACGCTTTCCAATACCTCGCAGCAAACCATCAGTGCATGGGCCTTGACCATCTTTGCCCCGCCCTTGGTGCGATGGGCCAGGTCATGCAGGCCGGCAAAGTCTGCCTTGCGTTGCAGGTTCACCAGCTGCCCATGGTCTGCCTCGAGGCTGTCGAGCAAGGGCGCCAGCAGCTCCTTCACCGCGTCGATATCCCCGCCGGTCAGTTTCTCAAGGTGGCTCAAGTCAAAGTCTGCCGCCAGTTCATCCGTGGTGCCGGGCGCCACCGAAGGTGTGGCCGTGCGCCGCGCCAGGGCCGCATGCAAATCCTCAAGCCCGGTGGGTTTGAACAGGCAGCCATCCATGCCCGCCTGCCGGCAGCGCTCGGCTTCCTCGGGCTGGGCGTTGGCGGTAAACCCCAGCAACAGGCACGGCGCCAGGCCACGCTCACCCTCAAGGGTGCGGATATCCCGCGCCAACTCATAACCGTCCTTGAACGGCATATTGCAGTCGGTAATCACCCCGTCAAAATGCCCGGACAGCCACAACTCAAGCCCCTCGACACCATCTTCGGCGGTGGTGATCCGGTGCCCCAGGAAGCTCAATTGCCGGGCCAGCAGCAGCCGGTTGGCCGGGTAGTCATCCACCACCAGAATGTTCAGCGCGTGGGCCGGCGGTGTTTCCAGGGCAATCGGTACGGGCGGCATCAGCGTGGTGTCGGCGACTGCCAGCTCCAGGGTGACATCCACCCGAGTGCCCTGCCCCAGCAGGCTGCTCAATTGCAATTGCCCCCCCATCATCTCGCACAGGTTGCGGCTGATGACCAGGCCCAGGCCCGAACCGCTGCGCGCCGATTGCGCAGTGTTGCTGCCCTGGATAAACGGGTTGAACAGGCGCTTCTGGTCTTCGACACTGATGCCGATGCCGGTGTCTTCCACCCACAGCCTGAGGTTCAAGTAGCCGCTGGCAATCGCCGACGAGCCGGACGCGCCAAGCCGCACCCGGCCGTGAGGGGTGAACTTGATCGCGTTGCTCAAAAGGTTCGACACCACTTGCTTGAAGCGCATCGGGTCCACCAGCACGTACCGATCAATCAGCGGGTCGAGCTCCACCTGCAGTACCAGGCCCCTGGCCCGCGCCAGCCCCTCGAAAACCCGCGCCACCGACGCCAGCAACTCGTGCAGGTTCGAAGGCTCGAGGGTCAGGGACAGGTGGCCCGATTCTATACGCGCGATATCGAGGATATCGCCGATCAATTCCAGCATACCCTTTGACGCATCGGCGGCCACCTCCAGCGCATCGCGGTCGGCCCGGTTCTGCTCGGCGGCTTTCAGGGCCAGTTCGATCATGCCGATCACGGCGTTCATGGGCGTGCGGATTTCATGGCTCATGGTCGCGAGAAACGTGGTCTTGGCGCGGTTGGCCGCGTCGGCATCCTCCTTGGCCTCCTGCAACTGGCCGAGCAGTTGCTGCCTTTCGCTGACATCCACCCAGCCGGCGATCATGCCCACCACCTGCTCATTACCGTCGCGGTACGGCAGCATCCAGTGGTAGATGGTCAGGACCGCACCGCCCGGCACCTTGAGCACGCGGTCCTGGATCTGTGGCTCGCCCCGCTCCATCAAGCGCAGGTAATCCTGATGAAAAGACTCGGCCTGGGGGCGATTGCCGGTGTCGGTCTCGACCACGGTTTTACCGGTCACGTCCTCCAGCTTGAAACCGAACACATCAAGGTAAGCGCTATTGCACGCCATCAGCCGGCCCAGGCGATCACGCACATAAATCGGATGGGGTGTGCCGTCGATCAGCACGCCCATAAAGCGCATCTGATCACTCAGCGCCCGTTCGGCCTCGACGCGCTTGCGTATCAGCTGACGCAGATAAATCGCCCAGCCGAGGGTGATCAGCAACAGCAGCGCCGCCAGGCTGAAACCTTGAATAATCGCATTGCGGTGCCGCGCCCAGTAGCTGTCTTCAACCAATACCTCGCTACGCCAGTGGCCAGCCAATTCGTCCATTTCCTGGGGCGTAATACTCAGCAGCGCCTTGTCGAGGATCGAATACAACTCCAGTTGGCTGCGGTTGACGCCAAAGGCTATACGGGCCGGCTCGGACCCGACCGTGCTGGTGATCCGCAACCGGTCACGGTACTCGCGGGCAATCATGTAGCGGGCGCTGATCAAGGTATTGACGG
This sequence comes from Pseudomonas sp. F8002, assembly GCF_013385495.1. Taxonomy (NCBI): domain Bacteria; kingdom Pseudomonadati; phylum Pseudomonadota; class Gammaproteobacteria; order Pseudomonadales; family Pseudomonadaceae; genus Pseudomonas; species Pseudomonas sp. F8002. The sequence goes on along the minus strand of NZ_JACAPW010000004.1, from coordinate 138,717 downwards.
CGGCATCGGCACCGCCATCGGCCACCAGCTCCATGCCGTGCTCGGGGTTCTCGACGTCCACGAACTTGATGCTCGGATAGTCCTGGGCGATGCCCTCCTGCAGGCTATTGCTGCCAATCAGCGCCAGGCGCTTGCCGGCCATGTCTTCCAGGGTAAGGGGGCTGCCGTCATCAATGCGACTGACCAACACAAACGGATTGGTCAGGTAAGGCCGGGTAATGCGTACCTTGTCCGTGCGCTCGACGCTGGGGGTGACCACCGCGATCATGTCTGCACCACCGGTGTTGACCCTGTCGATTTGCCGGAGCATCGAGGTGCCGGGAATGAAGTCAAACTTCAATCCCGTGCGCAAGCTGATGCGGGCCAGCACCTCGGCGCTCAACCCTTCGAACGCGCCCTGCTTGTCGATAAATGAAACCGGCAGGAACTTGTCGAGTACCGCGACCTTGATCCTCGGGTTCTTGTCCAGCCAACGCTGTTCACTGGCACTCAAGCGCAACCGGTCCGGCCCCAGGAACCCAAGGTTGCCGGCACTCCAGCGCCGCAGGATTTCCATCTGCTCGCTGACCGGGATCACCGCCAGTGCCGCGTTGATGATCGGCAGCAAGCGCGCGTTGTCCCGGGAAAATGCAAACGCGAAGGGATTGACCTCAAGTGACGAGAAGTCGGCCATGCGGACGTTGTTCAGGTGGTTCCTGTTGATCAGGTAGTTGGTGCTGATTGCATCGCCGAGGTAAACATCTGCATGGCCGAACGCAACCGCGCCGATGGCCTCGAAGGTTGAAGGGAACAGCTGGATCCGGGCATTGGGGTAAAACGCCTGCACCGCGTCAGGCTGCATGTAGTGATAAAACATCGCCACACGTTTATCGGCCAGGTCGCTGCTCAGGCCCTGGCTGTCACCCGTGCGGGTGACCAGGGTCGGTTGATCCATGGCATAGGAGCGCGAGAGTACCAGCTGCGGGTCTGCCGCCTCGTAGCCGTTGGCAGATCCCACAAAATCCACCTCGCCACGCTTGAGCGCGGTGATGACTTCATCGCGATTGTCGTAGCGGCGCACTTCTATCGTGATGTTCAGCGCATCGGCGATCAGCGACGCGTAATCCGCCGTAATCCCCTCGAGTTCATCGCTGGTGCTCAACTCGAATGGTGCGTAGTCGGGCCCAGAGATCCCCATCAACAACCGGCGCCGTTCGCGCAGCCAGCTCCACTGCGTTTCATGCAGCCGTACGGCGGGCGTTTCAATGACGGAATGCCCCAACAGATACAGGTTGCGCGGCTCGCCAAGCGCCAGGCCTTGTGTGCAGAGCGCGCCCAGCAGCACACTTGCGCTGAGCCACAAGACCCGAAAGTTGATCATTTCAGATCAGATGATTGCGCTGGGCGAACTTGGACAAATGCACCACCGACGACATCCGCAGCTTCTCCTTCAGTCGGGTTTTATAAGTGCTGATGGTCTTGTGGCTGAGCAACATGTCCTCGGCAATTTCCTTGTTACCCAACCCCAGCGCCAGCTTCTGCAGTACGGTCAGCTCGCGGTCGGAAAGCTCTGCCACCAGGTCCTGCTCGGTGGATTGCAAATCGTCGCGGCGCACCGAGCTGGTGGGCAGGCTCGGAAAGCAGCTGTAGTTGGACATCACGGCCTTGATCGCTTTTTGCAGCTCATCCAGCTCGCCGGTCTTGGCGACAAACCCCATCGCGCCGGCACGCATGCAGCGGGTGGAAAAAAACACCGCCAGGTAGGACGTCAGCACCAGGATCTTGCACGGCAGGCCCAGCGCCTTGATCCGGCTGATCACCTCCAGGCCACCCAGCTTCGGCATCGCCAGGTCGAGGATGATCAGTTCGGGGCGTTCCTCCCGGGCAATCTGCATGGCATCGGCGCCGTTGCCGGCCTCGAAGATCGTGTCGAAGCCTTCCTGCTTCAGCAGATAGCGGACGGTTGCGCGGATAAATGGATGGTCATCCACGATTAAAGCTTTGCTCATAAGGCTCCCCTGGGAGGATTCAGTACCGTTACACATCACACGGGACCTATCTACCTGTGAGAAATGACAGTTCCGACGAACGGAACTGAACAGTCCTACAAGCAGCAGTCGGGTCCCTCCATTTGAACAGCGCATAACCCTAGGTAGGCGGCACCTGCGTGCCTGGCTAGTCGCAAGCGCGCAACCTTACCAATGGAACGGCGTAACAACTGAAGGGATAGTCCCAGCTGAATGTAGGACTTTTCCTCACCACAAGCATAGTAAAGAGCCGGCCCCGGGGGCGCGAAGGCGGCCTAGTCGGTGGTACTCGGACTCCAGAACGCTTGCACCACGAGGGCTGAAGTGGAAATACGCGCCACCAGCGCATCCAGTTCATCACCGTCTACCGAGGTCACGGCCAGCGTCGCCTCGATTTCCACCTCTTCAGGACCAAAGGGACGTACGTCCACATCACTGGCCGGGTAGTTGCAGCGAGCGAGTTCGGCTTCGAGCAAGGCCAATACCGCCTTCTGCTGGGTACGCCGGGCTACCACATACAAAATGTTGGTCACCTCGGCCGACACCACGTCCAGTGGCTGGCGGTTGATGTTATTGACGATCGGGCGCAGCAGCGTGTTGGCCGCCAGCACAAACAGCGTACCGAGCAGCGCTTCGAGGATCAGGTCGGCACCGGCACAGGCACCCACCGCCGCCGACGCCCAGAGCGTGGCCGCAGTATTCAGGCCGCGCACGTTGCCTTCTTCACGCATGATCACACCGGCACCGAGAAAACCGATGCCCGAGACCACATAGGCCACGACCCGCACCGCCCCTTCGGCGCCGCCCAGGCGGTTGGCCATGTCGACGAAAATCGCCGCTCCCACCGCCACCAGCACGTTGGTGCGCAGCCCCGCCGTGCGCTGGCGGTACTGACGCTCAAACCCGATCAGGCCACCGAGAATGAAGGCCGCGGTGAGGCTGACCAGCGTGTCGATCAGCGAGTTGAGGTTGATGTTGTTGATTGCTTGCATAGGCGTCTTCCCTATTCATGACCAGCCAAACTTACGCGAGGAAACCTTCGGCCAGGTACGACCATCCTGGGCCGTGATTGAGTCACGGGCACGACAGGACAGGCCCGCCCGTCGCAAACGACAGGCGCGTCCGCAGTACCGCGATGCAAGGCATCACGTACTGTTAAGCGTCGATGAGAGGGAATTCGGAATCGGGCCAGGACTGGCCGCCATCGAAATGCCGCTTCTCGCTTCTGGGCGAGACAACGGCATCGGAAAAATGCGCGTTATCTTGCCAAGTATGTGCCGGTTATCGAGACCGGCCGACGACTGTCACTCGAACAAGTACCCACTGAGGGTCTCCGCTATTGATGAAAACGCGCGAAGCTTACGCTCCGAATTAATGAGAGTAAACCGTAGGAAAATTTACCCGATGGGTTTGGGCAGGTTCTTCAGGGAGGGTTCAGGTACGCACCACTGCGCAGCTCTCCCCCCCGTAGCAGCTGTCGAGCCCAAGCGAGGCTGCGTCGGCCACACTGCGATCATCAAGCCAGACACTCCACCGAGTCGCCGAACGCAGCCTCTCCCAGGCTCGACAGCTGCTACGCAGAAGACGGTCGATCACGCTCCACCAGCGCCAAATACTCATTGATCGCCCCACCCGCCAACGCCTTCACCTGAATGGAAACCCGATTCACCTGCCGCCCCATCTCGATGCCATCCCGAGTCCGCACCTGAACATACCCAAGCCGGGGCCAGAACCGCTCAGCCTTGACGTTCCCCACCACCACCGTCAACCGCAACCAGCGTGCGCCCAGGCTCACTACCCAATCCTGGAAATCGGCATGCAACTGCCGCGCAAAACCGCTGCCATGCAACGGCGTGGCCACCAACAGCAACCCGATATGCCAAACCCCGACCGCCAACAGATCTGACGCCACATTCACCACCGCAACCAACTGCCCTTCGGCATTGCGGTAGCCAATCCAATACATCCGCGTGTAGCTCCAGGTGTCGGGCAGTTCAAGAGTCAACTCATCCCGAGCCTCCGTGGGTGTGGCTGGCTCACCGTTGACCGCGAGAAAATATTCCGGGGCTGCTTCGAAAAAGCGCTGCAACTCGGCTTCATCCTCAAGGGTCAGCTCAACCACCCGAATGCCCGCTATCGAACTGCGCGGCAACTCCCCTGCTTCAACAACATCCATGTTCACCGCCCCTCAATCATCCCGCGTCAGTACTTCCAGCAACTCAATCTCAAACCGCAAATTACTGTTGGGCGTGATATGCGCCCCCATCGAGCGCTCGCCGTAGGCCAGGTGCGCCGGCACAAACAACGTGCGAATGCCGCCAACTTTCATGCCCATCAGCCCCTGGTCCCAGCCCTTGATGACGCGACCGGTGCCGATCACGCACTGAAACGGCTTGCCGCGTTCCCATGAGGAGTCGAACACCGTGCCGTCTTCCAGAGTACCGGTGTATTGCGTGGTGATCAGGGCGCCTTTGACCACGGTTTTGCCGTCGCCGAGGCGGATGTCGGTGATTTCCAGTTCGGTGCTCATTTTTTCTCGTTTTGTGTAATGCGCGGATCGCGCCAAATGGGCGTTTTCCCAGAGTCAAACGCATTTGGCAAGCCCACATACCTCGTTTTCTCCAATAGCCTGCCAGTTCGAATGCACCAACCTACAAAAAATCACGAAAACGTACGTAAAAAAAATACAAACCACCTATTTATCTTCCTCGACACAACGAGCAGCCTAACTATCCAGGAACATAGAACATCAAGGATGACTTGTATGACCATAGGATCAGACTTCAATTACCCGGCTGATATTGCTGCCCGCGCTTCCAGAGAAAAGAGATCTACCAGAAATAAATGGCGGGGCCGTTTTCCTGGCCCACCAGACTTATGCTTCGATTATCGAGCCTTAGTGGAGCAAAAAGGCGGAATTGCAAAGGCGCCTCATTTGGACCACAAAATATGTATCATCGGGGCAGGCATCACAGGCCTTACTGCAGCAAGAGAACTGTATCGCTGCGGCTTTAAAGACATATCCCTGATCGAGAAATCCAACAGAATCGGAGGCAGACACCTTACCGTTCTTGGTGGACAGCGCTCCAACAATACAGGACGACCGCCCTTTGAAATGGGCGCGATGCGTATGCCCTTTTTTAATCGATCTGATGAAAACCCCACTGAAGGCCGATCCATGATGGCCTATTACACCAAAGCGTTTGATCTTGTTCATTCAAACTTCCCAAATCCGGGAAGCCCGTGGGTCACATCGACCGGGATCTACTTACGCGAAGGGAGTATAGATAATAGTAGTCAGCCCACCATGCTGATCTGGAAAAACAAAGATGGTATAACGCCTCCACCTGGCGAGACCCTGAGTGCAGTGTCTGCAAAATGGCGAAACTTTGCGAACCGTATGACTCAGAAAGTTGCGGAATTATACGGAAGCGAGCAATGGGAATTATTTTGGACCAGGGTAGTTGAAAAGTACGAAAGCATCTCGTTTAGGGATTTAGTGAAAATGCCGGTTATTGAGTCTTGGCACAAGGAACGCCCCGGTGACTTCGGTGGCATGGGCATGACGACGCAAGAGTCGGCTGTGTTCTATGCAATTGGAATAGGCGATGGCAGTTGGGGAGCATTTTATGACATTTGCTCGCTTTATCCCCTGCGGACTGCGATTTTTGGTTTCAGCAGTCACCTCCAGCTAATTCATGGCCGGGTCAAACTGGATGGCGAGGCAGTCGACTCGCCGCACCTGAGAAGTCCGGCCGTTTTTGACTCTCGGGGACTAGAGTTTAATAAGCCCAGCTACAAAGGTCTCGGGGCCTTGGCAGAATGTCTGCTCTTTATGAGTACTCCTGAAATAAGCGACTCCGTGTATGACCTCAGCCTCAAGAAGACGGATGGATTACTGACTGACTCTCCAGTAAAAAAACTGGAAAAGCTGAGAAATGGGAAAACGCGCGTTTATTATCATTGGAATGCTAGTAACCCCAAAAAAACTGAAGTCTGCCATGCCGACTTCGACTCGGTCATCATCACGCTCCCCTCCTGGATAATCGAAACACAAATACTGCTTGAGGGTTTCGATGAAGAGATGCTCCCTTACGACACGATAAATGCCTATAAAACTGCTCACTGGGAAACCAGCTGCAAAGTGTACGCCCCGTTAAAAAAAACCTTCCTGTCCAAAAACACGAAGATCCCGCAAGCCATCGTTACCGACAGTTTCATACATGATGTATATACCTATCGCTACAACGAGCATCACACCTACGACTGCATACTCTTGAGCTACACCTGGGAAGATGACGCAACAAAATTATCTTCACTAAGTGACAAAGAGTTAATAACCAAGTGCATAGAAGAGCTGGATAGAATCCTGGTTAAATCCACTAACATCCAAGAAAAAATCTCTCCATACATCGGCCACGAGCAGGCCATCGTGCAACGCTGGATGAATGACCAAAACTCATTGGGATGCGCAAAACTGTACAGACCAGGGACCTACTATGAGGCTGTCAGCTTAATGAAATACAATAAGGACTACTCATTCAAGTCTGGACTTTACCTCTGCGGCGAATCTTTTTCAGTAGATGCCGGATGGACAGAGCCTTGTTTCAGGGGCGCAATAGATACCGTCATAAATATCTGCAATAGAACTGGCGCCCTCTTCAATGGAGGATTCTCAATGCAAGACTATCCAGAATACAAAACAGAGTATTCACCCCCAGCAAAATAAACACACCATGCAAAAGCCTTGGCAGAAGCAAACTACATTGCTATCGGACGCGTCCGACTTTCATTTAAACATCAGGTCGCCTCTTATAAACATCCAGCCACTTCTGGCTGAATAAAAATAAGAGGTCACCCGCAATGAGCGATCCAACAAGTCCTGTTCGCATAGCTGTCGTACAGTTTGATCCCCAGGTCGGAATGGAAAACCGGGAGCGCAACCTGCGTCATAGCCTTGAGCTGGCGACGGAAGCAGTGAGCGGCGGTGCCAATCTGATCGTGCTGCCAGAGCTCTCTAACTGTGGCTATTTCTTCTCCAGCCGTCAGGACGCGTTTGATCATGCCGAGGCCATTCCGGGTGGGCCAAGTGTGCAGGCCTGGACAGATTTTGCCTGTAAACATCAGGTGTACCTGGTGGCAGGCCTCAGCGAAATTTCCGCTATGCAGCTGTTCAATACGGCTGTATTGCTGGGGCCGGATGGCTTTATTGGCAAGTACCGCAAGGCCCATCTGTGGAACCTGGAGAAGCTCTGGTTCACTCCCGGCGATACAGGATTCCCCGTTTTCGAAACACCCATAGGCCGTATTGGCCTGTTGATCTGCTGGGACATTTGGTTTCCCGAGGTGCCACGCATCCTCAGCCAGCAAGGCGCCGATATTATTTGTAGCCTCAACAACTGGGTGTGGACCCCGCCGCCGTTGTTCGACGACGCGGGGAAGTGCATGGCGTCGTATCTCACGATGACCGCCGCCCACGTCAATAACGTGTTTATCGCTGCCGCCAGTCGTATCGGCGAGGAGCGCGATGCGCGTTACCTGGGATGTTCGCTGATTGCCGGTACCAATGGATGGCCCATCGGTACCGTGGCGTCGGCGAATCGGCAGGAGATCCTGTTCGCCGATGTCGATCTCACCAGTGCCCGCAGCGCGCCTATCTGGAACAGTCTTAACGACTTGCAGCGGGACCGGCGTGCTGATCTTTACGACCAGATGCTCGGGTACACCCAGCACCCTGCCCTGCCACGCTGATCGGAGGGTGCATCATGGAAAGCCTCTTTGAAAAGCCGCGTGCAGGGCGCTCCCGGGCCGATAACACCGTCATAGTTCTGGGTCTTGCCAGTGCTTTGCTGATCCTATGGATAGCCCTTATTTACCCTTGGCCGGGATATGCCGATATGGTGACCAGCCTTCCACATCCCAGTGCGTGGCTGCGCTGGGTGTTGGGGGATATCAGCGAGGTCGCGTTCTACAAACACGAACTGGCGTCACTGGGCCTGCTGGGCGGTGCGTATCTGGCGTGGTGGGCCAGCCGCACGGGCAAGTCCTGGCAGGGCTTTGCTATCTCGTACGGCACAGGGCTGTGGCCGTGGCTGATAACCAGCTCCTTACTCGGCTTGCTGCTAAGCAACGCGTTATGGGGCTGGACGGTGACCGCTGACACTTGGCAACCGACGTTTGCAGCGTTTGTTTCACTGCCGGCGGCAATGGTGCTGATGTTCGGAGGTGGCTGGAAAGTGACGCTCAACGGCGCCGTACTGGGAGGTTTACTGGTCACGCCGATGTGTTTGTTGATCGTTAATTACGTCTGCATACCGCTGGGCTTGCCGGTGGTGATCGGAAATGTGCTTGGGATGGCGGTTGGCAGTGTGATTGCCTTTGTATTGTGCCGTCACGTGCCGGTCCTGGTACGAAGCGATTACACAGCGCCGCAAGGACCCGCCCCGCTGAAGCCACCGACTTATGGTGTGGTGTGGAGCGTGCGGAGGGTATTGGCTGACTTTTCCGAAGCGCCGTTCTTCGGCAATGAGCTGGCCAGCCTTGGCTTGCTGGCGGGTGTGTTACTGGCTTACGCGCTGAACCCGATGAGCCCGGCCTATGGATCCGGCCTGATACTGCACCTGATCGGCGCGCAAGCGCTGACATCAGCGCTTGGCGTGGTGATCTGGCGACATCAGTGGATAAAACGAGGCTGGTATCCCACGTATGTCCCGCTGGTATCGGTAGTCCCGGCAGCCGTATTGACCCATGGCGGCAGCTGGATGGTGATGGGGTCCAGTGCGTTGCTCGGCGCGCTGATGGCGCCGCCACTGGCCTGCGCGATTGCAGGACGGTTACCACCGCACTTTCATCCTTATATCGGCAACGTAATCTCAATGGCGCTGAGCACGTTGGCGGTAGTGCCATTGGTGGGATGGTTAGCCGTTTAGCTCCGCTCTCCTACGCCGGGCAAAGGACTGCCCGAGCACTTAAAGCCAATGCCAGAACCGGCTCCAGAACCCACGCCCCAGATCATTCTTGCAGCCCGCATATTGCGCCGCATACATCTGCGAACGCGCCTGCACCTTCCCCGCCACCGGCATCAGCCAGGCTTTGCTCGCGTAGGTACGCTGCCGGTAACCGCCCCAACCTTCGTGGTAATTCAGGTACTGGCCGTAGGCATCGTATTTGTATACGCCGTTGATGGTGTAGGTCTTGTCCATGTACCAGCCGACAAAGTCGATGGCGTCGTCAAAGTCCTGCCGGCTGGCGCCGTAGCGTCCGGTGCTTTTCTGGTAGTCGCTCCACACTTCGTCCTTGGCCTGGGCGTAGCCGGAGGCCGTAGACACACGACCCCAGGGGATGATCCACAGCAGGTACTTGCGTGGGGTCTTGGCGTCCTGCCGGAAGCCCGATTCCTGATACATGATCGCGAACGGCACCTGGATCGGCACGCCCCAGCGCGCCTGGGTCACCTTGGCGGCGTCGTACCAATCGTCTTTTTCGCGGAAGATGCCGCAGATGTCGTTGGGGGTGCGGGGTGGCGAGGTGCCGCATCCCGCCAATAAGGCGGTGAGCAGCAACAGCCCTGCGGTTTTTCCTGCGTTCAAAAGCTCACCGTCTCGTCGTGAGAATAAAAGGCGGGCAGTTTACTCGTTCGCCGGGGTTCCTGCAGAGGTGAAAGCAACACGAATCCTGTGGCGAGGGAGCTTGCTCCCGCTGGAGCGCGAAGCGCTCCCGGACCGGTTGACGCGGTATGCCCGAGGCACTGCGATCATCGGTTTTGGGGCGGCTGCGCAGCCCAGCGGGAGCAAGCTCCCCCACCACATTTTGGTGGGTGGTTCAGGCAGTGACGACCGCCGTCAGTTCCAGTTCCAGCAGGCCGTTGCTGGGTAATCCCGCCACGCCCACCGCCGAACGCGCATGCCGGCCGTGCTCGCCAAACAGCTCAATCAACAGTTGCGACGCGCCGTCGACAACCTTGGAGAAACCCTGGAAACCTTCCCCACCAAACACAAACCCGCGAACGAACAGGATGCGCTCGACGTTCTCCAGCCCTACCGCCTGGTCCAGCACGCTCAAGGCCCGCAGCACACAGGTCTGCCCTGCTTCGTTGACCAACTCCGTAGAGGTCTGGTCCGTCACCGGCCCGGTAATCACGCTGTCACCCTGCCGACAAACCTGCCCGCTGACATACGCCACGCCTCCATGAATCGTCACCGGCACGTAGTCCCCCTTGGGGCTCGGCGCTTCGGGTAACTCCAGCCCGAGGGCTTGCAGTTTTTCGCGCACGCTCATGCCGGTTCCTCGACAAATTCCACATGCCCACCCAGCCAGCAACCTTGCACCTGCCCCGCTGCATCCCGGCGAAACCGCAGGGAGATTTGCGAAGGTCGGCCCATGGCCCGGCCCTGGCGGATGCGCACCGGGCGATCATCTGCCGTCACCAGGCCATTCTCCAACAAGCCAAACGCCAACGCGGCAGCCGCGATGCCGGTGGCGGCGTCTTCCGGGTATCCCGAGGACTTGGGAAACTGCCGCGCATCAAACTGTCGCCCGTCCAGATCCGATGGCGCATAGGGGTACAAACCGGTGGAGCCGATGCGCTCGCACAGTTGCTGCATCCGCCGGTAATCCGGTTTCAGGCTATCCAGTACCGCCACGCTTTTCAGCGCGATCAGGGTTTTCACCCGGCTGGTGCAAGCGTTCTGGATCGGCAGCGGTGCCAGTTCGTTGGGAGTGATGCCGAGCACCGACAGAATCTCGGCCTCGACTTCGGCATCGTTCAACGCCTCGACCTGGCCCTTGGGCTGGCTGATTTCCACCTGGATATCCGGGGTGCCCGCAGCGGTGATCCGCGCATCCACCGGACCGCTCAGGGTCGATAACGTCAGGCGGTCCTTGTGCAGCATGCCCAACCGATCCAGCAGCCACACCGCTCCCACGGTGGCGTGGCCGCACATTTCCATCTCGTGGTTGGGCACCCAGAAGCGCAAGGCAAAATCGAACTCGCTGCCAACCGGTGCGGCGAACACGAAGCCGCACTCATGGCCATAGTCGCGGGCGACCTGCTGCATGTCGGCATCGCTCATGCCATCGGCGACGGCCACGGTTGGCGCGGGGTTGCCGCCACGGGCGGTGGCGGGAAAAACATTGACCAGGTGAACCTCGGGCGTCATTTCGCCTCTCCCTGAAGGGTGGAAACAGTCGGCGCCACGGCGTCGACGATGGAGTTGGTGTAGACCTGCTGCGGGTCGAGTTCGACCGGGTCGCTCTCCACAGCGTTCATGAAGCGGATGTTTTTCTCAACGCCGTCTTTCTCGATGCGCGGCGTGGCCGGGTAGGACGGCAGCGAAGCGGTCCAGGCAGCATTAAAGATGGCGGCGTCGGTGTGGGCGAAATACGGGCGCACCGACTCGCGAGCCTTGTCCGGGTCGCTGGCAATCAGGTGTTCGGCACGCCACAGGGCGCGGACCATTTTTTCGGCCGTGACCTTGTTGCTGGCCAGCCAGTCTTCACGGGCAATCATCGCAGTGAAGAGGAAGCCGTCCAGGGGTTTGTATTCGCCCTTGGCCAGGTCCATCAACACAAAGCCGCCTTGCTTCTCGGCGGTGGTGATGGTGGGTGGCGACAGCGAGAAGCCGTTGATGCTGCCTTGGGAAAACGCCGCGAGCATGTTTGGCGCGCCGCCGATGAGCATGATGGTGAAGTCTTTGTCCGGGTTGAGCCCCGCATCCTTGGCCAGGTAGCGCACCAGCATGTCGGTGGTGCTGCCAGGGCCGGTGACGCCGATCTTCAAGCCCTTGAGAGCCTGGGCACGGGCGGCCAGGGATGAGGTGGCCGACACGCCGGCCTTTTGCGCCGAGGCACCGTCGATCACCACGGTGCTGCCGAACTGGGTCTGCACGGCGGCGAACGCCTGGACATTCTGGCCTTTGGTGCGGGCGCGCACCGCGACGGCGGGCAGGCCTACGTACGCATCCGCATCACGCCCCAGCACGGCGGTGAGTGCTGCCGAGCCGCCTTTCTGGAATACGATGACGTCCACATTCAGGCCTTCATCGGCGAAGTAGCCTTGCTTCTGCGCGACGTAGATCGGCACATAGAGGAAGCCTTCGCTGGGGAACGCCAGGGTGACTTTGGTCAGGTCCCGGGCCTGCGCGGCGGGCAGGCATGAGGCGAGTAAAACGCTGGCGATGAACAGTGGTTTGAACATGATCAAGCTCCGCAAAAATAAGGGGTTAAACCGCAACTTCACGTTCCGCTTCGTTGGCCTTCCACGGCATCAACTTGCGTTCGGCCAGCTTCACCGCCGTGTTCAGGATCAGCGCGAGGACGATGATGCCCACCAGTGCGGCAAATACACCGGCGGTATCGAACTGCGAAGCTGCATCCGAGAGCAGGTAGCCCAGGCCCCGGTTGGCGGCGATGATCTCGCCCACCAGCGCGCCGATCAGCGCATAGGGCACCGACAGGCGCAGGCCGGTGAATACCCAGGTGAAAGCGGACGGGATGACCACCATGGTCAGCAGGTCGCGCTCCTTGGCGCCCATCAGGCGCAGGATGGTCAGTTGCTCGCGGGACACGTTGCGCACGCCGCTGTAGGTGTTGAGGAACACCAGGAAGAACACCACGGCCGCGGTCAGGATGACTTTCATCGGCAAGCCGATGCCGAACCAGAGGATGAACAGTGGCGCCAGCGCGACTTTCGGCAAGCTGTAGAAGGCGGTCAGGAACGGGTCGAGAATATCCGCCAGTAGCTTGGCGCGGCCCAGCACCAAACCGGCGATCAAGCCTGCGAGGGAGCCGAAGAAGAAGCCCAGCACGGCTTCCAGGGTGGTGATGCCGGCGTGGTAGAAGAACACCCCGTTCATGAGGATTTTCCACAGGCTTTGCGCCACCGCCGAAGGCCGGCTGATGAAAAATTCCGCGCCGAACCAGCGGGACACACACTCCCAGAACACCAGCAGGAAAATCAGGAACAGCAAGCGATAGACCTGGATCATACGACCTCCAGCGAGTGAGCCAATGAGGCGGGATCGGCAGCACCGGCGACGTCGGGCGCCAGGCGTTTCCAGAGGGCGGCGCAGAGTTCCACGTAGCGTGGGTCGGAGCGCAATTGCACCAGGTTGCGTTCACCGCCCAAGGGAATATCGAGCACATGGTCGATGGTGCCCGGGCGACCGGCGAACACCACGCAGCGGTCCGCCAGCGCGATGGCTTCATCGACATCGTGGGTGACGAACAGCACGGTCTTGTTGAGCTTGCGGCACAGGCGCAAGAGTTCGGTCTGCAGGGTCAGGCGCATCTGCGCATCAAGGGCGCCGAAGGGTTCGTCCATCAGCAGGGTTTCCGGGTCGCTGGCCATCAAGCGCGCCATGGCCGCGCGTTTGCGCATGCCGCCGGAAAGCTGGTTGGGGTAGCTTTCGCCAAAACCGGTGAGGCCCACCAGCGCCATCAGCTCCTCGACGCGACTGTCGATCCGGGCCTTGGGCATGCGGCGGATTTGCAGCGGCACGGCGATGTTGCCGGCCACGGTGCGCCACGGCAGCAAGTGGTCGGCCTGGGTCATGTAGCCGACACGGGTGTTGACGCCCTTGACCTCGGCGCCGTCGTAATGCACCTGGCCCTCCGTGGGGCCGAAGAGCCCGGCGGTCATGTTGAGCAAGGTGGACTTGCCGCACCCCGAAGGGCCGACCAGGGTGATGATTTCGCCCCGCTGAACTTCAAGCGATACGTTGCGTACGGCCACAAACTGGCGGCCCTCGACTTTGAAGCTTTTTTGCACCCCTGCGAAGCTGATAAAGGGTTTTACACTCACCGCCCCTCCTCGTCCGGTAGGCCGGACTTGTTTGTTGTTGACGGGGTGAGGATGAACGGATGACGGATTTGCGGCGCACGGGATCGGGCCGGATCATGCGCGGGATCGGGACATCAAAAAAGTTGAGGCGGTATCAGCCGCGGCGCCACTCATCCGGCGACACGCCCAGCACCCGGCGAAACACATGGGCCAGGTGTGACGGTGACTCATAGCCGACGTTATTGGCGATCTCCAGCACCGACATGCGGGTGTGCCGCAACAACGTCTGCGCGCGCTCCAGGCGCAGGCGCTGGACGTACGCCAGCACCGTCTCGCCGGTGTGCAGCGCGAACAGCCGGGTCAGATGGCGGCGCGACATGTGAAACGTCTCGGCGATTTCATCCAGCCCCGGCGCATGTTCGAGGTTGCCTTCCACGTACGCCTTGACGTCACGCACCAGCATGGCGCCGTGGCGCTCGGTAGATGAGCGTTGCAGGCTCGGCTGGCTGAGGGAAATCGCCAGGCATTCGAGCAGCAGCAAGTGATCGGCCTGGGCCACCTGGCGGCGGCGGTCGATGTACAGGTCGGGTTGGCTGAAGGCTTTTTTTGCCAGGAGCAGATGGTGCAACGGCGCGGAGGTTTGCCAGATGCCCAGGGTGGGCACGCGCAGCAAGCGGTTGGCATCACCGGACAGGTCACGCAAGGCGTAGTGCATGTAGTCGGGGTCGACGTAGAACGCCACGTGGCCCTGGCTGGCGGTGAGTGACGAGGAGGAATGGCTGGATTGCGGCGGCACCAGTACGAACTGGCGGTCGATCACCGAGGTGGTGCGCCCGCTTTCTTCATCCTTGAAACGCAACAGGCCGTGCTCGGGCACCATCAGCATGAATTCGTCGTGGGCATGGGCCCCGGTTTCATAGGCGCCGTTGGAGTTGAAGACGCTGTAGATGTCGCGCATCGCCAGGCACTGCCAGTGGATGTTGGAGTGCTGACACTAGCATGTTTGGTGCCAGCGAAGCATCGTGGCGAGGGAGCTTGCTCCCGCTGGACCGGGCTGGCGCTCCAGTGCGTAGCGCTCCCCTCTTTTTTGGGGCCGCTTCGCAGCGCCCAGCGGGAGCAAGCTCCCTCGCCACATAAATCACCTCAGGTCATGATCAGGCCAACGGTACACGACGGGTGGAAATCGCCAGGCGACCCACGCCGAAGCTCAACGCTGCGCCCAGCAGCAACATCAACAAGGTGCTCCACGCAGCACGGGACAGTTGCTTGGCCGCGACTTCACCGGCTTCACGGGCTTTCTGTTCAGCCTGTTGCTTCAGTTCGTCAACCTTCTGCACGGCCTGCTGGTAGGCCTGGGCGTAGTTGTCGACAATCTGGGTGGCCTCAGCCTGGCTCTTGCCGGTACGGGCCGCAACAATATTGACCAGTGCCTGCTTGTCCGCCGCGTTCAACGCCGGCTCACCGGAAGCCTTGACCCGCTCGAACCACTGCTTCAATTCATCACCAGCCTGGGCTGGGTTGGTCGCGGCATCGTTGGCCGACTGCTTGCCGTCCGCCGCCGCCTGATCGGCTTTTTGCTCAACGTTGGCCGGGTCCAGTTCAGGTTTGCCGCTCTGCTTGAGCAGTGTGTCGAGCTGACCTTGCAGGCTGTTCCAGTCCAGCTTGATGCCCTGCTCATTCAGTTGCTGCTTGACGCTGTCGCTGATACCCGGCGCCACGGCGGCGATCCCGCTGCCGGCAGCCGACAGGCCCTTGCCGACGACATTGCCCGCCGCTCCCACAACGCTGGTGGCCAGCGCGGCCAGCAGCCAGGTGGTGAGCAAGGTGGTGATGGTCCAGCTCAGCACGCCGTGCAGGCCGCCGCGATCCGGCGCAGTACGCCCGGCCACGAATGCACCGGCACCGATTGCCAGCAGCGTCGAGACAAACAGCCAGATCCCGGCACCGGTGCCGAAACCGCTCAGCGGGTTACCCGCGGCCATCGGGTCTACCGCGCTGGCGCCAATCGCGGTGCCAAGTACGCTCAATACCAGATAGGTCACCAGGGCAATTGCACTACCGGCCAATACCGAGCCCCAGGACACACGAAACAGCGAACGGTTGGTTTCATAGACAGTGGTCATGTTAAATCCTTTGAACAGTGGGTAGGTGGCCAGTTTGGCGAGGGACCTGCCCTGCGGTCTCGGCACAATTGCACTAGGCGCACTGGTGCATTCGCACCCCGCGCCGGGCACTTTCTCTGCACTATCCTGAGCCTCAGGTGTCGTACTTCCCATGCGACTCACCCCAGGAGAAACCATGAGCCAGGCCGTCCTCGCCAAAGAAACCAACCGCCGCCAACTGCAGCAGATCATCTCGGGCTTGTCCGACGGCGTGATCCTCGCCGAGGCCGACCAGACCATCCTCTGGGCTAACGAAGCCGCGCTGCAGATGCATGGCGTGGATAAAGTCGAAGACCTGGGTGCCAACACCAAGGAATACGCCGCGCGCTTTGCCTTGCGGTATCGCAACAACCACCCGTTGGTGCTGGAGAATTATCCTCTGAGCCGGGTGGCAGACGGTGAAGAGTTCAGCGATGTGGTGGTGGAAGTCACCCCCACCGGCGACGAGGAAAAAGTCTGGGTGCATCGCCTGCGCAGCCTGGTGCTCGACGACGCGTCGGGCGAGCCGGAATTGCTGGTGTTGATCCTGAGCGACGCCACCGAATGGGCCAGCGCCGAACAGCGCTTCGAAAAGACCTTCAATGCCAACCCGGCGCCGGCGGTGATTTGCCGCCTGAGCGACCTGCGCTATATCAAGGTCAACCAGGGCTTTCTGGAGATGACCGGCTACAACCGCGACCAGGTGATCGGCCGCTCGGTGTATGAGCTAGACGTGTTGGAGCAGGCCGAAAACAAGGACCTGGCCGTCAAGCGCCTGGGCGAAGGTGCGACCATTCCACAGATGCAAGCCGAACTGAAACTGCCCGAAGGCGGCAGCAAACTGGTGATCGTGGCCGGCCAGCCGCTGGACATGAATGAGGAAGACTGCATGCTGTTTTCCTTCACCGACCTGGAGCCTCGTCGCAAGGCCGAAACCGCCCTGCGTCAGAGCGAGGAACGCTTCGCCAAGTCGTTCCGCCTGACGCCGGTGCCAACCCTGGTGTGCAACGCCGCCAACCGCCAGGTGGTGGATATCAACGAAGCCTTCATGACCATCACCGGCTATACCAGTGAAGAACTGATCGGCAAATCCATCGAAGATATCGACTTTATCGACAGCCCCCAGGCCTGCACGCAACTGTTCACCACCCTGGAAAAAGCCGGCAACCTCGACGGCCTCGACCTGAAGATTCGCAAGAAAGGCAATGAGCTGATCGACTGTGTGCTGTCTGCCGACACCGTCAGTATCCAGGATGTGCCCTGCTACCTGCTGGTGCTGATGAACATCACCGAACGCAAGCGCTCCGAGCTGGAACTGGTGGCCGCGATCGAGGAAGTGATGCAGGACGCCTCATGGTTCAGCCAGACGCTGATTGAAAAACTGGCCAACGCCAAGAGCGTCAACAGCCCCAATGTACCGAACATTTCCTTTACCGACCTGACCGCCCGGGAGCGCGACGTACTGGGGTTGATTTGCGAAGGCCTGGCCGACAAGGAAATCGCTTCGCGCCTGAAACTGGCACCCAACACCGTGCGTAACCATGTGGCCACGGTGTACTCCAAACTGGGGGTGCATAGCCGTAGTGCAGCCATCGTGTGGGCCCGTGAGCGCGGGCTGTTTGCCGGTGAGTTGCGGGTTAAAAAGCCGAAATAGAGTGCAAATGCACTAGTGCGACCGGTGCAAATTCGCCTTATTGCGCGGGGGTGCACTGCTTAACCTTGAAGGGTGGGCACAGGGCTTCGGGTCCTGTGCCGTTGAGATGTCATGCCCTTTAAGGAATCCATCATGAAAAGCGAACAAGTCAAAGGCGCCGTGGAAAAAGTGGCCGGCAAGGCTCAAGGTTTTCTGGGTGATCTGACCGGTGACGAACGTCTCCAGGCCGAGGGTGTCGCTCGCCAGGCCGCTGGCCAGTTGCAGCAAACCTACGGTGACGCGCTGGACACCGTCGGCGATTTCGCCAAGCAAAAACCCCTGGCAACGGTTGCGATCGTCGCCGGTGTCGGCCTGCTGCTGGGCCTGTTGCTGCGTCGTCGCTGAGGAGAACCCTGATGTTTACGCTCTCCCAACTGCGCAACTGCATCGAAGAGGCCCTGTCGCCCCTGACCTGCGAATTCACCCTGTGCCGTGACGCGTCGTTGACGCTCAAGGTCTTCGACGCCGAAAGCGGCCGGGTGGATTTGGTGGTCACCGGGATCAGCGTCAACAAGCTGCAGACCCCGCAGGAAGTGGAAAAGATGGTCGACGAGTTGCGGTACGAATTGCAGAGCAACACCGTCGGTAAACTCAGGCTGGATGACCTGCCGCTGCGCCCTTTGTAGGAGCGGGCTTGCTCGCGAAAAACGCCCGGGCACCGCGTTCATTCAGGCGTGGCGCGTTATCGTTAACGACCTTCGCGAGCAAGCGTGCTCCTACAGTAGGTCGCGGGCTTTCAACGACGCCCCGATAAAATAGAACACCCCTCCCCCGACAATGAACGCTGCCAACAGGTAGAACATGTAGTGGGCCGGCAGGTTGGCCAGCACCAGCCCGCACAGCACCGGCCCCAGGGCAGCACCGAGGTTGGAGAGGTTTTGCGCCCCGTAGTACATGCCCCGCAGGTTGTCCGGGGCGATGCGGTCGATGAACATGTACTCGGCCGGAAACACCACGATTTCGCCCACGGTGAAAATCGCCATCGCCAGGATCCACCACCACACGTTGCTCGCCAGGGCAAAGCCAATCACCCCCAGCATGAACATGCCCAGACCGAAGATCAGCCACTGGCTCAGGTAGCGGTGGGAAATGCGCCGGCCAATCGCGTATTGCAGGGCAATCACCAACACCGCGTTGGTGGTGAGTACCGCGCTGATGATGGTGTAGGTGTATTCGGCGGTAGTGGTGGTCACCAGGTACTGCGACAGGTACGCGGTGAACTGGCCGAACACCACGGCACTGAGCAGGCCGCCGACGGTGAAGCACACCAGTCGGTGATCCCGCAGCAATACACGCCCCACCGCGAGGAACGACACCGGCTTTTGCGTGGTGTCTACCGTGGCCAGCGTGCGGTCGCCCCAACGCCAGTACAGCAGGAAAAAACCGAAGCCCAGGACCGCCGACAGGATAAACGGCAAGCTGATATCGAGCTTGGCCACCATCGCGCCAAAAAACGGCCCTACGGCATAGCCGATATTGGTCAGGGTGTACTTGATGGAAAACGCTTCGCTGCGCTCATCTTCCGGCAACAGGCTGGCAAACCCGGACTTGATCGCGATGTCGATCACCGCGTACGCCAGGTTGATCAGGATCAGGCAGCTGTAGAATGACCAGATTTCCCGGGCCAACACCGTGCCGATAAACCCCAGGGCAAACACCACACTCAAGCTGAGCAATAGCCTGTAGCTGTTGATGCGGTCTACCAGGAAACCGCCGTAGACACTCAGCAGCGAGCCGACGATCAACGAGCTGCCGATCACCAGGCCGACCTGGCTGATGTCGAGGGCAAAGTGGTTGGTGAGGTAGATCACCAGGTACGGGAAGGTGATGGCCTTGGCCAGGGTGAGGATCAGCGTGGCCGACAACAACAGGTTCACGGTACGCGGGTAATTTCTTATTGTGGCAAGCATCCTGCTCTCATTCCAGTCAAGGTAAAGGGACCATTGCGGCCCGCAGCGGACGTACCTTAACGCAAAACAAGAAGAAAAAAATGCTGGCTTATGCATTTATGCAAAAATCAAATGCAGCGGGATGAAGCGTGATCACCCATCCCGCTGAACGCTTTATTTTTTAACGGGCGTGATGTCGAGAATCGTGCCGTTGGTGGTTTTGAGCAATACGTACTTGTCGTTCACTCGGGCCCACTGGCTGTCTTCTTCCGGCTGCTTCAGGCCACGTTTCTTCCAGTCGGCAATGGCCGACTCCTTACGCATCAGAATGTCTGGCGCGCGGTCTCCCGTCTTGAGGTCGCGGGTATTGATATTCGAAGGCTGCACGGTTTTTTGCGGGGTATCCGCGGCCTGGACGGTGAGACTCGCGGCGGACAGGCTCGCGGCAACCAGCAGGCAGGCAACAAGGGATTTGGACTTCATGGGCACTTCCTTCAATGAATGACGCGTAAAGATTCCGACCGCAGCGGCGTGGAATCATTCAGCGCCGTGATGGAAGCGGCAGATGGATGGGCGGCCAGCGACCGGGCCGGCGATTAATCAGATAAGATTGGTTCTTTTTTCCAGCCGCTCAGGAATTCCAATGACTGGTACCCACGTCATCATCATTTTCGTGACCGTTGTCACCTTGCTCGCGCTCTACGTGTTCGGCACCTACAGGGAACTGGTGGCCCTGCTCGATCGCTGCAAAAAAGCCTTCGGCCAATTCAAGGAGGCCGAACAACAATTGGCGGCGGCGCAAAATGCCTCGTCACCCACCGCAGAAATCGCCAGCCTGGAAAGCCGTGTCGCGTTCACCCGCCAGCTCTTCCACGACTCGGTCAACAACTACAACACCTACAAGCACAAGTCGCCGACCTCGGTGGTGGCCGAGCTGCTCGGGCATCGTGATGATGTCAGCCTGTCGGGGTTCGAGGCCAAGCGTACGGCCTGACCTGCCGGCGCTTACACAGGTGCACGCTGACGTGTTGGCGTGCCCTGATGAAACACCATCTGCCACTGCCCGCCGCTTTCGCGCCACACCGAACTGCGCAACGACTCCCCCGCCGCATTTGCATCCGTCGCCGCGCGCTGGCAGCGATACGTCACCAACGCCACGCCTTCGGCCAGCACCTTCATTGCAAAGTCACTGATGCTACGGACTGAAAACACCTCATCCTGCAGCCCTTCGATCACCTCGGCCTTGCTGCCCCACACATTGCCACTGGCACCAAATTCGACGAAATCATCCGCCAGCAGCACCGACAACCGCGCCGCATCTGCACGGGTGGTGCATTGGTGCAGCTCCTGTTCCAGGCGGCGTAAATGCTCTGCCAACTCCATACCCATTGCCCTCGTGAAATTAATCCTGTAATTTTTCATGAAATTTCCTGATAAGAATTTCACGAAGCGCCCATGGACAAGCAAGAAGAACTCGACGCCCTGGCGATCCTGATCCACGACCTGCGCAAGCACAAGAAGCTCACCCTGGCGCAACTGGCGCAAAAGATCGAGCGTTCCGTGGGTTTCCTGTCCCAGGTTGAACGCGGCCTGTCGCGCCCGACCGTGGCCGACCTCACGGCCATCAGCCACGCGCTCGGTGTGCCCACCACCTATTTCTACAGCCTGTCCAAACCCAAGGCGGTGGACTGGGTCACCCGCCCCAACGAACGGCGCACGGTGTATTACGCCAATGGCATCACCGACATCCTGGTGTCGCCGAGCATGCACGGCGCGTTCTCGATCCTCGACAGCCTGCTGGCCCCCGGTGCCAACAGCGGCGAACAAACCATGAGCGACCGTGCCGAACAGGCCGGTTACGTGCTGGAGGGCGAGCTGACGCTGTGGGTCGAGGGCGAGCCGGAATCGGTCACCCTGGGCCCCGGCGACAGCTTCCACCTGGCCAGTTTTGCCCACTGCCGCTACGGCAACCTGACCGACCTGCCAGCCCGCGTGCTGTGGGTCTACAACTAGGAGCAACACCCGTGAAAAGCCATGCTTCCACGCTTTTGGCCGAAGTCCGGACCTTTCGCCAGAACCATCCCGATGTGCGCTACGTCGACCTGATTGCCCTGGACATTCCCGGGCATTTCTACGGCAAGCGCTACCCGGTGGAGATGCTGGAAAAGGTCGCCGCCGGCAGCCCGTTGAAACTGCCGCAGAACGCGGTGCTGCTGGGTGCCCAGGGCGGCCTGTTCAAGATCGGCGACTATTGCTTCCACGACGGCGACCCGGACGCCAACCGCCGCCTGGTGCCCGGCACCCTCAAGCCGGTGAGCTGGGAGGCGCAGCCGCTGGGGCAGATGTTGATTACCTCCGACGGCACCGAAGCGCCCATCGAATTCGAACCCCGGGAAGTACTGGCCAAGGTGCTGGAACGCCTGCAGAGCAAAGGCATTCACCCGGTGGTCGCGTTCGAGCTGGAGTTCTACCTGTTCGACAAAAAACTCAGCGACGGCCTGCCGCAATTTGCCCGCGACCTGCTGAGTGATGACGCGGACGACCAGCCCAACTTGCACATCGAGCGCCTGTCACGCTTTGCGCCGGTGTTGGACGATATGGTCGAGACGGCCAAGGCCCAGGGCATCGACATCACGGTGATCACCGCCGAACTCGGCCCCGGCCAGTTCGAAATCAATTTCGGCCACCTGGAAGACGGCCTGCGCGCCGCCGACTGGGCCGCCCTGTTCTGCCGCAGCACCCGTGGCGTGGCCCTCAAGCACGGCTATCGCGCCAGCTTCATGGCCAAGCCTTACCTGCAACACCCCGGCAGCGGCATGCATGTGCACGTCAGCCTGTACGATGCGGCGGGCAATAACCTGCTGGCGGCCCACCAGCAGCAACCGTTGCGCCACGGGGTGGCCGGTTGCCTGGAACTGCTGCCTCACTGCATGCCAATCTTCTCGCCCAACCACAACGCCTTCCGCCGCCTTGGTGGCACGGTCAACGCGGCAACCCGCGCGTGCTGGGGCTTTGAAGACCGTGACGCGTGCGTGCGAATCCCTGAATCCGACCCGCGCAACCTGCGCATCGAACATCGCCTGGCGAGTGCCGATGCCAACCCGTATCTGGTATTGGCGGCGATTCTGGTGGGGCTTGAGCATGGTCTTGAAGCAGCGAAGGAGCCCATCGCCCCGCTGAACGAAGACCGCAACAGCGGCGCGGACTTCCCCCTGGAAATGCTGGAGGCGGTGCGCGCCATGCAGCATCAGCCGGCGTTGCGCGAAGGCCTGGGCGCCGAGTTTGTCGACGTGTACTGCGAAAACAAACGCCAGGATCACCTGGCATTCCAGCAGGAGATTCATGCGCGGGAATATCGCTGGTATCTCTAGGCACTGATGGTTAGCCTCGTGGGCATCTCTGGCTAACCGCGGACTTGCCCATGACCGACCAAAGCGCCCCGGCCCTGAAGGAAATCTTCAACGCCGAACGCCTGCAACACATCGCCAGCGAAATGACCGCGGTGTACCCGGCGTTCGACGCCAAGGGTTTTCTCAAACACGCCAAGGCCGGGTTGGCAGACCTGTCGGTGATGCAGCGCATGGCGCGGGTCAGTGAAAGCCTCAACGCTGTGATCCCGCTGGATTATCCGCAAACCCTGAAGTTGCTGTATGCCCTTGCCCCTCGGCTGAACAGCGCCTTTGTCAGCCTGTTCCTGCCCCACTACGTTGCCAGCTACGGCGGCGATGATTTCAAGCGCTCCATGGCTGCCCTCAAGTACTTCACCACCTTCGGCTCCGCCGAGTTTGCCGTGCGGCATTTCCTGCTGAGGGATTTCAAGCGCACCCTGGCCGTAATGCAGCAATGGTCGCTGGATGACAACGAACACGTGCGACGCCTCGCCAGCGAAGGTTCACGGCCACGGCTGCCATGGTCGTTTCGCCTGGCCGAGGTGCAGGCCGATCCGAACCTGTGCGCTTCGATCCTCGACAATCTCAAGGCCGACAGCAGCCTCTACGTGCGCAAGTCGGTGGCCAACCACCTCAACGACATCACCAAGGACCATCCGGATTGGGTGCTGGGCCTGATCGAAGGCTGGTCCCTGGATAACCCCCACACCGCGTGGATCGCCCGCCACGCGCTGCGCAGCCTGATCAAGCAAGGCAACACCCGGGCGCTGACGATCATGGGCGCCGGGGCCAGGGCCGAAGTGAAGATCCATCAACTCAAGGTCGAGCCGGCGGCGATCAAGTTGGGGGAGCGGATCAACCTGTCCTTCAGCCTGGAGTCCACTGCCGATTCGTCGCAAAAGCTGGTGGTCGACTACGCCATCGACTATGTGAAAAGCGCCGGTCACAGCGCGTCCAAGGTGTTCAAGCTCAAGGCATTTACCCTGGGTGCCGGAGAACATCACGCCATCAGCCGTGGCCAACATATCCGTGAATTGACCACGCGCAAGCACTATCCCGGCAAGCATGCGGTTCACGTGCTGGTGAACGGTGAGCGGCTGGGAAGCGTCGAGTTTGAACTCGAAAAATAATCCTTAAAACATTAACGAAGGCTCTAGATCGGGCCTTACAGCGAAATTAATTGTCGGACAATGCTAGGCATTCGTGTTGCGATCCATTATCATCCGGCGCCTTCTCGGTACCCCTAGGGTACTTGTGTCAATGTTCCACCTGAGGCGCCCATGCTCCGTTTTTCGTTTTACCGTCCCCTGATCTGCATCAGCTGGGGGCTTGCCAGTCACAGCGCGCTTGCCGCCCTGCAACCAATGGCCGAAGCCCCACTGGCCAGCGACACCGAGCTGCATTGCCACTTCAACCGCGACGCCAGCGTCGACTGCACTACCCGCTTTCACTACACCATCCTCAAGCCAAGCGGCCGCGAAATGCTCTCGCGGATCGACTTCAGCTACCAGGAAGAAGACGGCTTCGAACTGATCAAGGCCGAGTCCACCCAGCCCGGCGGCAAACCTGTGCCCCTGGACCCGACGCAAATCGACACCCGCACCGCCCCCAACCCGGACCAGGGTTTCTCCCGGGAAAAACAGACCTCGCTGGCGTTTCCCAACCTGCGGGTCGGCACGCAAATCCGCTACACGGTGCGCGAACATCACCCGGCCAAACCGCTGATGACCGAGTTCTACTACGCCTTGCAGTTCGGCCCCAACGCCGCACGGCGCGACCACTTCAAGGCACGCTTCACCGCCGAGCGGCCGATCGAGTGGCGCAGCGAATTGATGGAGGGTTTCAACATTACGCCATCGGCCAATCGCAAGACCCTGGACGTGGTGCAAAAGGCCCCGACCTACCTCAGCTACATCAATGAATCCGCCAACGCCTACATACGCCACGCCCCGCGTATCGAAGTCGGCAGCTCCCTGGATCGCCAGCAGTACTTCGGCGGCTTTGCCGAACGCTACAACCAGATCCTCGGCGCCAAGCTGCCGCCCCAGGGCGCCGCCGCCGTGGCCGCCGTTCGCGGCTTGCCACCGGCACAACAGGTGGCCGGCCTGATGCAGCACATCAACGACCACTACCGTTACCTGGGCGACTGGCGCGCCTCGGATCGCGGCTATGTACCCTTCAGCCTGGCGGAGATCGAACAGCACGGCTACGGCGACTGCAAAGACCTTTCGACGCTGCTGGCGGCCATGCTCAAGGCCAGCGGAATCAAGGCCGAGCCCGCCTGGGTCAGCCGTGGCGATGTGGTTAACCCGCTGCTGATTCCCGGCACCGGCGCACCGAACCACGCCATCGTCCGCGCCGAAGTCGATGGCCAGGTGTGGTGGCTGGACCCGACCAACCCGATCTTCGCCCCCGGCCAGACCCTGCCCGACATCCAGGACCGCTGGGTGCTGGTGACCAACGCCGAGGGCCAGGTACGTGAAGAACACATCCCGCTGCAACCCGCCGCCCCCACGTTGATCCTCGACAAACAGGAGCGCTTCGACGCCCAGGGCACCGCCCGGGTCTCGGCCACCGTTGATTTTCGCGGCATGCCGCTGATGCAACTGAGCGTCGCCGACCGCCAGCAAGGCGCCACCGCCAGCGACCAGAACATCTGCGACAACTTCGGCAAACAGATCACCGACTGCCAGGTCGAGCGCCCCGCCACCGCCTTCTTGATCCCGGCCAGCTACAAGGTCAGCGCCACCCTGACGGACATGCGGCCCCTGGAACCGCTGGGCAACGACCACATCTACAACGATGCCTTGCTGCAAGAGAAATGGGACGGTCTGCTCAACTACCGCCGCAATGGGCAACTGGCCGACTTGTACATAGGCAACCCCGAGACGCTGGATTACACCATCACACTGTCGGGTGGGCAGATCGACAAGGACATCAAGGCTTGCCAGGTACGCTCGCCGTGGTACGACCTGGACCTGACGGGTGAGCGCGTCAAGGGCGACTGGCGTTATCACTACGTCCTGACGCAGAAAATACGCTGGCTGACCCACGATGAAATTGTCAGCGCGCCGTTTGAAAAAATGATCAAGGAGATCCGTGCCTGTGGTGAGCAGGTGCATCAGGTGGTGAAGCTCTAACCCTCCCCCAGCAAAACCCCTTGCTCCCGCGCGCAGAGTTCCACCAGGTAATCCCACAACACCCGCAACCTGACCGACTTGTGCAGCTCGCGCCGGGAGCTGATCCAGTAGCTGCGCTGGATGCTCTCCGCCGGCAGCAGCGGCACCAGGTCCGGGTCGCTCGCCGCCATGAAGCACGGCAATACGGCAATTCCCAACCCCGAGCGCGCCGCCTGGTGCTGGGCGATCACGCTGGTGCTGTGGAACACCACTTTGGGGTTGCGGCAGAAGCTGCTGAGGAATTTCAATTCCTGGCTGAACAGCAAATCATCGACGTAATCGATCCAGGCGTGCACCGCCAGGTCCTCGCGTTTTTCAATAGGCGGTGTGCGGTCCAGGTAGCTGCGGCTGGCGTAGAGCGCCAGGCGGTAGTCGGTGAGTTTGCGGGTCACCAGTTGGTCGACGCTGGGGCGTTCGAGGTGGATGCTGATTTCCGCTTCGCGGTTGAGGATGCTGACAAACCGTGGCACTGCCAGCAGTTCCACTTCCAGGCCCGGGTAGCGTTCGAACAGGCCGCCCATGCGACTGGCCAGGAACATCACGCCCAAACCCTCGGCCACCCCCAGGCGGATCTTGCCCAGGGGCGCGGCGGAATGGGTCAGTTCTTCTTCAGCCAGCAGCGCCACGTTTTCCATGGCTTCGGCATGTTTGAGCAGGGCTTCGCCGGAGGGCGTGAGTTCGTAACCCTGGGCGTGCTGCACGAACAGCGCAGTGCCCAGGCTTTTCTCGATGGCCTCGATGTGCCGGGCCACGGTGGCGTGGGTGGTTTTCAGGCGTTGCGCCGCCGTGAGCAAGCGTCCGCTACGCTGTAACTCAAGAAAGAACCGCAGATCATTCCAGTCGAACATGCCTTCCCCTTCTTCCCCTGAACAGCAGCGTTGTCTAAAAACGCACAGCAGCTGGGTAAAAACTAACATTTTTAAGACGAAAACTAACAACTAGGATGGGACCAATAAGAAAAACAAGCGAGGTCACAGATGCATTCTGCAGCTGCTGAATACGATTACGTGGTGGTAGGCGCCGGCCCGGCGGGCTGCCTGCTGGCCAATCGACTGTCTGCCAACCCTGCCCATCGCGTGTTGCTGCTTGAAGCAGGCGGTCGCGATAACTACCCCTGGATCCATATTCCCGTCGGCTACCTGTTCTGCATCGGCAACCCGCGCACCGACTGGTGTTTCAAGACCGAAGCCCAGGAAGGCCTGCAAGGCCGTGCGCTGAGCTACCCGCGCGGCAAGGTGCTGGGCGGGTGCTCGTCCATCAACGGCATGATCTACATGCGCGGCCAGG
The DNA here is from genome assembly GCF_013385495.1 of Pseudomonas sp. F8002. Classification (NCBI taxonomy): domain Bacteria; kingdom Pseudomonadati; phylum Pseudomonadota; class Gammaproteobacteria; order Pseudomonadales; family Pseudomonadaceae; genus Pseudomonas; species Pseudomonas sp. F8002. The sequence goes on along the minus strand of NZ_JACAPW010000004.1, from coordinate 111,354 downwards.
CCCGGGATTACGACGGCTGGGCCGAGGACAATCCCGGCTGGGCGTGGAAGGATGTGCTGCCGCTGTTCAAGCAGAGCGAAAACCATTTTGCCGGTGCCTCGCAATTTCACAGTGACGGCGGTGAATGGCGGGTTGAGCAACAGCGCCTGCACTGGCCGATCCTCGATGCGTTTCGTGACGCGGCGCAGCAAAGCGGTATCGACAGCATCAGCGACTTCAACCAGGGCGACAACGAAGGCTGTGGCTATTTCCAGGTCAATCAGAAATCCGGCGTGCGCTGGAATGCGGCCAAGGCGTTTCTCAAACCGATCCGCCAGCGGCCCAACCTGACGGTGATGACCGAGGTTGAAGTCGACCGCGTACTCCTGGAGAACGGCCGTGCGGCGGCGGTGGTTGCTCGCCGGCAAGGCCAGCCAGTCACGTGGCGGGCGCGCAAGGAAATCATCCTGTGCGCCGGCTCCGTCGGTTCGCCGGGCATCCTGCAACGCTCCGGTATCGGCCCCTCCAGCGTGCTCAAGCCTTTGGGCATCGATGTGCTGCACGAGTTACCCGGCGTGGGCGGCAACCTGCAGGATCACCTGCAACTGCGCCTGATCTACAAGCTGGAAAACGCCCGCACCCTGAACCAGATCGCCGGCACCGTGTGGGGCAAGATGGGCATGGGCCTGCGCTACCTGTACGACCGCAGCGGCCCGTTGTCCATGGCCCCCAGCCAGCTTGGCGCGTTTGCCCGCTCCGGGCCGGAGCAGACGTCGGCCAACCTCGAATACCACGTGCAACCGCTGTCCCTGGAGCGCTTTGGCGAACCGCTGCACGGGTTCCCGGCCTTCACCGCTTCGGTGTGCGACTTGCGCCCGCAAAGCCGTGGCCGCATCGACATTCGCTCGACCAACCCGGCAGACGCACCGCTGATCCGCCCCAACTACCTCAGCCATCCGGAAGACCTGCGGGTGGCCGCCGACGCCATTCGCCTGACCCGACGCATCGTCTCGGCGCCGGCCCTGAAGCAATTCAACCCGGTGGAGTACCTGCCCGGCGAAGCACTGCAGACGGACGAACAACTGCAGGAAGCCGCCGCCCGCATTGGCACCACGATTTTCCATCCAGTGGGCACCTGCCGCATGGGCAGCGACAAGGACGCGGTGGTCGACGCCCAACTGCGAGTGCACGGGGTTCCCGGCCTGCGCATCGCCGATGCGTCGGTCATGCCACGCATCACTTCAGGCAACACCTGCTCACCGACGCTGATGATCGCGGAAAAAGCCGCGCAGCTTATCCTTTCGCCGAACACAAGGAGCCTCGCCCCGGAGAAAGAACTGATCACCGCAATCTGAACAGCGGCGCCGATTCGGCGCCGACAGTGGAACAACAATAAATAATCACTGTGAGGGCTACCCAAATGTCAGAACACGCTCAACCCCTGGGCTCCGCCACCAAGGCGCGAGACAGCAACGACACACAGAAAGTCATCTTCGCCTCCTCCCTCGGGACGGTGTTCGAGTGGTATGACTTCTTCCTCTATGGCGCACTCGCGGCGGTGATCAGCAAGCAGTTCTTTGCCGGGGTCAACGACACCACGGCGTTTATCTTTGCCCTGATGGCCTTCGCCGCCGGCTTTGTGGTGCGCCCGTTCGGCGCGCTGGTGTTCGGTCGGCTGGGTGACATGATCGGGCGCAAGTACACCTTCCTCGCCACCATCATCCTGATGGGCCTGGCGACTTTCTGCGTCGGCCTGCTGCCGACCTATTCGAGCATCGGCATTGCCGCACCGATCATCCTCGTCGCGCTGCGCATGCTCCAGGGCCTGGCGCTGGGCGGCGAGTACGGCGGTGCAGCCACTTACGTGGCCGAGCACGCCCCGGCGGGCAAACGCGGCTTCCACACCAGCTGGATTCAATCCACCGCGACCCTCGGCCTGCTGCTGTCGCTGCTGGTGGTGCTGGCGTGCCGTTACTTCACCGGCGACCAATTCGAAGTGTGGGGCTGGCGCCTGCCGTTCCTGCTGTCGATCGTGTTGTTGGGCATCTCCACCTGGATCCGCCTGAGCCTGCACGAGTCGCCGGCGTTCCTGAAAATGAAAGAGGAAGGCAAGGCCAGCAAGGCGCCGATCCGCGAGTCGTTCGGCAAATGGGAAAACCTCAAGATCGTGCTGATTGCGCTGTTCAGCATCAACGCCGGCCAGGCAGTGACGTTCTATGCCGCGCAGTTTTATGTGCTGTTCTTCCTCACACAGTTTTTGAAGATGGATCCGGCACTGGCCAACATGCTGCTGATCATCAGCGTGGTGATTGGTGCGCCGTTCTTCATCTTCTTCGGCTGGCTTTCGGACAAGCTGGGGCGCAAGCCGGTGTTGATGGTCGGCCTGCTGCTGGCCACCGCGCTGTACTTCCCGATCTTCAAGGGCCTGGCGCACTACACCAACCCGGCGATGGACCACGCCAGCCGCCAGTCGCCGATCACCGTATTGGCAGACCCGGCCACCTGCACCTTCCAGTTCGACCCGGTGGGCAAGGCGCGTTTTGACAGCCCCTGCGACAAGGTCAAGACCTTCCTGGTGAAACAGGGCCTGCCGTACGAAAGCGCAGCCGCCCCGGCGGGCAGCGCGGTGCAGGTGAGCGTGGGTGATGTGCGTATCGACGGTTACGACGAAGCCGCCCTGAAAGGCGCGGTGACCCTGGCGGGTTATCCGCAATCGGCTGATGTGGCCCAGGTCAACAAAACCATGGTGGTGGTGCTGATCGTCGCGCTGATCCTGATCGCCGCCATGTGCTACGGCCCGCTGGCAGCGCTGATGGTGGAGCTGTTCCCGACACGTATCCGCTACACCTCGCTGTCGCTGCCATACCACATCGGGAATGGCTGGTTTGGTGGCTTCCTGCCGACGGTGTCGTTTGCGCTGGTGGTGTACACCGGGGATATTTTCTATGGGCTGTGGTACCCGGTGGTCATTACCGGGGTGAGCCTGATCGTGGGGCTGATTTGCCTGAAAGAAACCAGGAACGTCGATATCGACAATAACTAAACGTCGATCCGGCCGACGCTGGAGTTTCAGTGTGGGAGCGGGCTTGCTCGCGAAAGCGGTGTGTCAGGACCAGACTTGTTGGCTGGCCCACCGCATTCGCGAGCAAGCCCGCTCCCACATTGGGTTTAGCACCAGACACACAAATTGCTGTATATCCATCCAGATAAAAGTTGCCCAATTCTGATTTATTGCCCATCCTGCTCCCCATTCAATTGCGTAGCGAATGTGGTGACCATGCGGCTGTTCCTCTGTGAAAAACCGTCCCAGGCCAAGGATATCGCCGCCGTGCTCGGCGCGACCCGGCGTGGCGACGGTTGCTGGCTGGGCTCAGGCGTGACGGTGACCTGGTGCATCGGCCACCTGCTGGAAACCGCCCCGCCCGACAGCTACGACGCCAAGTACAAGCGCTGGGTGCTGGCCGACCTGCCGATCATCCCCGAAAAGTGGAAGATGCTGGTCAAGCCCAAGACTGCCAGCCAGTTCAAGGCGGTCAAGCGTCTGCTGGGGGAAGCCCAGGAACTGGTGATCGCCACCGATGCCGACCGTGAGGGCGAGATGATCGCCCGTGAGCTGGTGGAGCATTGCCGTTATCGCGGCCCCATCCAGCGGCTATGGCTCTCGGCGCTCGACGACGCGTCGATCCGCAAGGCCCTGGCCTCGTTGAAGCCCGGTGCTGAAACCTTCAGCCTCTACCATTCGGCCCTTGGCCGCTCCCGTGCCGACTGGCTGATCGGGATGAACATGAGCCGTCTGTTTACCCTGCTGGGCCAACAGTCCGGCTACCAGGGCGTGTTGCCGGTCGGCCGTGTGCAAACCCCGACCTTGCGCCTGGTAGTGGACCGGGACCGCAGCATTGCCGACTTTGTACCCGTCGCTTATTGGGCCATCGATGTGGATCTGCTCCACGACGACATCACCTTTACGGCGCAGTGGCGCGCAACAGAAGACGCCTGTGACGATCAGGGCCGGTGCCTCAATCCGCAGCTTGCCCGGGACGCCGCCAATGCCATGAGCAACGCCGCCAGCGCCCGGCTGGTCAAACTGCGTACCGAGCGCATGCGCGACGTCGCGCCCCTGCCCTTCGACCTCGGCACCCTGCAGGAAATCTGCTCGAAAAAGCTTGGCCTCGGCGCCCAGGAAACCCTGGATGTTGCCCAGTCGCTCTACGAAACCCACAAGGTCATCACTTACCCACGCAGCGATTGCGGCTACCTGCCCCTGAGCCAGCACGGCGACGCGCCGAAAATCCTCGCGGCGCTGGGGCGGGCCGATCCGGCGGTGAATGAATTGATGCCACACATCGACCCGAAGCGTCGCTCCCGGGCCTGGAACGACGCCAAGGTCAGCGCTCACCACGGCATCATTCCCACCGGCGCCGGCAAGGATGTCGGGCAATTGACGGGCAAGCATCGCGCCGTCTACACCTTGATTCGTGCCCGCTACCTCGCGCAGTTCCTGCCCAACCACGAGTACGACCGTACCCAGGCAGATTTCGATTGTGCCGGTGAAGCCTTGCGGGCTGTCGGTAAAGTCATCGTCGAGCCTGGCTGGAAACGCGCATTGCCGGAAGCATTGGCGCCGGCCAAGGGCCGTGAAGCACCTGCGCCGCAGTTCTTGCCAACACTGGTTCAGGGGCAGGACTACGCCGTGGCCAAGGTCAACCTCAAGGACCTGTGGACCCAGCCACCCAAACCCTTCACCGAAGGCGACCTGATCAAGGCGATGAAAAACGTCGCCAAGCTGGTGGAAGACCCGCTGCTCAAGCAAAAGCTCAAGGACACCACCGGGATCGGCACCGAAGCCACCCGCGCCGGGATCATCCAGGGCCTGCTGGACCGCGGCTACCTGGTGAAAAACGGCAAGGCGCTGTCGGCAACACCCGCCGCTTTCAGCCTGATTGATGCAGTGCCACGGGCAATTGCCGACCCCGGCACCACGGCCATCTGGGAACAGGCGTTGGACATGGTACAAAGCGGTGAGATGAGCCTGGAAGAGTTCGTCGCCAAACAGGCGGCGTGGATGAGCAAGCAAGTCACCCGCTGCACCGGCATGCGTCTGACCATCAGCGGTCCGGCCAGCCCGGCAGGACGGGGTGCCACACCGTGGAAAAACAAACGCAAACCGGCCAAGCGCAAGACGGCCACCAGCCCGAAGCGGGCGGCGAAACCGGCAAACAAAGGCTGAGAAGCACTAAGAAATCGCGACAATGACGTTTTTCGACGGGATGTATGCCGCTTTGGACCTTGCCCTGCTGCAGGCCATCCAGGATTCTGTAGGGCCTGCTAACCTCCCAACAATAACAACACCGGAGTGGCCTCCATGAAAACCGTTGCCCAAGTGCTGAAGTCCAAAGACCAGCATAACCATCAAGTCCACACCATCCCCCACGACCATACGGTATTTGAGGCCTTGATCGTGATGGCTTCGAAAAACGTTGGGGCCTTGCCAGTGCTCCAGGACGGCAAGGTGGTGGGCATCATCAGTGAACGAGACTATGCCCGTAAGGTCATCCTCCATGGATTGTCTTCGGTGACGACCAAAGCCCACGAGATCATGAATTCACCGGTGATCACCGTCGACACTCACCAGACTGTCGAGACGTGCATGACGATCATGACCGACCGACATCTGCGGCACCTGCCTGTGGTGGAGAATGGCGAACTGCTTGGCTTGCTGTCCATCGGCGACCTGGTCAAGGAAGCGATTGCCGAACAGGCCGACCTGATCAAACAGCTGGAGCAGTACATTCGCGGCGAATAATCATTGGGGAACCCATGCTCGATACCCTGCAACATCAAGTCGATAACCAACTCGACAGCCTGCACCGGGCCATGGCCCAACGGCGCTTCCTGGTGCTGACCGGTGCGGGTATCAGCACCTCTTCGGGGATTCCCGATTATCGCGACAGCGAAGGCGTGCGCCGGGGCAAGGCACCGATGATGTACCAGGAGTTCCTGGCAACCCCGCAGGCGCGCCGCCGCTACTGGGCGCGGGCGATGCTCGGCTGGCCGAGGGTGCGTGTCGCGCAGCCGAACGCGGCGCATATCGCCCTGGCCACTCTGCAGCAACGCCAGCGCATTACCGGGCTGATCACCCAGAACGTTGACACCCTGCACGACCAGGCTGGCAGCCATGATGTGATCGAACTCCACGGCAGCCTGCACCGGGTGCTATGTCTGGATTGCCAGCAGACCAGCGAACGGGACCTGATCCAGCGCCAAATGGAAGCGGAGAATCCGTACCTGGCGGGTGTGGATGCCGTCCAAGCCCCCGACGGTGACACCCTGCTGGACCCGGCCTTTGAAGGACGCTTCCAGGTGCCCCTCTGCCCCCATTGCGGTGGGCAACGGTTGAAGCCGGATGTGGTGTTTTTCGGCGAGAACGTCGCCCAGGGCACGGCAGCCAAGGCGATGGCGGCGGTGGATGACGCAGAAGGATTGCTGGTGGTGGGTTCGTCGCTGATGGCGTATTCAGCGTTTCGGTTGTGCAAGGCGATGGTCGAGCAAGGCAAGCCCGTGATTGCCATCAATCTGGGCAAGACACGGGGCGATGAGTTGCTGCAACTCAAGATCGAAGCCTCCTGCGAACGTTTGTTGCCGTTGCTGGCAGAACGCCTGGGATAGCCCAATCCTGCTTTTCTGTGGCGAGGGAGCTTGCTCCCGCTGGGCTGCGCAGCAGCCCCAAAACCGACAACCGAATGATTCCTGCAGAACCGCAGTCAGCCTGGTGGGGGCGCTTCGCACCCCAGCGGGAGCAAGCTCCCTCGCCACAAAAAGCCCCCGGATCCCGCGACCTGCCCGCACGAAAAGTGACGCCCAAGTCACGTTTTCCGCTCACGCCCCCGTCCTGCAAGGATTTATGTAGTGCTCAAAAATAATCACTACATAATCGTTGACGTAACCGTTTTGTAATTGCATGATTCAAGCGTCTCCCGGATCGGGAGCGTTGGTAACACGCGTTTTGAACAAGCTCGTCTGACCGCCGAGCTGTTTTTTCCGGATGTGCACTGCCCACAAGGCAGATTGATGAAGCTGACCGGCCCGAAAGGATCGGTACAAGGAGCTCAAACGCTGCTTGTCTTCGTTATGAAACCATTGCGTAGCAGGTCATCAGCAAGACTACATGCATCGGTTCAAGACCCTGCCCGTATTCGGCAGACAGTCGCTGACGCCCGGTTTTCTGAGCCGGAGACAACTGAGTAGTTTTAACGGATCAACTAGAGATCGCCAACTGGTCAAGGGGCTTACACATGAATCTGAACAACCAACCAACTATCGATGAATTGGCTGAGATGTTCGCAGCGCAGAAAGACACGCTCGACGACCATATCCTCTGGATTGGTAAATCGGGCCAGGTCCATATTGACTGCCTGGCGCCCCACACCGTGGAAGAAGAGTTCGACAGGAATAACCGTGAACTGGCAGCGCGCCTGAAGATGTACCGCCGCGGCCAGGGTTATGTCGGCAAGAAAGCCGCCGCCGATCGCAACTTTATCGAGCAGGTCTTCCATACACTTAATACCGAGTGGCAGAACCTTAAAGGCCATTCGCAAGTTAAGGTGATCGACAGATACTGCTGATAACTACGCACTTATCACTTAAGCCTGCTCGCTTAAAACGAGCAGGCTTTTTTATGGCCGACGGTTATTGCAACAACGCCGGGAAACGCCCCTTCCCCGCTTCATCGCAAAAAATATCAAACATGGCCTGGGCCGCCGCTGAAAGTTCGTGGCCGGGCTTGGTCAGTACACCAATCGGCCGTTCGATCACCGGATCACTCAAGGTGATGCAATGGGCGCCTGCCTCCTGCATTTGGCGTGCACACAACGCCGGCACTGCACTCACGCCCAAGCCACTGGCAACCATCTTGCCCACCGTCGCCAGTTGATGGCTCTCCAGGGCTACGGGCAGCTTCAGGTCCAGCACCTTCAGGTGTTCTTCAAGCATCACTCGTACCGTGGACGGGCGCTGCAAGGTGATGAAGGGTTGTTCCAGCAGGGTGTGCCAGGCGATATCGGAGCGGCGTGCCAATGGCGAGTCACCGGGCACCACCGCCACAAAGCGGTCCACATACAGCGGGGTGAACACCAGCGATGAGCTTTCCGACGGTTCAAACGCCACGCCCAACTCCACTTGGCGATCGCGGACCATTTCCAGCACCTGCTCGTTGATCACGTCATTCACCGTCACGTTGACCTGGGGATAGCGCGCGCGAAAAATCTTCAGGATCGGTGGCAGCAGGTTTCCGGCAAACGACGGCATCGCCGCCACTGTTACCCGCCCGCGCTGCAAGGTGAAACGCTGGCGCAACTCATCCTCGGCATTGTCCCAGTCGGCGATCAAGCGCCGGGCCAGGGGCAGCAGGGATTCGCCTTCAGGGGTCAGCGCGACATTGCGGGTATTGCGGCTGAACAAGCGCCCGCCCAGGCCTTCCTCCAGACCTTTGATGGTCAGGCTCAAGGCCGACTGGGAAAGATGCAAACGCTCACAGGCGGCCGCAAAGCTCAAGGTCTGGGCCACGGCAAGAAAGGCGCGCATCTGTTTAACTGTCATGAAGCTTCTCCCGATGGCTGAGGACTATGCTGTTTTTTAAATCAATCAACCTTAAAAAACAACTTAACAAATCAATCCGTCGGCGCAACACTCGGTTCATATGGCTGGCCCACAAACAATAAAAGAGGTGCATATGGCAGGTTTTGATAAACGCGTAGCGTCCTATGAAGAGGCGCTGGCAGGCCTGGAAGATGGCATGACGGTTCTTGCCGGTGGTTTTGGCCTGTGCGGCATCCCGGAAAACCTCATTGCCGAAATCAAGCGCAAGGGCACCCGCAACCTGACCGTGGTCTCCAACAACTGCGGCGTCGACGGCTTCGGCCTGGGCCTGCTGCTGGAAGGCAAGCAGATCAGCAAGGTCTTCGCGTCCTACGTCGGTGAAAACGCCCTGTTCGAGAAGCAACTGCTCAGCGGCGAAATCGAAGTGGTCCTGACGCCCCAAGGCACCCTCGCCGAAAAACTGCGCGCAGGCGGTGCCGGCATCCCGGCCTTCTTCACCGCTACCGGCGTCGGCACGCCAGTCGCTGAAGGCAAGGAAACCCGCGAGTTCAACGGTCGCCCGTACCTGATGGAAGAATCCATCACCGGCGACTTCGCCATCGTCAAAGGCTGGAAAGCCGACCACTTCGGCAATGTGATCTATCGCCATACCGCCCAGAACTTCAACCCGCTGGCCGCCACCGCCGGCAGGATCACCGTGGTCGAAGTCGAAGAAATCGTCGAACCGGGCGAGCTGGACCCGGCGCATATCCACACCCCAGGGATCTACGTCGACCGGATCATTTGCGGCACCTTCGAGAAGCGCATCGAACAGCGCACCCTCCGCAAATAATCCACCAGCCCAGATAATAAGGAGACAAAAAATGGCTCTTACCCGCGAACAAATGGCTCAACGCGTCGCCCGCGAAATGCAGGACGGTTTCTACGTCAACCTCGGCATCGGCATTCCGACCCTGGTGGCCAACTACATCCCAGAAGGCATGGAGGTCATGCTGCAGTCGGAAAACGGCCTGCTGGGCATGGGTCCGTTTCCTACTGAAGAAACCATCGATGCCGACATGATCAACGCTGGCAAACAGACCGTCACCGCGCGCATTGGCGCGTCGATCTTCTCCTCGGCCGAATCCTTCGCGATGATTCGCGGCGGCCACGTCGACCTGACCGTGCTCGGCGCGTTTGAGGTCGATGTACAAGGCAACATCGCCTCGTGGATGATCCCCGGCAAGCTGGTCAAGGGCATGGGCGGCGCGATGGACCTGGTGGCCGGTGCCGAGAACATCATCGTGATCATGACCCACGCGTCCAAGGACGGTGAGTCCAAGTTGCTCAGCCGCTGCAGCCTGCCGCTGACCGGCGCCAACTGCATCAAGCGCGTGCTGACGGACCTGGCCTACCTGGAAATCGAAAATGGCGCTTTTGTCCTCAAGGAACGCGCACCTGGCGTCAGTGTTGAAGAGATCGTCAGCAAGACAGCCGGTAAACTGATCGTCCCGGACCACGTTCCAGAAATGCACTTCCAGTGAGGACAGATTCCATGCAAGACGTCGTGATTGTTGCTGCCACCCGCACCGCCGTGGGCAGCTTCCAAGGTTCGCTGGCAAGCATCCCGGCCCCGGAGCTGGGGGCTGCGGTGATTCGTCGCCTGCTGGAGCAGACCGGCATCGACCCGGCACTCGTGGATGAAGTGATCCTTGGCCAGGTGCTCACCGCCGGCAGCGGCCAGAACCCGGCCCGCCAGGCCTCGATCCTCGCCGGCCTGCCCCACGCCGTGCCGGCGCTGACCCTGAACAAGGTCTGCGGCTCGGGGCTCAAGGCCCTGCACCTGGGCGCACAAGCGATCCGTTGCGGCGATGCCGAGGTAATCATCGCCGGCGGCATGGAGAACATGAGCCTGGCCCCGTACGTATTGCCGGCCGCCCGCACCGGCCTGCGCATGGGCCATGCGAAGATGATCGACAGCATGATCACCGACGGTCTGTGGGATGCGTTCAACGACTACCACATGGGCATCACCGCCGAGAACCTGGTGGACAAGTACGGCATCAGCCGTGAAGCCCAGGACGTCTTCGCCGCCGCCTCCCAGCAAAAAGCCACGGCGGCCATTGAAGCCGGGCGTTTCAGCGATGAGATCACACCGATCCTGATTCCCCAGCGCAAGGGCGACCCGGTGGCCTTCGCCGTGGACGAACAGCCACGGGCGGGCACCACCGCCGAATCCCTGGCCAAGCTCAAGCCGGCCTTCAAGAAAGACGGCACGGTCACCGCCGGCAATGCATCCAGCCTCAACGACGGCGCGGCTGCCGTGCTGCTGATGAGCGCGGACAAAGCCAAGGCGCTCGGCTTGCCAGTGTTGGCCCGAATCGCCAGCTACGCCAACGCCGGCGTCGATCCCGCGATCATGGGCATTGGCCCGGTATCGGCCACCCGCCGCTGCCTGGACAAGGCCGGCTGGAGCCTGGGCGACCTGGACCTGATCGAAGCCAACGAAGCCTTTGCCGCGCAGTCACTGGCGGTGGGCAAAGAGCTGGAATGGGACGCGGCCAAAGTCAACGTCAACGGCGGCGCGATTGCCATCGGCCACCCGATTGGCGCGTCAGGCTGCCGTGTGCTGGTGACCCTGCTGCATGAAATGATCAAGCGTGACGCCAAGAAAGGCCTGGCCACCCTGTGCATCGGTGGCGGGCAAGGTGTAGCCCTGGCCCTTGAACGCAGCTGATTTCAAAGAGCAACATGGAAAAAGCCCGGTTCCACGAAAACCGGGCCTTTTCTTTATCGGTCAGTCCCGCGCCTGGGGCACCGCAAACACCGCATTTGCCCGCACCACCACCTTCTCCCCGACCTGCACGCTGACCGTGGCAAACGCCATCTGCCGCCCACGCTTGTGGTGTTCCAACCGCACCTCGATCCACTCACCCACCTGCACCGCGCCGAGATAATCCAGAGTCATGCTCGCCGTGATCAACGGCAGCGGCGGCTCGCTGGAAAACGCCATGGCGTAGCCCATGCCCACATCCGCCAGGGTGGCCAGCACGCCACCGTGCACGGTGCCGCGTCCGTTAGCGTGGCGGTTGTCGGCGCGCAGGCCGATTTCCAGCTGCAAGCCTTCACCTCGGCTATACACCGGGCCAAGCAGGTCCAGGAGTGGGCTGCTGCGACGCAGCGGGGTAAAGCCTTCGGGGATGGCATGGGCAGTCATGTCAGGTTCTTCCTTGGGGACAAGACTGGAGGTGTATCCCACCGCAGCCATCCGGACCATCAACATCAGCCCGGTAAATCCCCGGTGATAAGCCTAACGCTTCATGCAGCGCTGATAACGCTCATCCACGCGCTTGGCAAACCAGGCCGTGGTGAGGTTGCGGGTGATCTTCGGGCTTTTCAGCACGATGCCCGGCAGGATCGCCCGCGGCACCGGTTTGCCGGCGGCCTTGTCGGCCAGGGCGAACACTCGCTGGTACAGGGTGGTGTCTTCAAAATCCAGGCGCTCGCCCTGCTCCAGCTGGCTGCGGATGCTCGGGTTGCGCATGTCCAGCGCCTTGCCCAGTGAGCGCACTGCCAGCTCGGTGGTGCCTGGCAGGAACGAGCCGTAGTTGATCAAATCACCGTCCAGCGCCAGCGTGGTACCCGAGACCCGGCTGACCGCTGCCTGGAATGCGGCGTTGCGGCTGGCGTACCAACCGGCATTGAAATCGGCGAAGCGGTACAGCATCTGGTCGTAATTCACCGGGTAGCCCAGCAGATGGGTGATGCCAAAGTACATGCCGCCTCGGCGGGTAAACACTTCCCGGCGGATGCTGCCATCCACGGTGTAGGGATAATCCCGGGCCTGCTTCTGTGCGAAGTCGATGCTGACCTGCATCGGGCCTGCGGTATGCACCGGGTTGAAGCCGCCAAACAGCGTATTGCCCAAGGGCACGACACTGATGAAGTCGTCAAAGATTCCACTCAAATCCCGCTCGGTGCGCGCAGCGTTCAAGCGCTCGGCGTAGGACTTGCCGGTGGGCGAGCGCAGTTGCAGTGCCGTGCGCACCAATACCGCCGGCACATGGACTTTAGCGGCGCGCCGCAGGATCTCGTCCTGGGCGATCTTGCCCATGTTCGGGACCGGCGGGTCGACCTGATAGGTGGACTCCTGCTCGGTCACGGCCAATACCGCGCAGATGTTCTCCGTACCGGGGTAGATTTTCTGCGTGTTGAAGGCGGTGTAGATGTCCTGGGCCCAGCCGCCACGATCCGGCACGCTGGCCGGCATCAGTCGCACGATCTGCGCTTTCACCTCGGCTTCGCTGCGTTCCGGCAGTTGCTGGGTGCGCTGGCTGGAGCAGCCGGCCAATACCAATAAGGTGGTAAGGCACAGGATGAGGCGAGATGAACGCATGGGGCTTCCTTGGGCGACAATGGGCCAGTCTTGGCAGATATCGACCGGTAAGTCTAACCGGGGTTCGCCGACCTGCCGCACTCGCCAAAAAAACCGCAACGTGAAAGGATCAGGCTCCCGTCGTTCCTACAAGGAGTTTGAATGCCATGCTTAGCCTGAACTTCCTGATCACCTGCCTGATCGTCGTGCTCATTCCCGGCACCGGCGTGATCTTCACCGTGTCCACCGGACTGACCGCCGGCAAGCGCGCCAGTGTGTTCGCGGCGCTGGGCTGCACCGCCGGGATCGTTCCGCACTTGTTGGCCTCCGTGCTTGGGCTGTCCGCCCTGCTGCATACCAGCGCCCTGGCGTTCGAAGCCCTCAAGTATGCCGGGGCCGCCTACTTGCTGTACCTCGCCTACGCCACCTGGCGGGACCGAACGGCCTTTGCCATGAACGACACACCGACGATTTCCAGCGCCCACAGCCTGATGGTGCGAGGCCTGTTGCTGAATATTCTGAACCCCAAGCTGACGATTTTCTTCCTGGCGTTCCTGCCGCAATTCGTCACCCCGGGCGCGGGCGCACCGGCCCTGCAAATGCTGTTGCTGAGCAGTGTATTCATGGCGATGACGTTTGCGGTGTTTGTGATTTATGGCCTGCTGGCCAATGTGTTCCGCCGCGCGGTGATCGAATCGCCACGTGTACAGAACTGGCTGCGCCGCAGTTTTGCAGCGGCGTTTGCGGGGTTGGGGCTGAACCTGGCGTTTGCCCAGCGCTAAGTTGCAAGCAGCCGCGAACAGCCTTCTTGTGGCGAGGGAGCTTGCTCCCGCTGGACTGCGCAGCAGGCCCATTTTCAGGGCCGCTGCGCGCCCCAGCGGGAGCAAGCTCCCTCGCCACAGGTTACTTAGATCCCGGCGAGTGCCAGGTCCATCGCGAAGTAGGTGAAGATCAAGTCCGCACCGGCGCGCTTGATCGAGCCCAGGGTTTCCCGCACTACGCGGGCTTCATCGATCGCACCCGCCTGGGCGCCGAACTTGATCATCGCGTACTCGCCGCTGACCTGGTACGCCGCCACCGGCAAACGCGAGGCTTCGCGGATGTCGCGGATGATGTCCAGGTACGCGCCGGCCGGCTTGACCATCAGCGCGTCCGCACCTTCCTGCTCATCCAGCAACGATTCGCGCACCGCTTCGCGGCGGTTCATCGGGTTCATCTGGTAGCTCTTGCGATCGCCCTTCAGCGCGCTGCCGCCGGCTTCGCGGAACGGGCCGTAGAGCGCCGAGGCGAACTTGGTGGAATAGGCCATGATCGGGATATGGCTGAAGCCTGCTTCATCCAGGGCCCGGCGAATGGCCTGGACCTGCCCGTCCATCGCGGCGGACGGTGCGATCACATCGGCACCGGCACGGGCGGCGGCCACAGCTTGCTTGCCAAGGTTGACCAGGGTGCGGTCGTTGTCGACTTCGGCGCCGTGCATCACGCCGCAATGGCCGTGGTCGGTGTACTCGCAGAAGCAGGTGTCGGACATCACGATCATTTCCGGCACCGCGTCCTTGATGATCGAGGACATGCGCGACACCAGGCCACGCTCTTGCCAGGTGTCACTGCCCGAGGCGTCCAGGTGGTGGGACACGCCGAAGGTCATCACCGACTTAATCCCGGCTTTGGCATAGCGCTCGATCTCACCCGCCAGCTTCGACTCGGGAATGCGCTGCACCCCGGGCATGCTGGTGATCGGCACGAAGTCGTCGATTTCTTCTTCAACGAAGATCGGCAGCACCAGGTCATTGAGGGTGAATTCGCTTTCCTGGAACAGGCCACGCAACTCCGGGGAGCGGCGCAGGCGGCGTGGACGGGCTTCGGGGAACTGGCTGGACATTGATGCTCCTGAAAAAAGGCAGGCCAAAAATCTTTGGGGCGAAAGCTTATGCCTCGTGCACCGCAGAGCACAAACGCCAAGTGCGGAACAGTTTATTGCAGGCTTGGTAACAATTGCATTGATCTACAGCTGTAGACGGCCTTCAATGCAAACGGCAACCGCGCCGCCGACCCAGATTTCCTCGCCGCTGTGTTCAATGCGGATTCGCCCGGCGCGGCCCATGGCGGTGCCCTGGCTGACCACATAGCGGCTGGGCGCCAAACCCTCGCCCAGCAACCACTGGGCGACACCGGCGTTCAGGCTGCCGGTGGCCGGATCTTCCGGAGCGCCGTCGCCGGCAATAAAGGCCCGCACCTCAAACTGCGCCTCATCGCCATCCCGCTCGGGGTTCCACGGGGCGATCACGCCCACGGCCAAGCCCTGCAACTGCGAATAGTCAGGCCGCAGTGCCAGTACCTGCTCGCGATCCGCCAGCATCACCGCCAGCCAGCCCGCGCCGTTATCCACCCACTGGCTGCGCAAAATCGCACCGGGCTCAAGGTCCAGGGCCCGACGCACGCGCTCGACCAATTCAGCTTCCAGCGGGCCGGAACGCAGCAACGGTGGCGCGATAAACGCCAGTTCATCGCCCTGGCGGCGGATGCGCACCAGGCCGATCTCACACTCCTGGATGATCTCCTCCCCAGCGGGTTGGCCACCGGCCAGCAACCAGGCATGGCAACTGCCCAGGGTCGGATGGCCGGCAAACGGCAACTCCTTGAGGGTCGTGAAGATCCTTACGCGGTAGTCCGCTCGTGGATCACGGGGCTTGAGCAGGAAGGTGGTTTCGCTGAGGTTGGTCCAGTTGGCGAAATCCGCCATCTGCTGGTCGTTCAGGCTGTCGGCGCCCAGCACCACGGCCAACGGGTTGCCCTTGACGGCCACGCTGCTGAAAACGTCCAGTTGTTTGAAGTCGAAAGAAGCCATGCCGGTCCTTATGCTGGGATGTTCAAGCCACGGATCACCGCCGGCCGGGCGACAAACCCGTCCAGGGCCCGCAGTACGTTCGGGAAGTCGGTAATACCCACCAGGTCGCCGGACTCATAGAAGCCGATCAGGTTGCGAACCCACGGGAAGGTGGCGATATCGGCGATGCTGTACTCGTCACCCATGATCCAGGTGCGGCCCAACAGGCGCTTTTCCAGCACGTCCAGCAAGCGGCGCGACTCGGCGACGTAGCGGTCGCGCGGGCGCTTGTCTTCGTAGGCCGCGCCGGCGAATTTGTTGAAGAACCCCACCTGGCCGAACATCGGCCCGATACCGGCCATCTGGAACATCAGCCACTGGATCGTCTCGTAACGCATCGCCGGGTCTTCGGGAAGCAATTCACCGCTCTTCTCGGCGAGGTAGATCAGGATCGCGCCCGACTCGAACAGCCCCAGCGCCTGGCCGCTCGGGCCATTGGGGTCGATGATCGCCGGGATCTTGTTGTTGGGGTTCAGCGACAGGAACTCGCTGGAAAGCTGGTCCTGGGTCTCGAAACTGACCTTGTGCGCCTCGTAGGGCAGGCCGATTTCCTCGAGCATGATCGACACCTTGACCCCGTTGGGCGTGGGCAACGAATACAGCTGCAGACGCTCGGGATGCCGGGCCGGCCATTTGGCGGTGATGGGGAAGTCTGAAAGTGAGTTCATCATGGGACTCCTGATAAAAGTAGGAGAGTAGTGGTTCAGTGCCTATCGTGCATCCGTCTTAATTCAGCAACATCTGCGGGTTAATCTCCTGCACACGGCAAGGATGCCGCCCCATCTCCCCCGCGAAACGAACCAAACTGCCTTGGGGGACTCTTAAAGAGCGCCCGATGGCTGGGCTTGCTTGCCCTGAATCCCTGCACCGAGACTTAGAACCATCATGACCTACAAGCCTCTGTGTCTTGCGAAACGCTTCAAACGCTACTCCTACATCCTGCTGCCGGTATTGCTGGTGAGCGCCGCGGTCGGCCTTAGCCTGGAATCGCGGGTCAGCCGCGCCCAGCCGGTCGACGGCGTGCAAACCCTGGTGTTCCTGCGCCATGGCGAGAAACCTGCCGGGGGCCTCGGCCAACTCAACTGCCAGGGGCTTAACCGTGCGATGAACCTGGCCACCGTGCTGCCGGAAAAATTCGGCAACGCCAACTACGTGTTCGCACCCAACCCGACCCGCAATGTCGAGGAAGGCGAGAAAGACAACTCCTACAGCTACATCCGCCCGTTGATGACCATCAGCCCCAGCGCGATCAAGCTCGGGTTGCCGGTCAACATCAAGTTCTCGGCCAATGACACCAGCGCCCTCGCTGACGAACTGGTGGAAGACAAATACCACAACGCCGTCATCTACACTGCCTGGTCCCATGGGTATCTGCCGGACTTGATCAACAAGGTGGCAAGCGAGGCCGTCGGTGAAAAACATGTGATTACCGACGATTGGTCCGGCAGCGATTTCGATAGCTTGTATGTGTTGACCCTGACCTGGCACAACGGCAAGGCCTCGCTGCTCAGCCGCAACTACAAGCAAGGCCTGGACAATGGCCAGCAGACTTGCCCGGACGCAACGCAAGTCAGCGCCGATATCTGACCGCCCCCGAAGACCCGTGGCGAGGGAGCTTGCTGTGGCGAGGGAGCTTGCTCCCGCCGGGCTGCGAAGCGGCCCCAAAATTCTGGGAGCGCTTCGCACTCCAGCGGGAGCAAGCTCCCTCGCCACGGCAAGCTCCCTCGCCACAGTGCTTCGGAGGCGGCCTTGTACAGCGTATGATGTTGCGCTATTGACTCACCTGCGGATCATCTACATGTCCAACCTCTCCTCCACCCAGCCTGCCCGGGGCTGGTCCTTCTGGTGGAAACCAGCGCTGTTCCTGCTGGTGGCCTGCGTCGGCCTCTACTACGTGAAATGGTCGCCCTACTACGCCAAGGCGTTTATCGCGGCAGACAACCACAGCATCGGCGCCTCGATTCTCAACGACCAGCAAAGCGCGCCACTGGCCGCCGCGCTGGCCTATGCCCAGGTGTATTTCCTGGCGATCTGGAAGGCTGCGGTGCTGGCGGTCATTCTCGGCTCATTGCTGCAAGTGCTGATCCCACGGGACTGGCTGCTGCGCCTGTTTGGCCGTGCCGGGCTGGGATCTACCCTGCGTGGCGGGCTGTTCGCCCTGCCGGGGATGATGTGCAGTTGCTGCGCCGCTCCGGTGGCGGCCGGTATGCGTCGGCAGAAAGTCTCGGTCGGCGCGGCGCTGGCGTTCTGGATTGCCAACCCGGTGCTGAACCCGGCGACACTGGTGTTCATGGGCTTTGTGCTGGGCTGGGGCTTTACCGCGCTGCGGTTGGTGGCCGGGATCGTGCTGGTGGTGGGTGTTTCGCTGGTGGCGCAACGCATCGCGCGGCCGGAGCAGGTACCGGAAGCCGCGCTCGACGCCGTGGCCCAGGCCAGCCATGCCGAAACCGAACCGTTCCTGACCCGCTGGCTGCGCACCCTGTGGCAGCTGTTCTGGAGCACGATTCCGGTGTACATCCTGGCGGTGCTGATCCTTGGCGCGGCGCGGGTCTGGCTGTTTCCCCACGTTGACGGCGCCATGGCCAACAGCCTGGTGTGGCTGGTGCCTCTGGCGATTGTCGGCACGTTGTTCGTGATCCCGACCGCCGCCGAAATCCCCATCGTGCAGACCATGATGACCCTCGGCATGGGCACCGGCCCGGCCGTGGCCTTGCTGATGACACTGCCGAGCGTGAGCCTGCCGTCGCTGCTGATGCTGCGCAAGGATTTCGATGCGCGGGTGCTGGTGACTGTGGCCGGCTTGACCATGCTGATGGGGGTGGTGTGTGGGCTGATCGGGGCGTTTATCCTGTAGTGATTGGGTGAGTTTGAGGGCCTCTTCGCGAGCAAGCCCGCTCCCACATTCGACCGCGTTTATCCTGTAGGAGTGCGGTCGAATGTGGGAGCGGGCTTGCTCGCGAAGGGGCCGGCGAACTCAATCAATCACGTACGCCGAGCGAGCCTGTCCCGGAAATACTCCACCACCGCCGCTTGCTCTCCCGCAAACTCGATGCGTGCGCCTTTGCTTTCCCGCTGGAACGCGTACATCGGGTCGTAATACTCACGCAACAACCCCTCAATCCAGCCGCGGTGCAACTCCACCGCGCCGCTGCTGGCTTGTTCTGCCAATGCTTCCTGCATGATCGCGTGCAACCGCGCAAACCGCTCGCCGCCCAGGCGCTTGTGGATATTGCCCAGGCTCTGGGTCAGGCGCTCGGCAAACAGTTCCTGGCCAGTGTCGCCAAACACCGCGACAAACTCGGCGCAGAGGTCCACCACATAATCCTTCAGGATGCGCTCCACCCGGCCTTCAACGCTGTCTTCCAGCCAGACCATCGGGAAGCCCTGCATGCCCTTGTGCAAGGGCAACGGCAGCGCGCAGCTGCCGATCATGCGGCTCTCATCCTCGACCACAAACTGCTCGATACCGGCGGCGCGCTTTTTCAGCAGGTCCACCGCCAGGCGGTTTTCGAAGTCGATGTTGGAAGGTTGCGCCGTAGCGCGTTTGCCGAAGCTGGAACCGCGATGGTTGGCGTGGCCTTCCAGGTCCAGGGCGTTGTTCAACTGGCCGAGCACTTCGGTCTTGCCGGTACCGGTCATGCCGCCCAACAGTACGAAGTCGCATTGCGCGGTGGCGCTTTCAACCGTGTCGAGCAGGAAAGTCCGCATGGCCTTGTAGCCACCGCCCACTCGCGGATAGTCGATACCCGCCTCGGTTTTCAACCATTGCTGGGCAATCTGCGAACGCATCCCGCCGCGAAAGCAGTACAGCAGACCATCCGGATTGGCCTGGGCAAAACGCGCCCAGTGTTCGATACGTTCGGCCTTGATCGCGCCGGACACCAGTTCGTGCCCGAGAACAATGGCCGCCTGCTGGCCTTGCTGCTTGTAACAGGTGCCCACCCGTTCGCGCTCGTCGTCGGTCATCAACGGCAGGTTGACCACCCCGGGAAACGCGCCCTTGATGAACTCGATCGGCGCGCGGGTATCCATCATCGGCCGGTCGTTGAGAAAGATATCGCGGTAATCGGTGATGTCGATGGGCATCAGAACACCTCTACCGCGTTGGTCTGTCGCTCAACCAGTTCGCCGATCGGCTCAAGGTTCAGGCCCAGCTCCGCCGCCACGGCGAGGAATTCGGCATTGCCTTCGGGGGTGACCGCCACCAGCAGCCCGCCGCTGGTTTGCGGGTCGCACAGCACGCGCTTGTGCAGTTCGTTCAGGCGCCCCAGCTTGCTGGCGTAGCTGTCGAAATTGCGCAAGGTGCCGCCGGGGACGCAGCCCTGTTCCAGGTAGTACTCAACCCCGGGCAGGCGTGGGACTTTTTCGTATTCGATGCGGGCAGTTAATTGGCTGCCGTCAGCCATTTCCACCAGGTGGCCCAACAGGCCGAAACCGGTGACGTCGGTCATGGCCGTGACACCGGCCAGCTTGCCAAAACGGCTGCCGGGTTTGTTGAGGGTGCACATCCAGTCACGGGCCAGGCCCACGTCGGCCTCGCGCAGCTTGCCCTTCTTCTCGGCCGTGGTGAGGATGCCGATGCCCAGGGGTTTGGTCAGGTACAGTTGGCAACCGGCGGTGGCGGTGTCGTTGCGCTTCATGTGGCGCTTTTCCACCAGCCCGGTGACGGCCAGGCCGAAGATCGGCTCCGGGGCGTCGATGGAGTGGCCGCCGGCCAGGGGAATCCCGGCAGCGTCACACACGGAACGGCCGCCGCGAATCACTTCCCGGGCAATCTCCGGAGCCAGCACGTTGACCGGCCAGCCGAGAATCGCGATGGCCATCAACGGATCGCCGCCCATCGCATAGATATCGCTGATGGCATTGGTGGCGGCAATGCGGCCGAAGTCGAAGGGGTCATCGACGATCGGCATGAAAAAGTCGGTGGTGGACACCACGCCGCGCTCCTCGTCGATGGCGTACACCGCCGCGTCATCGCGCGAAGCGTTGCCTACCCAGAGCTTGGGGTCGAGGTTCTGTGCGCCACTGCCGGCGAGGATCACTTCCAGTACCTGAGGTGAGATCTTGCAACCGCAACCAGCACCGTGGCTGTATTGGGTCAGGCGAATCGGCTCGTTCATGGGTATCCCTCAAGGCGTCAAGTGGGCGGATTCTAGCAGACAGCAAAAGGCCGACTGCATGCAGTCGGCCTTTATGTTCAGCCCTTAGTGTTTGGCGGCAAGCCGTTTATGCCGGTTGCGTCGCATCATGTTCAGGCACTCGATGGCCGCCGAGAACGCCATGGCCGCATACACATAGCCTTTTGGCACATGGGCGCCGAAACCTTCGGCGATCAGCGTCATACCGATCATGATGAGGAAGCCCAGGGCCAACATCACGATGGTCGGGTTGTCGTTGATGAACTTGGCCAGCGGCTCGGCCGCCACCAACATCACGATCACCGAGACCACCACGGCAATGATCATGATCGGCAAGTGCTCGGTCATGCCCACGGCGGTGATGATGCTGTCGATGGAAAACACCATGTCCAGCAGCAGGATCTGGCCAATCGCCGAGGCGAAGCCCAGGGTCACGCTCGGCGCGCCGGTGTCCACATGCTCCTTCTCGGGGTCCATGCTGTGATGGATCTCGGTGGTAGCCTTCCACACCAGGAACAGGCCACCGGCGATCAGGATCATGTCTTTCCAGGAGAACGACTGCCCCAGGATGTCGATGACCGGCTCGGTCAGCTGCACGATAAAGGCGATGGTGCTCAACAGGCCCAGACGCAGGATCAATGCCATGCTGATGCCGATGCGGCGGGCCTTGGCCCGGTGCTTCACCGGCAACTTGTTGGTGAGAATCGAGATAAAGATCAGGTTATCGATCCCCAGCACGATCTCCATGACGATCAGGGTGGCCAGTGCGATCCACGCGGTCGGGCTGGCGGCCAGTTGTAAAAGGTATTCCATAGGTCATTCCTGGTGTTGTGTGCGGGTATCAGGTTTCTTGGGAGGTGGACTCAGGCTTGCTGTCTTCCTGTTCCGGCTTGTCCGGCTTGCCTTGCGGCGGTGCGATCAAGCCCTTGGTCGCGTCACTCAACGCCTGCTCGGCGGCCTGGTGGGTGTCGTCAATCACTTGCTTGGCCGACTCAGTGGCCTTGCCCAGCAGTTGTTGCGCGCTTTTTTCCGCTTGGTCACAGCCACTGAGCATGACTAATGAAAGCCCAAGTAACGCCGTTGCGCCCAGGGAATTGAGTTTCATGATGCGTTCCTCGTTAGAACCGTCGGGTCCAAGTAGTGGCCCCTCGATAGCGACGCATTCTATGCAGGGGAACACTTCAGGAAAATTCGTATTTTTTTCGTTTATACTTCGGTTTTCACGAAGTATTGGCCGCCATGCTCAATTACCGACAACTGCACTACTTCTGGGTCGTCGCCAAGACCGGCAGCATCGTGCGCGCCTGCGAGCAACTGAACCTCACGCCGCAGACCATCAGCGGGCAGATCAGCCTGCTGGAACAGACCTTTGGCGTGGCATTGTTCCAGAAGGTCGGGCGCCAGCTGGAGCTGACCGAAGCCGGGCGCCAGGCGCTGCCCTATGCCGAGCAGATGTTCCAGCTGGGCAATGAGCTTGAAGCGATGTTGCGCACCCAGCCCAATGAGCAGCAGATCCTGTTCCGGGTTGGCGTCGCGGATGTGGTGCCCAAGTCCATCGTCTATCGGCTGATTGCGCCAACCATGGAGTTGAGCGAGCCTATCCGCATCACCTGCCGTGAAGACAAACTCGAACGCTTGCTGGCGGACCTGGCGATCCAGCGCCTGGACCTGGTGATCTCCGACAGCCCGATGCCGCCGCACCTGGACATCAAGGGCTACAGCCAGAAGCTGGGGGAATGCGGCATCAGCTTTTTCGCAACCCCGGCATTGGCTGACCAGCATCGCGGCGATTTCCCACAATGCCTGCAGGGTGCGCCGCTGTTGATTCCGGGGGCGGAGACGGTGGTGCGCAGCCGTTTGCTGCGCTGGTTTGCCGAGCAGCAGATCCAGCCTCGGATTGTCGGGGAATTTGACGACAGCGCGTTGATGCAGGCCTTTGGCCAATCCGGCAGCGGGATTTTCATCGCGCCGAGCGTGATTGCCGACGAGGTGGAACGCCAGTATGGCGTGGCGCTGATCGGCCAGACGGATGCGGTGACCGAATCGTTTTATGCAATCTCGGTGGAGCGCAAGGTCAAGCACCCCGGCATCGTGGCGATTACCGAAGGTGCCAGACGGGAGCTGTTCACTTCCCTGCCCTGAAGGCTCAGGCGCAGACGGCGCGGGTCTTGGCGGTCATCAGCCACAGCGCCAGCAGGATCGACAACAGGATAAAGCCCGCCGCGGCAAACCCGAGGCTGCCCAGGCCCAAAGTGTCGATCACATGGCCGCCCACCAGCGCCCCCAGGCCAATCCCAAGGTTGGCCCCGGCAATGTTCAACGAGGCGGCAAACGCCGGCGCATGGGGTGCGGCCTTCATCAGTCGCACATGGCTGACCAGAAACAATGCCGCCTGGGTCACGCCCCATACCGCCATCGCCGCCGCCAACCCGATCGTGGAATGGATGGCGGGCACCAGCGCCACCATGCCGGCGATCATGAAACCGCAGAACACCATCGACGCAATCAGCGGATGACGGTCGACCATGCGCCCGCCCAAAGAGTTGCCGATCAGGCCGACCGCGCCAAAGCCCATGAGGCACCAGCCCACTACCGTGCCGTCAAAACCCGCCAGGCGTTCGAGGATGTCTGCCAGGTAGGTGTAGGCGGTGAACATCCCGCTGAACACCAGGATCGACAGCAGGATATGGCCCTGCATCAGCGGGCTGCGCAAGATCTTGAACTGCGAGCGCAGGCTGACCTGGTCGTGCTTTGCCCGGGTCTTCGGCAGGTAGATAAACAGCAGCAGGGCCTTGGCGAACGCCACCACCGCGAGAATGCCAAAGGCGGTGCGCCAGCCGAACATATCGGAAATCAGCGTGCCCACCGGGATCCCGAAGACCGTGGCACACACGATGCCGAAGCCGATTTTTTCAATCGCGCGGCCGGCGAAATCCGGCCCCACAATGTCCACCGCTGTTTCGCTGGCCAGGGCCCAGAACACCGGCAATCCCAACGCAGGAATCAGGCGCGCCAGGGACATGACCCAGATATTCGACGCGATCGCCGCCAGGGTGTTGGCCAGGCCGAACATGATCAGGATCGTGATAAACAGCCGCTTGCGCTCGAACCGGGCGAAATATGCGGTGAGGAACGGGCCAAACGCCGCCACGGTGAAGGCGAACAACGTCACCAGTAAACCGGCCTGGGACACGCTTACATCGAGGTCCCGGGCAATGGAAGGCAACAGGCCGACGATGATGAACTCTGTGGTCAGCACGGTAAAACCGGCTGCCGACAACAGCAGGATCGGAAACAACATCAAAAACTCCAGAAAACAGCGACATCAACGACAGCCCGGAGGGCCCGCTGATAGAGAAGAAATAAGAGGATGGGCAATGTTAACAGAATGTGTCCCATCGTGGTGACGGAACGCCGCACCCGGATTAGACGTTTCCTACAGATGTTAGACTTCGCCCCTGCCAGATTCATGCTGCCTAGCTGCATCTATTAAAAAAACCAGAGACAACCTTTTTATGACTGCTGCCCCTTCCCTCTTTCAACGCCTGATGTCGATCAGCCTGGTCACCCAAATTGTCATCGGCCTGATCGCCGGTATCCTGCTGGCCCTGCTGTTACCCGACGTGGCACAAGCCACCGGATTTATCGGCAAGGTCTTTGTCTCGGCACTCAAGGCCGTCGCGCCCATCCTGGTGTTTGTGTTGGTGATGGCGTCGATTGCCAATCACAAGCATGGCCAGGAAACCCATATCCGCCCGATCCTGTTCCTGTACCTGCTGGGCACCTTTTCTGCCGCCGTGGTCGCGGTGATCGCCAGCACGCTGTTCCCCTCCTCGCTGGTGCTGGCCACCCACGATGTGGCCGTCAGCCCTCCCGGCGGTATCGGTGATGTGTTGCAAAGCCTGTTGCTGAGCGTGGTGGACAACCCGGTCAGTGCGCTGATGAACGCCAATTTCATCGGCATCCTGGCGTGGGCCATCGGCATGGGCATCGCCATTCGCCATGCCAGCGACACCACCCGCACCGTGCTGGGGGACCTGTCCAACGGCGTCACGCTGATCGTGCGCATGGTGATCCGCTTCGCGCCCCTGGGGATTTTCGGCCTGGTGGCCTCGACCCTCGCCACGTCCGGCTTCGGCGCCCTGCTGGGCTACGCACACCTGCTTTTGGTGTTGATCGGCTGCATGCTGTTCGTCGCGCTGGTGATCAACCCGGCCATCGTGTTCTGGAAGCTGCGCCGCAACCCTTACCCACTGGTGCTGATGTGCCTGCGGGAAAGCGGGATCACCGCGTTTTTTACCCGCAGTTCGGCGGCCAACATTCCGGTCAACCTGGCGTTGAGCAAGCGCCTGGGCCTGCATGAAGACACCTACTCGGTGTCGATCCCGCTGGGCGCCACCATCAATATGGCCGGCGCAGCCATCACCATCACCGTGCTGACCCTGGCCGCCGTGCACACCCTGGGCATTGCCGTGGACATCCCCACCGCCGTGCTGCTCAGCGTGGTCGCGGCGGTGTGTGCCTGCGGCGCGTCGGGGGTTGCCGGGGGCTCGCTGCTGTTGATCCCGCTGGCGTGCAGCCTGTTCGGCATTCCCAGCGAAATCGCCATGCAGGTGGTGGCCGTGGGCTTCATCATCGGCGTGTTGCAGGACTCGGCGGAGACCGCACTGAACTCGTCCACCGACGTGTTGTTCACCGCTGCCGCGTGCCTGGGCAAGGAAGAACAAGCCGCGTAGACCTTGCGCGCACAAAAAAGCCCGGGGCGGTTCACTCCAGAACCAACTCGGGCCTTCACGATGCCGGGACGTCTATCAGCTAGGACATATCATTTTGAGGAACAAACGCCTGAAGTGGCATCCCATATCTCTGATTGGTTCTCGGATCCAATCGGTACCATTTACCGGTAATCTCATCCAGCTGAGCAAGAATATTTGGCGTATTCGCGCCGTTTTCAGTGCCCTGCACAGCGCCTTGTGGCTTATTTTGATAAACCCGATCCACACTGCGATTCGCCGAAATCACCTTCCAGGTAAGTGTCCCTTTACCCAGCGCAGAAAGGTGCAGTGGCAACCCCCTGGTCAGGACGGCCTTGCCCCCCGCAAACGGATTCGCAGCACCGATGAGTGCCCGTGCCCACCTGCCCGTCACACCCCCACGCCCCAACTGACCCCCAACCTTCACTACCTTCGAAATCTTACCGAGTGCTCCTACACCGCCGACAACGAAACCAAATATGTCAAATGCAAGGAAGGTAAGCCCCTCACCAATTTTTCCTTGGCTAAAACTATGAATTGCCGACGCACCCGGTATCAGCGCACGGGTCACCGCTTGTATTGTTTCAAATTCGGTCACTTCAGTATCGAAAGTGGTAAGGCCCTTGGCTGCGTTGACCACTTTTTCTCGCTGCTCAGTTGTAAAAAAATGGCGCGTCACTGCATCTGCAATGTGCTGTGTCCTCTCCGAGGTAAAGGTTTGTATGCGGGGCAAAGTTGGTTTTGAGCTCCGCACCTGCCCGTCGATTTCAATTTCAACAATGTTGGTATTGGTGTGCATTTCGCGCTTGGAATCACCCGTGGAAACTTTTTTCCATTCGCCTTGCAGCCCCAAGGTCAACCCGTCTTTCATGTCCTCCCGACGACGTAGAGTCCCTGTAGTGGGATTGATTTCGTACATCATTTTCTTGCCTTCATACAGCGTATGGATAAATATCGAACCGCTGGTAATTTCCTTATTATTATGGGCTCGATTCTTCAGTCCCCGAGTTCTTACTATGTCATTCGTTGTACTAAAATTTTCCATGCCATAGACTTTGAACTCACCAAACTGCAGTGCGTTCTTATCCTCTTCTGGCAGCAACGACATCATGTGTTTGACGGAAACACCCATCGCACCTTCCAGTCCCTCGTAATATTCATTGACATGTTTTTCGAAGGCTTCATTTGGGGAAGGAAGAAATTGAAGGTCTCGGGCTATTTTTTCAATAGGAACGTCAGTTTCATCGGAGGTCCATACCGTATGTGTCTGCGGCATCAAAAAGATATCCAAAATTGAGTATGGACCTTTCAAGTCTCGCTCACGCTCCGCAGGCCAGATTGCTTTCTTGTTGAAATCTATCTTGCCGTATTTTTCCGGGGGGAAACGTTCTTCCAACGCATTGAGCGCCAATTCTTCGCGAGAGTTTAATACTGTGCGTTGCGCCTCTGAAGCAGTTGTCAAGGCATCGAAACGGTCGCTGGCGAGAGTGCGAGCCTGCTCAATCTCTTCGTCCGTGTAATTGTTATCTGCACGCTTATCGATGGCTCCGTCTGCCACGGCCCAATGAATCAATCCTTCTTGCGCCGCCAATGCCTGCACCTGTTTTTCCGCGACAGTAATGGGTCTTTGGTCTTCAGCCAGCAATTGCGCATAGGTTTTAGTCGCCGTCACCCCTGGAGCACGCATATCCGCAACGGCGACGATGGACTTCAAACTGATCCAGGCCTGCGAACCGTATGTCACGTTATCCGGGATGTGTCGCACCAGTAATTCCGGAGCGTGCTGCGATAACAGCAGGTAAGCCGCAACCGGAGCGTTATCGCCATAGGTCTTGCGCAAATGCTCGGTAAACGCCTTCAACACAAACGTCAGCGGCTTACCCCAGTTTTCACGCGCTGAGAGATCAAACCCGGCCACTTTGTTCTTCTCGTCCGGGTTCCACAATGCATCCTGATTGAGGCCTATCTGGAGAGCCGAAAGCGTCCAGTCTTCAACACTGCCTGCACCTTCGAACCTGCTGCGCAACGCTTTGCCCAGGGCTTGCGCGGCAGGGCTTTGCAAGAGCCTCAAGATAAGCTCGCGTGGCTCCTTAAGCTCATCTTCAGACCATTTGACAGTTTGCGTCAAATAACCGAAGGCATTTTGACTCAACTTCAGCGCATCGAATTCGGGCAAGTTCATCGCGTTATACGAAACGGCATCGTAAATCTTCGTCTGCTGCTCTGTATCGAGAGGAGTTGGCCACGACAATCCACCACCGAGGTCACCGAACATTTGCGGGTATTGCGGATCACGAGACAGCTCTTTGATCAGTGTATTCAACTCGTCCTGGTTAGACGGCACTTCAATACCCGTGCCTGTCATGAACTGCAAAAGGTTGACTTTCTTGCCGGTCATAGGCTGGTTATCCAAATGGAAACCCGAGTCGGGATCCAGCGTAATCTGCTGAGATTGCAGATAAGACAGCAACCCCTTATCTCGATCATATGCCGGTGGAGCGGGATTCCACTTGTAATTGAAGTCATGAAGTGACGCCTGCTTATCAAGATAAACTTCCGCCCCAATATAAGCGCGACTCAGGGCATGCTGGAAGGTAACCAGGTCGCGTTTATTGGCAGATTGCTGTTTTTGAACCGCGAGGGTTTCTTCAGTCCGCTCATCGCCTACACCCGCTGTTGCAAATGCATTTGTTTCTTTCAACACTTGAGCACGTTGTCGATCCTGCACGGGATCATTATGAATAGTTTCACCATAGAACCGGGCAATCAGGGAGAGTGGTGCACTGTCGGCATACAGAGCTGCGTGTGTGATCCCATCGGGTGCATAGGCTTTGAGAGCAGCCAGAATAGGCCCCGCCAGGGCTGCCCAGGGACCACTGTTTGTCGATGTAAAACGTTCCTGCCGGTAGTTCCTCCTGACACTCAAGGATCCGTCAGCATTGATTTGGAGACTGGAGAGCGTGTAACCGCCCTTATTAAGCCACGCTAAAAGGTCCTTATCTTCAAGCACATTACGCAACTGTGACCGCCACTGGCCAAAAGATGAATGGGCCGGGATATTCGAGACAGTGGTTTCTTCATCAGGAGTACGACTTTCAAGCGCCTGTGCATAAAGAGCAGCAAGTTCGCTGTTGCCCTGCTCGCGCTGAGCGGCCACCGAGGACGTTTCGCTACTATGTAAGTCACGCTTGGGTCTACTCGGCACATCCTTCTGAGCCAAGGCAACGCCTTGTGGCAAGGGCTTATCAAGTGTCGCGTCGAAATAAGCACTTCCACTGGGTGTCGCCGTGATGTGAGAGGAGATAGCCATACAATTCGTAGCCTTGTTAAAGTTAATTACACGTAAGTGATTTCTCCTTGAGGTGCGGTTCCAATGGCATATGTAACGAAACCCCGGCGCCCAATAAAATATCCCACGCATAAAAAAGCCCGGAGCGATTCATTCAAGAACCGCTCCGGGCTGCTTTCAGGCCGGGCTTAGAACGCGCCCATGTAGTCGCGCTTGCCCACTTCCACGCCGTTGTGACGCAGCAAGGCGTAAGCGGTGGTGACGTGGAAGAAGAACTGCGGCAGGCCGTAGCTCAGCAGGTACGACTGGCCGCTGAAGCGCTTCTCTTTCGGGGTGCCAGGGCGAGTGATGATTTCGATGCCTTCTTTACCGTCGACCTGGGCCGGGGTGATGGTGTCGATAAACGCCAGGACCTTGGCGATCAGCGCTTGCAGGTCGGCGAAGGTGACTTCTGTATCGTCGTATTTCGGAACTTCGATTTCAGCCAGGCGGGCAGAAACGCCTTTGGCGAAGTCGACGGCGATCTGCACCTGGCGCACCAGCGGGAACATGTCCGGGTACAGGCGTGCCTGCAGGAAGGCGTTCGGGTCGATGTTCTTGGCGGTGGCGTGGGCCTCGGCCTTGTTCAGCACATCGCTCAGGGCGTTGAGCATTTGCTTGAAGACCGGGAGGGAAGCGGCGTACAGGGAAATAGTCATGACAGTCTCGACAGTTGTGGCAGGGTTTGAAACAGCCGCGATTATAGACATGCCGGCCACCGGCGCCGCTTGTCTTTTATTTTTTCAGGATTAGGCTAGTGAGCTCACTGCATTAGGGAAAGCGCGATGACCACCGAGCACGACACCACTTCCGAAGAGCCGCGCCTGAACAGCACGGAAATCCGCATCCTTGGCTGCCTGATCGAAAAACAGGCCACCAGCCCCGAAACCTACCCGTTGACCCTCAACGCGCTGGTGATCGCCTGTAACCAGAAAACCAGCCGCGAACCGGTGATGAACCTCAGCCAGGGCCAGGTTGGCCAGAGCCTGCGGGCCCTGGAAGGCCGCGGGTTTACCCGGCTGGTGATGGGCAGCCGCGCCGACCGCTGGGAGCATCGGGTGGACAAGGCGCTGGAGCTGGTGCCGGCCCAGGTGATTCTCAGCGGGTTGCTGTTCCTGCGGGGGCCGCAGACGGTCAACGAACTGCTGACCCGCAGCGGGCGCATGCATGACTTTGAAGACGCCGAGCAGGTGGTGCATCAACTGGAACGCCTGATTGCCCGTGGGCTGGCGTTGTTGGTGCCGCGTCAGTCGGGGCAGCGGGAAGATCGGTACATGCACGCCCTGGGCGACCCGGCGGACATTGAAGCGATCCTGGCGGCACGTGGGAATCCGGTGGAGCGTGGTGCGGGAAGTGGGGTTTCCCTGGAGCGTATCGAAGAGCTGGAAGCGCGGATTGCGGCGCTGGAAGAGCGCCTTTCGCGGCTCGAGTAATGTTTGTGGAGAGTGAGCCTCTGTGGTGATGGAGCTCGCTGTGGAGGGTGAGCTTGCTGTGGCGAGGGAGCTTGCTCCCGCTGGAGTGCGTAGCGCTCCCATTTTCTTGGGGCTGCTGCGCAACCCAGCGGGAGCAAGCTCCCTCGCCACAAAAGCTCACTCTCCAAAGCGAGCTCCCTCGCCACAGCAAGCTCACTCTCCACACCGTCAGCGGTGATGCTCAGCTCCGGGCAAATGCCACCGCCGCCTGAAACTGTTCATCCGTCGGCCGCACGCCGGTGTACAGCACAAACTGCTCCAACGCCTGGATGGCGATCACTTCCAAACCGGTGATCACGCGCTTGCCCTGGGCCCGTCCACGCAGGATCAGTGGGGTTTCCGAGGGAATCGCCACCACATCGAAGACCGTCTCGGCCGCATCAACCGCGTCAGCTTCAAACGCCAACTGATCCGCTTCCGCCCCTCCGGTCATGCCAATCGGCGTCACGTTGACCAGCATTTGCGGGCGCAAGGCACCCAACTGCGCCTGCCACTCATACCCCAGGCTCTGGGCCAGCGCCCGCCCCGCCTCTTCATTGCGCGCCACGATCACGCCCTTGGCGTAGCCGCCATCGCGCAAGGCACTGGCCACCGCCTTGGCCATGCCGCCACTGCCGCGCAGGGCGAAGGTCGAGTCCTTGGGCACCTGGTGCTTGTGCAGCAGTTGCTCGATGGCGATGTAATCGGTGTTGTAAGCCTTCAAATGCCCGTCGGTGTTGACGATGGTATTGATTGACGCAATGGCCCGCGCCGAATCGTCCAGCTCATCCACCAGGGCAATACACGCCTCCTTGAACGGCATCGACACACCACAACCCCGAATGCCCAAGGCCCGAATGCCACCGACGGCGCCCGGCAGGTCCTGGCTACTGAAGGCCTTGTAGTAGAAATTCAACCCCAACTGCTCGTACAGGTGGTTATGAAAGCGCAGGCCAAAGTTCCCGGGGCGCGCCGACAGCGACATGCACAGTTGGGTGTCCTTGTTGGGATTCATCTGCATCGGTAACTCCTTGAAGCCATTCCAGAGGCGGTTTCGGATAGACGGAATACCCGCGCCGGCGGGTTGTCATGGATCATACGCACTGTGCCCGGCCACTTGTGTAAGCCAACCGATACAGACCTTACACAACCTTTACCTATCGGCTGTGCTGTTTTTTAGAAATACGCTGTCTTAAAAGTATCCCCGCGACAATCCTTGAGTCGATTGATTGCAGACCATGAGCGCAGGGGCTAACCGAGGAATGACCATGATTCGTAAACTCCCCAAGATCGCCTTGCTGATCGGCGCACTCGCTATGGCAGGACAGGCCTCCGCCCACGGTGGTGGTTGGGGTGCTCCGCTCGCACTGGGAGCCGTTGTTGGTGCAGTGGTAGGCGGCTCGATCGTCGCCAGCCAATCGCGGCCGGTCTACGTGCAACAACCGGTGTATGTCCAGCCGCAGCCGGTGTATGCCGCTCCGCCGCCGGTCTACTACGCACCGCCACCGCCTGTGTATGTGCAACAACAGGTTTATTACCGCCCGGCGCCGGTCTACTACGGCCCACCGCGCGGCTACTACGGCCCTCCACACGGCTATTACGGTCGCGGCTGGTAAGCCTCAACTGATACACCTGAACAGGCTCCGCCCTAAAAGCGGGGCCTTTTTTTGGCCTGCAGGTCTGAATAAATCTCGCCAAGGTCTTTATAAGGACAATGGCTGTGGCCAAATCCCACATCATTGCCCTCAATAGGCGCTTGCCCGAACGGGGCCTGCGCTGTCATGTTTGTGTCTCAAAAGGCTTCCACTATCAACACTGTCCGACCAATAACAACAAGGACGATTGCCCATGCCCACGCAAAACCCACATCGCACCGCCGGCCTCTGCACCTCGAGCAAGGTCTATAGCGTACTGACGGAGCTCAAGGCCCTGGAAGGCCATCGCAACGCCAAGTTCCTGTCCTTGCTGACGGAAAACCTGGTGCGCAAGGGCCTGCTCAGTGAACAGGAAGTGGTGCACATGCTTGACCAGGTTGTCGACTGACTGATCTCTCGATAACAGTGATGTCGACTATCGAGCGGGTTAATTTTCACTTAAGGCCTGCACCCCGTAATGTCACCTCCATCGCTTATTGGAGGTCGTCATGCCCACTATTCAAATCATGTCCGTCATCGGCAGTGCCGTTCCCGCCCCTCTTCGGGAGCTGGGTCTGCTCGCCTGCTGGTACCTGGTACGCGATGGCGAACCCGTCAGCGGCCCACTCACCTCGTTGCCAGCCGCCCAGGCCCTGTCGGTCAAAATGGCGCATTGCTTTCATGCCTAAGGCAGTTGCACCCGCGGTTTGGTTTCCACAAACAGCGCCCAGCTGGACATGAACAACGCAGCAATCAGTGGCCCGATGACAAAGCCGTTCAAGCCAAAGATCGACAGGCCGCCCAAGGTTGAGATAAGGATCAGGTAATCCGGCATGCGGGTGTCCTTGCCCACCAGGATGGGCCTTAGCACATTGTCCACCAGCCCGATCACAAATACCCCGAACAACCCGAGCACCACGCCCTGCCAGATCGACCCGCTCAGCAGGAAGTACGCCGCCACCGGCCCCCACACGATCCCCGCGCCCACCGCCGGCAGCAGCGACAGAAACGCCATCAACACCGCCCAGAGCAACGCGCTGGGAATGTCGAGAAACCAGAAGATCAAACCACCCAATGCCCCTTGCGTGACCGCCACCAGCACGTTGCCTTTCACTGTGGCCCGCACCACCCGGTTGAACTTCAGTTGCAGGCGACGCTTCTGCGGTTCGGCCAGCGGCACCGCGGTGCGCACCTTGCGTACCAGCTCGGGGCCATCGCGCAGCAGGAAGTACAGCAAGTACAGCATGATGAAAAAGCTCACCAGGAAGTCAAAGGTGCCCTGGCCGAAGCTGAACGCCTGGGTCGCAAAAAACTGGCTGCCCTGCATCGCACTCTTGACGATCTTCTCCCGCAGGCCTTCCAGGTTGCCCATGCCGAAGCGGTCCAGCAGATGCTGGAAATACGGTGGCAGGAAGTTCTTGAACTGCTCGATATACCCGGCAACGTCGAGCTTGCCGCTCTCGACGTTCTTGTAAAGCGTCGCGCCCTCCTGCACCAGCAAGGCACTGGTGATGATCACCGGCAGAATCGCGATTATCAGGCACACCGTCAGGGTTGCCAGGGATGTGAGGTTGCGGTTCCAGCCAAAACGTTGCTGGAAGCGCCGTTGCATCGGCGCAAAGATGATCCCCAGGATCACCGCCCAGAACACCGCGCCGTAGAACGGCAGCAAAATCCAGATAAACGCGATGGTCACCAGGGCGAGCAGTAACAGCAGGGTTTTGAATTGCAGATTGGTTTGGTTCATGTCCGGTCCATGTCTAAAACACCAGGCGCTCATGTGCGCCTTGATGTTTAGTCCACTGCAAATCCCGCGAGTGCCCTACTTATTAGACCTGGATCAATAAACTGCGCACCCGGCCCGGCTACCCTGCCGCCCTTTTGCGACCCGAACCCATGCCTCCCGTTATCGCCCCCGAACTGCTCGCCCCCGCCGGCACCCTGAAAAACATGCGTTATGCCTTTGCCTACGGTGCCGATGCCGTCTACGCCGGGCAACCGCGCTACAGCCTGCGGGTGCGCAATAACGAGTTCGACCACGCCAACCTCGCCCTCGGCATCCAGGAAGCCCAGGCCCAGGGCAAGCGGTTCTATGTGGTGGTCAACATAGCGCCTCACAACGCCAAGCTGAAAACCTTCCTCAAGGACCTTGCCCCGGTGATCGCCATGGGCCCGGATGCGCTGATCATGTCCGACCCGGGCCTGATCATGCTGGTGCGCCGGCACTTCCCGCACATGCCGATCCACCTGTCGGTGCAGGCCAATACCGTGAACTGGGCCAGCGTCGAATTCTGGCAGGCGCAGGGCATCTGCCGGATCATCCTGTCGCGGGAGTTGTCGCTGGAGGAAATCGACGAGATTCGCCAGCAAGTCCCCGCCATGGAGCTGGAAGTATTTGTGCACGGCGCGCTGTGCATGGCCTATTCCGGGCGCTGCCTGCTGTCGGGCTACATGAACAAGCGGGATGCCAACCAGGGCACCTGCACCAACGCCTGCCGCTGGAAATACCAGGCGACGCCGGCGGTGGAAAACGCCGCCGGCGACATCGTGCAGCACTATGCGCCCGAGCCGACCCTGGGCCTCGGTGCGCCCACCGACCAGGTGTTCCTGCTGCAGGAGGCCAATCGGCCCGACGAACAGATGCCCGCCTTCGAAGATGAACACGGCACCTACATCATGAACGCCAAGGACCTGCGGGCGGTGCAGCACGTCGAGCGGCTGACGCGCATGGGCGTGCACTCGTTGAAGATCGAAGGCCGCACCAAATCCCACTTTTACTGCGCCCGCACCACCCAGGTATATCGCCAGGCGATTGATGACGCGGTGGCCGGGCGCGACTTTGACCGGGGCTTGATGACCAACCTCGAATCCCTGGCCCAGCGCGGCTACACCGAGGGTTTCCTGCGCCGGCACGTGCACGATGAGTATCAGAACTATCAGAACGGCAGCTCGGTGTCCGAACGCCAGCAGTTCGTCGGCGAACTGACCGGTGAACGGCGCGGCGAACTGGCCGAGGTCAAGGTCAAGAACCGTTTTGCCGTGGGCAATCACCTGGAACTGATGACCCCGACGGGGAATTTCCACTTTGACCTGGGCTCATTGCACAACGCCAAGGGCGAGGCCATCGCGGTGGCGCCGGGTGACGGGCATACGGTGTATTTGCCGATCCCGGCGGAGATGGACCTGTGTTTCGGCCTTTTGATGCGCGACGTTTAATGCGCCAAACACCTTGATGAGTGTGAGACAGCTTGCTGTGTTGAGGGAGAGTGTTGTGGTGAGGGAGAGTTTGTGGTGTCGGAGCTTGCTGTGGTGTGGGAGCTTGCTCCCGCTGGGGCGCGAAGCGGCCCTTATCCGGCTGATGCGGTTTTCCAGGAAGAAGCGCATTTGCCTGTTTTGGGGCTGCTTCGCAACCCAGCGGGAGCAAGCTCCCTCGCCACACCAAGCTCCCACACCACAAACTCTCCCCCACCACAGCACTCTCCTTCACCACAGCAAGCTCCTCACCACAAAAAGCAGGGCGTACGCGCAATAGGTTCATTTGCAAAGTAGAATTGGCGGTTCTGCGTACCGCCACCTTGTCTTGAGCGGTCACCCTATTTTTTACGGAGATCGCCTTGCGTCTGTTTCATACCTCCGACTGGCACCTTGGGCAAAACCTGCACGGCCAGGAACGCGACTTCGAACACACCTGCTTCCTCGACTGGCTGCTGGGCCAGTTGGGCCTGCATCGCCCTGATGTGCTGTTGATCGCCGGCGATATTTTCGACACGGTCAACCCGCCACTCAAGGCCCAGGAGCGGCTGTACGACTTCATCATCAGCGCCCATGAGCAAAACCCTGCACTGACCATCGTGATGATCGCCGGCAACCACGACTCCGGCTCGCGCATCGAACTGCCGGCGCCGTTGATGCGCCGCCTGCGCACCCACGCCCTGGGCCGAGTGCTGTGGCTGGATGACGGACAACTGGACGTCGAACGCCTGCTGATTCCATTGCCCGGTGCCGACGGTGAAATTGCCGGCTGGTGCCTGGCCCTGCCGTTCCTGCGCCCGGCCGAAGTGACCGGCGCACAACTGGGGGACGATTACCTGCGGGGCATCGGCCAGGTTCACGAGTGGCTGATTGCTGCCGCCAACGCCAAGCGCCAGCCGGGCCAGGCGCTGGTTGCCATCAGCCATGCGCACATGGCTGGCGGTTCAGTGTCGGAAGATTCCGAGCGCAGCCTGATCATCGGCAATGCCGAAGCGCTGCCCGCCAGCCTGTTCGATGCCAGCGTCAGCTATGTGGCCCTCGGCCATTTGCACAAACCCCAGCGGGTGAATGGCGAGGAGCGGATTCGCTACTGCGGCTCGCCGATTCCGCTGTCATTCTCGGAAATCGGCTACCAGCACCAGATCCTCGACGTGCAACTGGACGGCGAAACCCTGGTCAGCGTCGAATCCCGCCTGATCCCGCGCTCGGTCAACCTGCAACGCCTGGAAGCCGCGCCCCTGGCCGACATCCTCAAGCAACTGGCCGAGCTGCCCGACATCGACCTGCTGGCCGAAACCCAGCGCCAACCCTGGCTGGAAGTGCGGGTGCGCCTCGACGAGCCGCAACCCGACCTGCGCCAGCAAGTGGAAAACGCCCTGCAAGGCAAGGCCGTGCGCCTGGTGCGCATCGCCGCTGAATACGCAGGCGCGGGCAGCCGCGAAGACAGTCAGGAAGACCGCCTGATCGAACTTGATCAGCTCACACCCCAGGAATTGTTCAGCCGCGCCTGGCAGGAAAGCTACGGCAGTGAAGTGGACGAACAGACTCTGAAGGACTTCGCCGTGCTGCTCCAGGAAGTGCAACAGGAGGGCGAACAGCCATGAAGATCCTCGCGATTCGCCTGAAAAACCTCGCCTCCCTGGCGGGACCGTTTGAAATCGACTTTACCGCCGAGCCCCTGGCCAGTGCCGGGTTGTTCGCGATTACCGGGCCCACGGGTGCCGGCAAAAGTACCTTGCTTGATGCGTTGTGCCTGGCGCTGTTTGGCGCCGTGCCGCGCCTGGGGGATACCGGCCAGGCGAAGATGCCGGATGCCGACACTGATATTTCCATCGGTGACCCGCGCACCCTGATACGTCGGGGCACGGGCGGCGGTTATGCCGAAGTGGATTTTGTCGGGGTCAGTGGCCGTCGCTACCGCGCCCGCTGGGAAGCCAACCGCGCCCGCGACAAGGCCAGCGGCAAGCTGCAAGCCAGTCGCCAAAGCCTGATCGACCTCGACAGTGAGCAACTGCTGGCCAGCCAGAAAACCGAATACAAGACCCAGCTGGAACTGGCCCTGGGCTTGAACTTCGAGCAGTTCACCCGCGCCGTGTTGCTGGCGCAAAGTGAGTTCAGTGCGTTCCTCAAGGCCAACGACAACGAGCGCAGCGAACTGCTGGAAAAGCTCACCGACACCGCGCTCTACACCCAACTCGGCCGCCGCGCGTTCGATAAGGCCAAGGATGCCCGGGACGCCCACAAAAACCTGCAAGACCAGGCCACCGGCGTTACCCCGCTGGCTCCTGAAGCCCGCGCCGAGCTGGACGAACAACTGGCTGCCGCCCAGCAGCAGCTCAAGACCCAGCAGGCGCAACTCAAACAGCTTGAGCTGCAGCACACCTGGCTCAAGGAACTGCGGGAATGGCAGGAGCGCCAACAAGGCGCGGTCGAGCAACTGCACCAGGCCCAGCAACACTGGGAAAGCCAGGGCCCGCAACGCCTGGACCTCAACCGCCTGGAACAACTGGCGCCGCAACGTCATCACTTCGCCCGCCAGGCTGAACTGACCACGCAGTTGCAGCCGCTCGCTGCGCAGATCCAGCAGCACCTTGAGCAACAAACTGCACTGCACACCCGCCAGACCCAACTGCAACAGCAGCAGGCTGAGGTGCAAACCGCTCTCGCCCAGGCTCTGAAACAACAAGCCGATGCGGTCCCCCTGCTGCGTCAGGCTTTCGAGGAGCAAACCACCCTCGCCCACTTGACCCGTGAGCTGGCCAAGCGCAGCGAAGAAAAACAGCTGGGCGAAGCCGCCTGTGTGGAAGGCCAGGCTGCGTTGACCGGCTTGCTCGACAAGCAAAAACTCGTCGCCGAGCGCCTGCACCGGCTGGCCGCAGAACTTGAACGCAGCGCCGCCCTCGCGCCGTTGAGTGAGGCGTGGACCTACCAGCGCGAGCGTCTGCAGCAGTTGATGGTCATCGGCGGTCGCCTTAAAAAAGGCACCGAAGAACTGCCCCAACTGGAAGAGCGCGCCACCCGCCTCGGCCAGAAGTGGACCGAGCAACGCGAAGCCCTTGACCTGCTGTACCACGAAGCCGGCGCCGAACCCCATGCAGTGGCCGAACAGATCCAGTTGCTCGGCAGCCTGCTCCAGGACAACCGCAAGCAACATCGCGCGTTTGAGGACCTGGCGCGGCTGTGGAACAGCCATCAGCAACTCGACAGCCAGAGCCAGGCCCTGACGCAAAAGCAGACCCTCGCCCAGCAACAACGCGAACTGTTGAACCAGAGCGGCTTGCAGGCCAAGGCCGAGTTGGCCGTCGCCGAACAGACCCTGACCGTCACCAAGCAACTGCTGGAGCGCCAGCGCCTGGCCCGCAGTGCCAGCGTCGAGGAATTGCGCGGCCAGCTTCAGGATGAGCAGCCGTGCCCGGTGTGCGGCAGCGTCGAGCACCCGTATCACCAGCCCGAAGCCATGCTGCAAAGCCTGACCCGCCACGACGAAAGCGAAGAAGCCAACGCGCAGCAAGCCGTGGATGTGCTCAAGGAAAAACTCACTGACCTGCGTGGCGAAGTGGGCGGCCTGATCGCCCAGCAAAAGGAATTCCTGCAACAACAGGAGCAACTCGCCAGCCAGTTGCAGACCTTGCTGCCAAGCCTTGAAGCCCATCCGCTGTCGGCCTCGCTGTTCAACCAGGACGCGGCCAAGCGCGACGACTGGCTCGCCCAGCAACTGAGCCAGCTCATCCAGAGCCTCACCCAGGACGAGCAACGCCAGGGCGCCCTGCTCAACCTGCAACAGAACGCTGGGCGTTTGCAGCAACAACTGCAAGCCGCCCAGGACGCCAGCCAACAGGCGCGCCAGTTACTGATCGACCAGCAACGGGAACTGTCCAACGACCGCGAACGCCTGGACGAAGAACTCAACGCCTTCGCCAGCCTGCTGCCCACCGAGACCCTCGAAGGCCTGCGCAGCGAGCCGGCGGCGACCTTCATGTTGCTCGACCAGCAGGTCAGCCAGCGCCTGGAACAGCTCGACAACCAAAAGGAAGAATTGGCCGAGCAGCTACAGCGCCAGCAAGCCATCGAGAAAGAGCAGGACCGCCAGCAACACCGCCAGCAGCAGCTGGAGACTTTGCACAAACAGCTCGCCGAACAGAGCGCCCTGCAACACGCCGCCAAGGAAAAACTCGCCGGCCTACTGGGCGAAAACTCCAGCGCCGAACACTGGCAACAGCAATTGGACCTGGCCGTCGACCAGGCGCGGCAACATGAGGCCGAGGCCAACCAACAGTTGCAGGACACCCGCAACCAGTTGATCCAACTGGCCGCCGACCTCAAATCGCTGCAAGAACGCCAACAGTCCCTGGAAACCGAACACGCGGCCCTCACTACGCGCCTGAGCGACTGGCGCGCGTTGCACCCGGAACTCGATGACGAAGGCCTGGCGCGCCTGGTGGCCTTCGATGAGCCGCAGGTGGCCGAGCTACGCCAGCAACTGCAACACAGCGAAAAAGCCATCGAGCAGGCCAAGGTGTTGCTGCAAGAGCGCGAACAGCGGCTCAAGGATCACCAGGCGCTGCACAACGGCAACCTCGACGCCGAGCAACTGGACAGCGCCCTGGTCGAACTCAATGCCGCGCTGATCATTGGCGAAAAACACTGCGCCGAACTGCGCGCCCAACAGGCCGACGACCAGCGCCGCCAGGATGCCAACCAGGCCTTGGCGGCCGAGATCGCCAAGGCCTACGACGAATGGCAACGCTGGGCACGCCTGAATGCGCTGATCGGCTCGGCCACCGGCGATACCTTCCGCAAGATCGCCCAGGCCTACAACCTCGACCTGCTGGTGCACCACGCCAACGTGCAACTGCGCCAACTGGTGCGCCGCTACCGCCTCAAGCGCGGCGGCAGCATGCTCGGCCTGCTGGTACTCGACACGGAGATGGGCGACGAACTGCGTTCGGTGCACTCGTTGTCCGGCGGCGAGACGTTCCTGGTGTCGCTGGCGCTGGCCTTGGGCCTGGCGTCGATGGCGTCGAGCACGTTGAAGATCGAGTCGCTGTTTATCGACGAAGGCTTCGGCAGTCTCGACCCCGAGTCGCTGCAACTGGCGATGGACGCCCTCGACGGCTTGCAGGCCCAGGGCCGCAAGGTGGCGGTGATTTCCCATGTGCAGGAAATGCACGAGCGGATTCCGGTGCAGATTCAGGTCAAGCGCCAGGGCAATGGCTTGAGCACCCTGGAGGTCAAGTGAGCGACGCCGTGTTGTATTCGTTCCGCCGTTGCCCCTATGCGATGCGGGCGCGGATGGCCCTGCGGTATTCGGGGGTGGCGGTGCAGATCATCGAGGTCAGCCTCAAGGCCAAGCCGGCTGAGATGCTCGCGTTGTCACCCAAAGGCACGGTGCCGGTGCTGAGTGTGGATGGCCGGGTGATCGATGAAAGCCTGGCGATCATGCGCTGGGCACTGGCACAGAACGATCCTGAAGGTTGGTTGCTTGGGGATGATCGAGCGACGCAGGCGCTGATTGAAGAGAATGATCAGGGCTTCAAACATCAATTGAATCGATACAAGTATGCCGAGCGCTATCCGGAGTATCCGATGGAGCATTATCGGGCCGAGGGTGAGGTGTTTTTGATGAGGCTGGAGGGGTTGCTGGCGGAGCGGGAGTATTTGCTGGCCGGGCATTTGAGCCTGGCGGATGTGGCACTTGCGCCGTTTGTGCGGCAGTTTGCCCATGTGGATCGGGAGTGGTTTGGCCAGGCGCCGTATCCGCGGTTGCGAGCTTGGTTGCAGCGGTTTCTGGAATCGCCGTTGTTCATCGCCGTGATGGCAAAAACCTGAGACTGTCGCAGGACAAAATGTGGGAGCGGGCTTGCTCGCGAAGGCGGTGTATCAGTCAGCCCATGTATAGACTGACCCGGTGCTTTCGCGAGCAAGCCCGCTCCCACATTTGATCGTCATCAGCTTCAAGATCAGTTCTGGATTTTGTGGTCCAGCGCTGCATAGAAGTTGGCGCTTTGTTGCAGGTATTTCTGGGTGTAGGCGCTGGTGCTGGTTTTTTTGCTGCTGATTTCAACACTGGCGCTGGCTGGCAACGCTACGGTGGCGGAAACAGCGGAAGCGGCGATGATCGAGAAAAGATTGAAGTTCATGTCGGTAACCCTTGTGTTCGGTTGGCTTGGTGGCCTGTGCTGGCCTTGGAACCAAACTTACGCCCGAGGGGATAGCCTTAGAAATTCATTGAAACACTAGCCGCTATTAATAGTATTAATACAACCAGTCAGGCCCCGCACTGCGGGGCCTGTGGCTTATTGCCGCACCAGGAACTTGAGGTCGCTGGGGGCATCAATCGCCAGTTTCTGCACGGTTTTGCCCAAAAGACCGGTCTTGGGATCGCGCTCGACGACCACAATCTCGTTGCTCTTCTGGTTGGCGATCAGCAGGAACTTGCCGCTGGGGTCCAGGACGAACTCCCGGGGATGGTCACCTTCCACCGACCGGCGCTGGATCTCTTTGAGCTGCGTAGTGGCCGGGTCGATGGCAAACACCAGCATCTGGTTGGCGGTGCCTCGGTTGCTCACGTAGAGGAACTTGCCGTCGCTTGAGGTGTGCAGTGCAGCACCGGCCTTGTCGGACACCGGCTGTCCATCCGCGAAGTTGACCAGTTGCTTCTGGGTCAGCTTGCCATCGTTGTAGTCGAACACCGCCACTTGCGCGCTCATCTCGGTGGTCAGCCACGCGTGCTTGCCGTCTGCGGTGAACAGCAGGTGCCGCGGGCCGCTGCCCGGTGGCAATTGCACAAACGCAGGGTCGGCCGGGGTCAGCGGCAGTTCGTGGTTGGCCTTGGGGTCGTAGTGGTAGGCAAAGATCTTGTCCGCCCCCAGGTCCTGGACAAACACGTATTTGCCGTCCGGCGAAGACACCACCGAATGCACGTGGTTGGACGCCTGGCGCTCCGGGTTGACCCGGCTGGCCGGGTGCCCGCTCAACTGCACTGGCGGCGACAGCTTGCCTTGGGCGTCTAGCGGCAACACCGCGAGGCTGCCGCCCGGATCTTCCAGCACCGAATAGTTGGCCACGAACAGGTAGCGCCCGTCACTGGCCAGGCTGGAATGGGTCGGCTCGTTGCCCAGGCTCTGCACCTGGTTGATCAGGGTCAGTTGATGGTTCTTCGGGTCGATGCTGTAGCTGCTGACGCGCCCCACCGGGTCTTTTTGGCCCGGGCCGTTTTCGTTGACCACAAACAGGTGCTTCTGGTCCTTGGACAGGGTCAGCCACGACGGGTTGGCCGCCTTGGCGGCGAGCACCGGCTGGCCGCTGAACTGCCCGGTACGGCTGTCGAACTGCAAACGGTAGATACCTTCGCTGGTGCCGGCGGTGTAGCTGCCCACCAGCAACTCATAGGTGTCCACCGGCGCGGCCTGGACCGACATTGCGCCTACGCTGCCGGCCATCAGCAGGGGCCAGAATTTACGCATCATCATCCGCTTCATCCTCGTCATTATTGTTGCCGGTGACGCCGCTCATGCAGACCAGGCGGTGTTCGCCCGAGTCACCGGTAAGGGTCCAGCTTTGCAGGGTTTGATCAAAGGTCGCCGCCTTGACTTGCTCCAGGGTGAAACTCCAGCGCTTCTCGGCGCGACCGTCCATGCAGATGATCAATAACGTCTGGTCATCCAGGCTGAAATCGAAGGTGTGCAGGCCATCGATTTCGACCATCTGGCAGTCTTCAAAAGCGTCGGGCAAGGTAGCGGTGTCGGCAGTCATAACCATCAATCATCAAGAGGAAAGACCTCATGATAGGTCAAATCGTTGCATCGGCCTAAGCCCGCGCAATGCAAAACGCCGTGGCACAGGCCACGGCGTTTTGGCAAACAGCGTTGGATCAGTGGGCGAACAGCGAATTGCCTTTCTGCCCCGCCAGCTTCTCGGGCTTGATCAGGAAGCGTGCCAGCGCCGGCAGCAGCCACAGCGCGCCGAACATGTTCCACAGCAGCATGAAGGTCAGCATCAGACCCATGTCGGCCTGGAACTTGATGGCCGAGAAGATCCAGGTGCATACGCCGATTGCCAGGCACAGGCCGGTGAACAGCACGGCTTTACCGGTGGACTTGAGCGTCTGGTAATAGGCTTCCTGCAACGGCAAACCGGCGCGCAGGAAACTCTCCAGGCGGCTGTAGATGTAGATGCCGTAGTCCACGCCGATCCCCACCCCCAGCGCCACCACCGGCAAGGTCGCGACCTTGACGCCGATGCCCATGAACGCCATCAGCGCGTTGCCCAGCACCGAGGTCAGCACCAGCGGCAGCACGATGCACAGGGTCGCCGCCCACGAGCGGAAGGTGATCATGCACATGGTGGCCACGCACAGGTACACCAGGATCAGGATGGTCAGCTCGGACTCCTTGATCACCTCGTTGGTGGCCGCCTCGATCCCGGCGTTACCGGCGGCGAGGATGAATTCCAGGCCGTCCTTGTTGTTCTCCTTGGCGAAGTCCTGCACCGCATGCACCGCGCGGTCGAGAGTTTCGGCCTTGTGGTCGTTGAGGAACACCAGCACCGGCGCCAGGGAGCAATTGTTGTTGTACAGGCCATCGGCGCGGGCAATGGAGTTGTTCAGCACGTCCGGGTTGCGCGACAGGGTTTCCCATTTCAGGTTGCCCTCGTTCATGCCCTTGATCATCTGCTTGGACACGGTCACCAGCGAGATGGCCGACTG
Organism: Pseudomonas sp. F8002; assembly: GCF_013385495.1. Lineage (NCBI taxonomy): Bacteria > Pseudomonadati > Pseudomonadota > Gammaproteobacteria > Pseudomonadales > Pseudomonadaceae > Pseudomonas > Pseudomonas sp. F8002. Next base: position 67,275 of record NZ_JACAPW010000004.1, on the reverse strand, counting down.
CACGCCTTCGGTGTTCTGCATCTTCCACATCAACTGGTCGATGGGCGCCATGGCTTCATACCGCGAGCAGCCTTCGGGCGGAGTCTTGACCATCACCACCAGCACGTCGGAGCTGGTGGAGTAGTTGTTGATGATGAAATTGTTGTCCTTGTTGTATCGCGAGTCCGGGCGCAGTTCCGGTGCACCCTGGTCGAGGTCACCGATCTTCAGGTTCTGGCTGTACCAGAGGCCGCCACCAAAGGCGATCAGCGCCAGGGCAATCGACACCGGCGCGACCTTGGGGCTGGCGAACTTCGACAGCAGGCGCCAGAACGGGTGTTCGCGGTGCGCATCCTTCTTGCTCTTGGCGATGGCGCGTTTGCTGATGCCGACATAGGAGATCGCCACCGGCAGCAGGATCAGGTTGGTGAACACGATGACCGCCACACCCACCGAAGCACCGATTGCCAGCTCGCGGATCACGCCGATATCGATGATCAACAGGGTGATAAAACCGACCGCATCGGCGAGGATCGCGATCATGCCCGGCAGGAACAGCTGGCGGAAGGTACGCCGGGCCGCGGTCAGGGCGTTGTCGGCATCACTGGATTGCAGGGCGATGCCGTTGATCTTCTGTACGCCGTGGGAAATACCGATAGCGAAGATCAGGAACGGCACGAGCATCGAGTAGGGATCCAGCCCGAAACCCAGGGCATGCATCAGCCCGAGCTGCCAGATCACCGCCACCAGCGTGGTGCTCAACACCGCGACGGTACTGCGCAGGCAGTTGGTAAACCACAGCAGCAGCACCAGGGTGATGACGAAGGCGATACCGAAGAACATCACCACCATCACCAGGCCGTCGATCAGGTCGCCGACCTTCTTGGCAAAACCGACAATGTGGATCTTGACGTTGGGGTTCTGCGCTTCGAACTTGTCGCGGATCTTGTCTTCGAGTTCATGGGAGAACTTACGGTAGTCCAGGGCCAGCAGCTTGCCCTGGTCCTGTGGGTCCGGATAGGACTCCAGCAGCGGAATGTCGACGATGCTCGACTTGAAGTCGTTGGCCACCAACCGTCCGACCTGCCCGGACTTCAGCACGTTGTTGCGCAACTGGTCGAGGCTTTCCGGCGAGCCGTTGTAGCTCTGCGGGATCACTTCACCGCCGGCAAAGCCTTCTTCGGTAACTTCGGTCCAGCGCACGCTGGGGCTCCACAGGGACTTGAGCCCGGAGCGGTCGACGCCGGAGATGTAGAACACCTCGTCGTTGATCTGGCGCAGGGTCTCCATGTACTCCTTCGTGAAGATGTCACCGTCCTTGGCCTCCACCGAAATGCGCACCGTGTTGCCCAGGTTCGCCAGGTCGTTGCGGTGCTCCATCATCCTCTCGATGAAGGGGTGCTGGAGGGGGATCATTTTTTCGAAGCTGGTGGACGGGCGAATCAACGTCGCCTGCCAGAACAGGAAAATACTCACCAGCAGGCAGATCGTGATGACTGCCGGGCGGTTATTGAAAATCAGGCGCTCGAGAAACGTGGCCTTGTCGTTGTGATGACTGCTCATGGTGTCCCCGCCTTCTTATTGTTTTGTCGGCTCGGCGCCGGTTGGACTGGCCACGCGAACGCCGCCCTGCCCCGCCAGAATCAAGTTGCCGTTGCCCGCCGCGGTGACCGCCGACAGCGAAATGCGGTCCGGGCGATTGAATACGCTGAAGGTCAGGCCGTCGTCGTGGCTGACCACCACGCTGCCACCGTTGCCCACTACCACGATGGAACCGTCGTCCAGCAGGGTCGCCCCCGACAAACCGAATTCCAGCGCGCCACGAGTGGCGTTCAGTTCCACCGGCTCCCAGGTGCTGCCAAAATCCGTGGAGCGGAACAGGTTGCCACGCAGGCCGTAGGCCAACAGCGTCTGCGCCTGGGCGGTGCCGATCACGCCGAACAGCGAGCCCTCGTAGGGGCCTTCGAGTTTTTCCCAGGTTTGCCCCTCGTCATGGGAGCGGAACATGCTGCCCTGCTCACCGACGATAAACAGCCCGGCGTCTTTCACCTGGGCGATGGCGTTGAGGTGGTATTGGTCTTCGTTGTCGAGGCGGTCGCTGACGTCGTCCCAGGTCTTGCCCCCGTCGGTGGTTTCGATCAGCGCACCGTAGGCACCCACGGCAAAGCCGTTGCTGGCGTCCTTGAACCAGACGTCGAGCAACGGTGCTTCGCGCTTGAGGTCCTGGAATTGTTGGGTCCAGGTCATGCCGCCGTCGGTGGTGGCGAGGATCTGTGCGTCATGGCCCACCGCCCAGCCGTGTTGGTCGTCGGCAAAAAACACGGCGGTCAGCAGTTGCCGGGTGGGGACTTTGGCTTGAGTCCAGGTGGCGCCCTGGTCGTCGGAATAGAGGATGTGCCCGCGATCACCGACCGCGACCAGGCGTTTGCCTGCGTGGACCACGTCGATCATCAGGCTTTTGGCGGCCTTGGGGGAGTCAATGGCGAACACCGCGGCGGCGGTGGTTTCTGTGGCGGCATGGGCCGGTGTCGACAACGCGACAACCCCCAGCAACGAGAGCGCTGTGGCCAGCAATGCGACCCTGCGCGTGGCCTTCGGGCGGAAAAACACCACACCCATGACAGGCTCACTCATAGACCTTTCTCCCATTTATTATTGTTAGGTCGTCTTGCCGTGGGGAGCCCTGAAACCTGCAATCTAGAGCGCCTTGGGCAAGCTGGGCCATCCTAGCGGGCTTTGGAATCGTCTGACAATCGGCGCTACGTTATGTTTTGTTAACTGGAGGGGTTTGGGTTGGTGCTGAATGTAGTGCTATCAGCGGCGGTGATCCGTGGAGGGGGGCTGTTGGGGTGAGGGGGCTTGCTTCCGCTGGAGTGCGCAGGGCGCCTACGCTTTTTGGGGCCGCTGCGCAGCCCAGCGGGAGCAAGCTCCCTCGCCACGGGTGAGGTGTGGGCCTTGGAATGAATTTTTATTCTATGTGTTGAGTTTTGGGAATATTTATTCCATAAATAGGCTTCTCAATACAATAATTCGAAGGAACCCGGCTATGCGCGAACTCGGAATCGGCCTGATTGGTACAGGCTTTATGGGGCGTGCCCACGCCTTGGCGTTCAATAATGCGCGGGCGGTGTTCGAGCTGCCGGTGAAGCTCAAGCTGGCCGCCCTGGCCGATGCCGATACCGAGCGCGCAATACGCTGCGCCGCTGACTGGGGGTTTGCCCAGGCCCATGGCGACTGGCAGCAGTTGATTGACGATCCCAAGGTGGATGTTGTCGCCATCACTACTCCCAACCATTTGCACTACCCCATGGCCATGGCTGCACTGGCGGCAGGCAAGGCGGTGTATTGCGAGAAGCCGCTGGCGGTGAGCCTGGAGCAGGCGGCCGCGATGCGTGATGCGGCGAGCAAGGCCGGGGTGGTGACGCGGGTGGGTTACAACTATCAGCACAACCCGATGATTGGCTTGGCCCGGCAGTTGATCGCCCGCGGTGAGTTGGGGGAGATCATCAGTTTTCAGGGGGAGTTCAGCGAGGATTTCATGGCGGATTCGGCGTCGCCGTGGTCGTGGCGCTGTGAGGTGGGACATGCCGGCGGTGCGTTGGCGGATCTGGGCAGCCATTTACTGTCCATGGCGCGCTATTTGGTGGGGGATGTGGTGAGTGTGTGTGCCGATACGCAAACGGTGCACGGGCAGCGGCCTGCCACCGCCGGGAGTGAGACGCTGCGGGAGATTGCGGTGGATGACCAGGTGCATGCGTTGTTGCGGTTTGCCAATGGGGCACGGGGGACGGTGAGCAGTAGCTGGCTGAAGCATGGGTATAAGAATCACCTGAGCTTTGAGATCAGTGGCACCCGGGGCACGTTGTTGTTTGATCAGGAACGGTTGAATGAATTGCAGCTGTTTCGGGTTGGGCAGGAGGGGTTTCAGCGGGTGTTGGCGGGGCCTTCGTTGCCAGGGTATGCGGCGTTCAGTCCGGCGCCGGGGCATCAGTTGGGGTACAACGAATTGAAGACGCTGGAGGTGCATGAGTTGGTGATGGCGTTGGCCGGCAAGGGGAGTGACGGGACGGATTTTGCGGCGGCTTGGGAGGTTGAGCGGTTGGCGGCGGCGATTCGGGTGGCGGCTCGGGAAGAGCGGTGGGTCAGGCTGGAAGAGGTCTGAAGCTTGTAGAGGATTAAATGTGGCGAGGGAGCTTGCTCCCGCTGGGGCGCGAAGCGGACCCAAAAAATGGGCCTGCTGCGCAGTCCAGCGGGAGCAAGCTCCCTCGCCACAGGTTATGGGTTAGTCATCAGTTTGGGGGCGGCGCATGAGGCGGTAGGCCGCCGGGATGACGAAGAGGGAGAGCAAGGGCGCTGTGAGCATGCCGCCAATCATGGGCGCGGCAATCCGGCTCATGACTTCGCTGCCGGTGCCGCCGCCTAAAAGGATCGGCAGCAAGCCGGCGATGATTACGGCCACAGTCATCGCCTTGGGCCGCACGCGTAATACGGCACCTTCGGTGATGGCTTCCAGCAGGGCCTGGTCCCCTCCTCCCTGGCGTTCGGCCCAGGCGTTTTTCAAATACAGCAGCATGATCACGCCGAAATCCGCCGACACCCCCGCCAACGCGATAAATCCAACACCCGTAGCCACCGACAGGTTGAAGCCCAGCCAGTACAGCAACCACACCCCACCCGTCAGCGCGAACGGCAAGGTGGCGAGGATCAGCAGCGCCTCATCCACCCGCCGGAACGTCAGGTACAGCAGCACGAAGATGATCAGCAAGGTCGCCGGCACCACCAGTTTCAGGCGCTCATTGGCCCGCTCCAGGAACTCGAACTGCCCCGAGTAGCTGAGGCTCATGCCCGGTTGCAGTTGCACGTTCTGGTTGATCGCCTCGCGCAAGTCCTTCACCACCGACGCCAGGTCGCGATCACGCACGTCAATGTACACCCAGCCGGAAGGCCGGGCGTTTTCGCTCTTGAGCATCGGCGGGCCTTCTCTGACCTTGATCCTGGCCACGGTGCCCAGAGTGATCTGGCTGCCTGACGGCGTATAGATCGGCAGGTTGCTCATCGCGCTCACCGAGTCGCGCCATTCTTTCGGGTAGCGCAGGTTGATGGGAAACCGCGCCAAGCCTTCGACGGTCTCGCCGATGTTTTCCCCGCCAATCGCCCCGGAGACAATGGACTGCACATCGCTGATGTTCAGGCCATAACGCGCGGCGGCCGGGCGGTCGATATCCACGTCGATGTAGCGCCCGCCCGTCAGGCGTTCCGCCAGCGCCGAGCTGACGCCGGGCACCGTCTTGGCGACCTTTTCCACGGCCTGGGTCACGGCGTCGATGTCCATCAGGCTGGAACCCGCGACCTTCACGCCGATCGGGCTTTTGACCCCGGTGGCGAGCATGTCGATGCGGTTGCGGATCGGCGGAATCCAGATGTTGGTCAGCCCCGGCACCTGCACCACCCGGTCGAGTTCCTTCACCAGTTTTTCCGGGGTCATGCCCGGCCGCCATTGGTCTCGCGGCTTGAACTCGATGGTGGTTTCGAACATTTCCAGCGGCGCCGGGTCGGTGGCGGTTTCGGCGCGGCCGGCCTTGCCGAACACGTGGGCGACTTCCGGCACGCTCTTGATCAAGCGGTCGTTACGTTGCAGCAATGCGCCGGCAGTTTGCGTCGACAAACCAGGCAACGCCGACGGCATATACAACAGGTCGCCCTCATCCAGCGGCGGCAGGAATTCACCGCCCAGGTGCGACACCGGCCATAGCGCACTGGCGACCATCAGCAGCGCGACCAGCAAGGTCATGCGCGGCCAGCGCAACACCGCGTCGAGGGCCGGTTGGTAGAGTTTGATCAGGCCGCGATTCAGCGGGTTGCGTTGCTCATCGGGAATACGCCCGCGAATCCAGTAGCCCATCAGCACCGGGATCAGGGTCACCGACAACCCCGCCGCAGCGGCCATGGCATAGGTCTTGGTGTAGGCCAGCGGCCCGAACAAGCGGCCTTCCTGGGCTTGCAGGGTGAACACCGGGATAAACGACAAGGTGATGATCAGCAGGCAGAAAAACAACGCCGGCCCCACCTCCACTGCCGCATCGGTGATGACCTTCCAATGCGCCTCCCCCTTCAATTCCTGGTTCGGATGCGCGTGGTGCCAGGCTTCGATTTTCTTGTGGGCATTCTCGATCATCACCACCGCGCCATCGACCATCGCGCCGATGGCAATCGCAATCCCGCCCAGGGACATGATGTTCGCGTTGATGCCCTGGAAGCGCATGACGATAAAGGCAATCAACACCCCCACCGGCAACGAAATGATCGCCACCAGCGAGGAGCGCAGGTGCCACAGGAAGATCCCGCACACCAGCGCCACCACCAGGAACTCTTCGAGCAGCTTGTGGCTGAGGTTGTCCACGGCGCGGTCGATGAGTTTGCTGCGATCGTAGGTGGTGACGATTTCCACCCCGGGCGGCAGGCTGGTTTGCAGTTGCTCCAGCTTGGTCTTGACCGCCGCGATGGCCTCGCGGGCGTTCTTGCCGCTGCGCAGGATCACCACGCCGCCCACCGCCTCGCCTTCGCCATCCAGTTCACTGATGCCCCGGCGCATGTCCGGGCCCAGCTGGATCGTCGCTACATCCCCAAGGGTCACCGGCACGTTGTGGGTGTCGAGCCGCAGGGGAATGCCGCGAAAGTCCTCCAGGGTTTTCAGGTAGCCGGACGCACGCACCATGTATTCCGACTCACCCATGTTCAGCACCGAACCGCCGGTTTCCTGGTTGGCCTTGCCGATGGCTTCCACCACCTGGGCCTGGGTAATGCCGCGACTGGCCAGGGCCAGCGGGTCGATCTGCACCTGGTACTGCTTGACCTGGCCGCCGATGGTCGCCACTTCGGCGACATTGGGCAGGGTCTTGAGCTCGAACTTGAGGAACCAGTCCTGCAACGAGCGCAGTTGCGCCAGGTCGTGTTTGCCGGTGCGGTCCACCAGCGCGTACTGGTAGATCCAGCCGACACCGGTGGCATCCGGGCCCAGCGCCGGCTTGGCCGATGCCGGCAAACGCGCCTGCAACTGGCTCAGGTATTCCAGCACCCGCGAGCGCGCCCAATACAGGTCGGTGCCCTCGTCGAACAGCACGTAGACGTAGCTGTCGCCGAAGAACGAAAAGCCGCGCACGGTCTTCGCACCCGGCACCGAGAGCATGGTGGTGGTCATCGGGTAAGTGACCTGGTTCTCGACAATCTGCGGAGCCTGGCCCGGGTACGGCGTGCGGATGATCACCTGCACATCCGACAGGTCCGGCAAAGCGTCCACCGGAGTGTTCTGGATCGACCACAAACCCCAGGCCGTCACGAATAAAGTCGCCAACAACACCAAAAAGCGGTTGGCCACCGACCAGCGAATCAACAGGGCGATCATGGCCGGGCTCCCGGTTGCATGCTCATGCCGTCCATGGCCCCCTCATCTGAAAAACCGCCGGACGATTGAGTGGTAATACCCTTCAAACTTGCTTCGGAGTCCAGCAGAAATTGACCGGAGGCCACCACCTGCTGGCCTTCCTGCAGGCCGGCGAGGATGACGGTGTTGTCCTGGTTTTCTGCACCCACCTGGACTTCTACCGGGCGATATCGCCCGCCCTCCTCGGCCACCATCACCAGCACGCGTTTGCCGGTGCGAATCAACGCCTCGCTCGGCAGCAACAGCACCGATTGGCCGCTGGATTGGGCCAGGCGCACCTGGGCGGTCATACCGGGGCGCAACATACCGTCAGGGTTGGGCAGTTCGACCCGAACCTGCACGGTGCGACTGTCCATGGCGGTTGCCGGCAGAATCGCGGCGACGGTGCCTTTGACGACTTGTCCCGGCAACCCGACAAAACGGCTCTCGACCGTTTGCCCAACGGCCAGCGCGGCGCCCTGGGCTTCAGGCACGGCGACCTGCAGCCACACGGTGCCCAGGCCATTGACCCGCGCCAGGGTTTGGCCCGCCGCGACGGTCATGCCTTCGCGTACGTCGAGGGTTTGCAACGCGCCGCCCAGCGGGGTGGTGATGGTCATCACCGATTGCACCCGGCCGCTGCGCTCCATCTGCGTGATCAACCCGGCAGGCATTCCGCTCAAGCGCAGACGCTGGCGGGCGGCAGCCAACAAACCCGGATCGCTATGTCGCAGAGCAAGGAACTCTTCCTGAGCGGCGGCCCATTCGGGCACCAGAATGTCCGCCAGGGGCGCCTGAGCCTTGAGCACATCCCCCGGCGCACGGGCGTAAACCCGCTCGACAAATCCCGCAGCGCGCGCCTGCACCACCGCCACATCGCGGTCGTTGAAGGCGAGGATTCCCGACAGCTCAAGACTTGACGCCAGCACCCCACGGCTGGCGCTCGCCAGGCGCACGCCGATGTTCTGGGTCAGGCTGGGGTCGACCTGAATCGCCGCACTCTCCTCGGCGCCACCGGCGTAGCGCGGCACCAGTTGCATGTCCATGAAGGGCGACTTGCCCGGCTTGTCGAATTTCTGCTGCGGGTACATCGGGTCGTACCAGTACAGCGCCTTTTTCTCGTCCGGCGCCTGCATCGTCCCGGCCATGGCCGGCTGTGCCTCGCGCATCTGCGCCAGCCAGTAGCCGCCGCCCAGGCCCAGCAGCAACACGCCGCCCAACAGGGCCACGTTCAGGATTCGGTTATTCATTGGCGGGTTCCCCGTAAGCGAAATACAGCTGGGCGCCGGTCAGGGCGCGCTGCTCAATGGCGTCAATCTGTTTGAAGCGCGCCTCGACCCACTCGCGGCGGGCGCTGACCACGCTCATCAGGTCGCCCTTGCCCGCGCGATACCCCGCCAGGCTAAGCGACACTTTCTCCTCGGCCAGCGGCACCAGGCTGTCCTGGCTGCGCTGCACGGCGCGGTCCAGGCGCTGGTAGTTGGCCAGGTCGTCTTCGAGTTCCTGGGTATGTTCACGGGTCTTGGCTTCGCGTTCGGCGTCCAGTTGGTCGAGTTCGGCCTGCTTGGCGGCGATACCGGGGTTTTGTCGGCGACCGGGGAAGATCGGCAAATCGAAGGTGAATTGCAGGCTGACCATGTCCCCGTACTCACGGCCTCGGTGCTGGTAGTCCACTTCCCAACTCCAGTCCGAGGTCTTTTGCGCCCTGGCCTCGTTCAGCCGGGCTTCGGCCTCGCGGGTGCGCGGTGCAAAGGCTTGCAGAACCGGGTGCTGGTGCAGGTTGTGGGTGAAACCGGTGGTGTCGATTTTCCAGTTCGGCAATTGCCCGCTGGGGGCTTCACTGGCGGCCGGGCCGATCCAGCGCTTGAGGGCCGCCCGGGCCTGGGCGCGTTGCTGGATCAGCTCATCCTCGCGCTCGGCCAGGTCAGCCGCTTCCTGCTTCGGGATCACGACGTCGGAAGGCTGCCCGCGACCGCCGGCCAGTTGCGCACGCACGGTGTCTTGCAGCAGGCGATTTTGCTGATAGAAGTCCTTGAACAGCGCCTCTTTACGCTCCACCGCATAGGCGCGAATCCACGCCTGGGCGGTGGCCTGACGCACATTCAAGCGCTCGATCCGGCCTTCGGCGGCCGCCGTGTCCACGCTGGCCGACGCCAACTCAACCCGTGCCTTGCGCTTGTCGCGGCTGGGCACTTGTTGCTGGATGCCGATCATTTGCTCGGTCATGTCATCGCCATACAACGTGCCGCGATTGGGCCCGCCAACGGGGAAATTTTGCAGGCCTACTACCAGTTTCGGGTCCGGCAGCTCGCCGGCCGGAATCGCCGCCTGGGTCGCGGCCTGCAATTTGGAGGATTCAGCCGTCAGCGACGGCGCGTTGTTTTGCGCCAGGCGCAAGGCTTCATCCAGAGTCAGCGCAGACGCCAGCGTCGGCCACGCCAGCACGCCCATCATCAGGGCACGCACGCATAGGAAATTCATCTTGAAGTGTCCTGTTCTGTTGCGCTGCGCACCGCTTCACGCGGCCCACAGCAAGGCCGTCCCGGTTCAGGGACGAGTCTTCAGGTGCAACAGGATTCAGCGACGGGGCGGGCGCCAGACGCCGGACGGCGTGCGGTCGGGAATGAAGTCGGAAGAGACGCTGACAACCAGCGCATTGGAAGCAGTCACCGGGGCCTTGAGCACCGGCATCGACAATTGCAGCATGCCGCCGGTCTTGCACTCCTGGCCGGGCTTGCAGCTTTTGCCGTGATCGGCGGCTGCGCCGTCCTGGCAACAGTCAGGGGCCATGTCGCTCATCATCTGCATGTCGGACATCTGCATCGGGCACGGCTCGGTGCTCGACGGCACACCCGCCATCCCGGTCAGGGGAAGCGCAAGACTCAACATCAGCACCAGGAAAAAACGCAGATAGCGGCTCATGGGACGGGAGCTTAGCCAGAAGGCGGTTAAGCAACAATTAACAAAATCCGGAGATTTCGCCTTCGCCCGGAATGCAGCAACGACACAAAACAAAATGTGGGAGCGGGCTTGCTCGCGAAAGCGGTGTATCAGCCAATCCATATGTGACTGATACACCGCTTTCGCGAGCAAGCCCGCTCCCACATGGGGACCGAGCAAGCCTGAGGATCAGTGCATGAAGATCGCGATCAGGATAATGACCGGGATAGGCACACCGAGGAAAAACAGCAGTAATGAGCGCATGACGTTCTCCTTGAATTAACGAACGGAAGTGGTGTGGGGAGTGGTTTCCAGATACACCACGGCATCCCGGCGACGACCACCAAAGGTTGCAGCGAGGCTGGCAAAAAACGCACCGATCAACAGCGCCACGAAGGTCCACAGCGACGTGTAGGCAGCCACTTTTGCAGCCGTGTCGGCAGCCTGCTTGGCTTTCAACTTGGCGTCATCCAGGGCTTTTTGAGCCTGGCCATAGACCTGGTCAACACGCGCCTCGGCATCGGCCTGGCTGAGGTTGGTCCGCTGGCTGATCAACTGTGCAAGGTACGCACGGTCTTCAGATGCCAGCTGACCATTGTTGCTCACGGTACGAGCGAAGATGCGGGCGACCACACCATGCACCGCGTCATCACTGACGGCGGCCGGGCGATCATCACGGAACAGGCTGTCGACGTAGTAGCCAAAGTCTTCGCCCTTGGAGGCAGCGCCAGCCACCTGGCTCATGCCACTGGCGGCACCCGAGGCCACACTGGCACCGGCCTTCACACCACCGCTGACCACACTGCTGACCGAACCGACGATCAGCACCGCCGTCACCAGTGTCGCCACGGCCCAGGCCAGGAAGCCATGGGCGGTGTCGCGAAAGTACACCTCATCGCCGTGCATATTGGCCCATTTCACCCGCAGGCGACCGGCGATGTAACCGCCCATCCCCGACGCGATGATTTGCGTAACCGCCAGCCAGACAATGGTAGAAATGCCAAGCCCTTTGGCGCTGATGCCACTGTCGGCCCACGGCGACACCGCCGAAAAGCCCAGGCCGAAGCCCAGCAGTACCAGAATCAAGGACAGCGCAGCCGCGGCAGCGGCCCCGGCAAAGATCGCGCCCCAGGAAACCCCGGAGAGCGTGCTCGACTCTTGCAGCGTGGATGAGGATGTAATCATTGTTGTTTTGCTCCAGGCATGAAAAATAGTGTTACAAGTCTCAAAAGGGACAGTGCAGGCGACGTGCCAGAAGCTCTAAAATTAAAACTTCATATATTTCAACAACTTAATTAAGTTGAACTAATTTGAACCATGCAACTTGCAAGAAATGGCCTGGAGCGGCGGGCGTATTGCATTCCTCGTAGGAAATAACCCGTACGCACGCCGTGGCATACAAAAAATCCTACACACACAGCGTTCGTTCAGATTCAGCGGGTTATGGTGAATTGTGTCGTTTGTGCCTACATAAATTTTTATTTAGGAAGCGGGCTATCATTTCTTGGCAAAATGCCCGCACTTCAGTGTGAATCGCTCACCAGGTAATCCTTATGACCCGCATTTTGACCATCGAGGACGACGCCGTAACGGCCCGCGAGATCGTTGCCGAGCTGAGTAGCCATGGACTGGACGTAGACTGGGTAGACAATGGCCGCGAAGGCCTGGTCCGTGCCGTCAGCGGTGATTACGACCTGATCACCCTCGACCGCATGCTCCCGGAACTGGATGGACTGGCCATCGTCACCACCCTGCGCACCATCGGCGTATCCACGCCGATCCTGATGATCAGCGCCCTCTCCGATGTGGATGAACGGGTACGCGGCCTGCGGGCCGGTGGTGATGACTACCTGACCAAACCGTTCGCCTCCGACGAAATGGCCGCCCGCGTCGAAGTGCTGCTGCGGCGCAAAAGCACGGTCAAGGAGTTCGAAACTGCCTTGCGCGTGGCGGATCTGGAACTGAACCTGATCAGCCGTGAAGCCAGCCGTGCCGAACAGCCCCTGAGCCTGTTGCCGACCGAATACAAACTGCTGGAATTCCTGATGCGCAACACCGGGCAAATCCTCTCGCGGATGATGATCTTCGAGGAAGTCTGGGGTTATCACTTCGACCCGGGCACCAACCTGATCGACGTGCACATCGGTCGCCTGCGCAAAAAAATCGACCCGCCGGGCCTCACGCCGCTGATCCGCACGGTACGAGGTTCCGGGTATGTCATTGCTGAACCCCTCTAAAGGCTGGCGCTCTTCCAGCAGCCGGCTGCTGGCGCTCTACAGTTCGTTGTTCGTGGCCTGGAGCTGCATCCTCATGGGCGTGCTGTACTACGAGGTGTCCGGTTACCTGGGCGACCTCTCGCGCCACTCCCTGATGCAGCGCCAGCACCTGTTCCAGCGGTTTGACGGCGAAGAGCTGGTGGAAGCCCTGACCACCAGCATGACCTTCGACATGAAGGGCGTTGACGCCTACGGCCTGTTCGACAATCAGTTCAACCCGATCAGCGGCCCGATCCGCGTGATACCGCCCGACCTGCCAATGGACGGACACATCCACGCCCTGGCCAACTGCATCGACTCCGACGACCCGAAACTGCCGCGCGACAGCTGCGACGCCGTAGCCACCCACACCGAAGACGGCCGCTGGCTGATCCTGGTGCGGGCCAACGGCTCGCTGTTCGGCGTGACGCGGATCATCCTGCACGCCTTGCTGTGGGGGATCACCCTGACGATCATTCCCGGCGCGGCCGGCTGGCACCTGCTCAGGCGGCGCCCGTTGCGGCGGATTCGCGGGATCCAGGCGAGTGCCGAAGCCATCGTGGCCGGCGACCTGACCCACCGTTTGCCATTGTCCGACCGACGCGACGAACTGGACATGCTGGCAGCCATCGTCAACGCGATGCTCGACCGTATCGAGAAGTTGATGAACGAGGTCAAGGGCGTGTGCGACAACATCGCCCACGACCTGCGCACCCCGCTCACACGCTTGCGGGCACAGCTGTACCGAATCCAGCAACAGGCTGATGAAGACGCGCCCCACGCCCTGCAACTGGACGCGGCCATCGCCGAGACCGATACCTTGATGGCGCGTTTTCGCGGCCTGCTGCGGATTTCCGAACTGGAAGACCATCAGCGCCGCTCGGGCTTCCTGGTGCTTGATCCCCTGCCCTTGCTGCAGGAACTCCACGACTTCTACCTGCCCCTGGCAGAAGAAGGCGAGATGGAACTGCTGCTGCAAGTGCCGGACTCATTGCCCTGGATCACCGGTGACCGCGCGCTGCTGTTCGAAGCCCTGGCCAACCTGCTGAGCAACTCGATCAAATTCACCCCGCCGGGCGGCGAAGTGATTTTGCGCGGCGTGAACGATGCCGGCAGCACCCGCATTGAAGTGCTCGACTCCGGCCCCGGGATTCCGGCGGCGGAACGTGCGGCAGTGTTCCAGCGGTTTTACCGGGTGGACGAAGGCAATCAGCAACAAGGCGGGTTTGGGTTGGGGCTGTCGATTGTGGCCGCGATCATCAACCTGCACGGTTTCAAGCTGGAAGTCGGCAGCAGCGAACGAGGCGGCGCGAAGCTGATCCTCGAATGCCGCCAACAACTGATGCCCGAAGCCTGAAGAACACCACAAAACCAATGTGGGAGCGGGCTTGCTCGCGAATGCGGAGTGTCAGTCAACCCATCTGGCACTGATCCACCGCATTCGCGAGCAAGCCCGCTCCCACATTTGATCTTCATTCAGCCTGGGAAATTGCCACGCAACGCATCCAGCCCACCGCTGTAGACACCGCTGAACAACTCCTCCACCGCCGCATCCGTCACACCGGCCACCGGAGTAAACACGCCCGACCAGGTTACCTTCGCGGAGCTGTCACCCAGCGCCTCAACCTTCAACGTCGCCAAATACTCACTCACCGGAAACGGCGACTCGCTGATCGAATAACTGTAGGTACGCGCCGCATCATCAAAGCGTTGCAACCGTTCCACCACCACCCCGCCATCCGCCGTTTGCAGGTGGCGCACGCGCCCGCCTTCACTCGGCTCGCTCTTGACGATAAAGGGCAGCCAGTCCGGCAGCGAATTGAAGCCGCCGACCAATTGCCAAACCTGTTCGGCCGAAACCGGGATTTCAATAACAGCAGATGCTTTTGCCACGATTAACACTCCAAACCATTCAAGAAAAATCAGATCGCCATGCTGTCGACAACACCGCCGTCGACCCGCAACGCGGCACCGGTGGTGGCAGAGGACAACGGTGAAGCAATGTACGCCACCAGATTCGCCACTTCATCCACATTCGCTGCGCGCTGGATGATCGACGTCGGCCGCGCATTGCGCACAAACACATCCGCCTCGTCCCGCGCACTGCGCCCGGACTTGGCCACGGCGTCCTTGAGCATGTGCTCCAGGCCATCGGTAAAGGTCGGCCCCGGCAGGATCGCATTGACCGTCACCCCGGTGCCCGCCAGGCGTTTGGCCAAGCCATGGGACACCGCCAGGTTGGCGCTTTTGGTCACGCCGTAATTGATCATGTCAGCCGGCGTTGCCACCCCGGATTCCGACGACACAAAGATCACCCGGCCCCAGCCCTGCTCGACCATGCCCGGCGTGTAATGCCGTGACAAACGCACACCGGAGATCACGTTGACCTCGTAGAAACGCGTCCACTCGCTGTCGGGAGCGTCAAAGAAATCGACGTCGTTGAAGATCCCGAGGTTGTTCACCAGGATGTCGGCCCGCGGCTCGGCGGCGAACAGCTTTTCAGCGCCCTCGGCCGTACCGAGGTCCGCCACCAGCCCACGCAGATCCGCGCCGGGCACGGCCTGGCGAATGGTCGCCAGCGCCTCGTCGACCTTGCCCGATTCACGCCCGATCACCACCACCGTAGCGCCGGATTGCGCCAGCGCCTGGCTGATGCCCAGGCCTATGCCGGCGGTGCTGCCACTGACGATTGCGACTTTGCCACTGATATCAATTTTCATGTTCGCGTTCCTGTGGTTAGAGCGGCAGCGGTGCACGGGCCGAAATCAATCGTGCCTCGCGCAGGGCCTGCCAAAAGGCTGCGGGAATCTTCTCTGACAACGCCGCGACGTCTTCAGCAATGCGCCCCGGACGACTGGCACCCGGAATCACTGCGGCCACTGCCGGGTGAGCCAGGGAGAATTGCAGTGCAGCGGCTTTCACACTCACGCCATGGGCAGCGGCAATCGCCTTGATCTGCTCGACCTTGCTGATGATCGCCGGGCTGGCTTTCTGGTACTCAAAATGTGCGCCGCCCGCCAGGATCCCGGAGCTGTAAGGGCCACCGACCACGATCTCGACGTTCTGCGCCTGGGCTGCATCCATCAAGCGCTGCAAGGCGCGTTCATGGTCGAGCAAGGTGTAGCGACCGGCAAGCAGGAAACCGTCGGGCTGGGCTTCGGTCAGGTCCAGGGTCAACTCGCAAGGCTCGACCCGATTGACGCCCAGGCCCCAGGCCTTGATCACGCCTTCTTCACGCAGGCGGGTCAGTACTTTGAAAGCACCGGTGCGCGCCTGATTGAAGTAGTCCAGCCATTGATCACCGTAGAAGTCCTGGGCGATGTCGTGAATCCACACGATGTCGAGGCGGTCGGTTTGCAAGCGGTTGAGGCTGTCTTCGATGGAGCGCAGGGTGGCATCGGCGCTGTAGTCGTTGACCATCTTGTTCGGCCGGCCATGTTCAAACACGCCGCTTTTCTCGCCGAGGTCGCGGGCGCTTTCTTCCACTTCATCCAGGATCACCCGGCCGACCTTGGTGCTGAGCACGTAGTCGTCACGGTTGTACTTGGACAGGGCCTGGCCCAGGCGGATTTCCGAGAGGCCCGAGCCGTAGAACGGTGCGGTGTCGAAGTAACGCACGCCCTGGTTCCAGGCCGCTTCAACGGTGGCTTGCGCCTCCTCTTCAGGAATCGCACGGAACATGTTGCCCAAGGGGGCGGTGCCAAAACCCAGCACGCCGGGCAGTTTGTCTTTCAAGCTCATGGGGTAAATCCTCAAGATTGTTCAAGGTCGCTGTGTTGACCGTTGAGCAGATCGTAGATTGCAGAGATCGGACCGTCCAAGACATACTGCGACCAACTTGAGTCCCTTAAGGTCTGACATGATCGACTTCCGCCAATTGCGCTACTTCGTTGTAGTCGCTGAAGAAGAACACGTGGGGCGTGCTGCCGAACGGTTGCACATCTCCCAATCGCCCCTGAGCCGGCAGATTGCCCAATTGGAAGAGCGCCTGGGCCTGACCCTGTTCGAGCGCAGCCAACAGCGCATCCGCCTGACCCGCGACGGCCAGACGTTCCTCGCCGAAACCAAGGCGCTGCTGACCCACGCCAACCGCCTGGAGTCATTGGGCCGGCGATTGGGTAAAGGCGAAGAAGGCGGACTGTGCATCGGCTACATCGAAAACGCCATGCACGCGGGGGTGCTGCCCAACGCCCTGAAGGTACTGCGTGACGCGCGGCCCAACGTGCATATCGCCCTGTACAACCTGCCCTCCGCCGAACAGCTGGAAGGCCTGCGCCAACGCAGCCTGGATATCGCTCTGGTGGGTGAACCACCGGCGGCGGATGACCCGGACCTGATGGCATTGCAAGTGCTGGACGATCCGATGCTGCTGGCGCTGCCCGAGCAGCATCCGCTGGCCAGCGTCAGCGAGTTGCTGCCTGAGCATCTGGCCGAGCAGCAATGGATTGGCGTGCAGCGCAAAGCGGGTGCAAACCCGGCGGATGACTTTGTTGCGGCGTGCATTCGGGCAGGGTTTACCCCGCAGATTCCGATGGAAGCCAGCGAGCCGTTTACCGCGTTGGGGTTGGTGGCGTCGGGGTTAGGTGTCGCGATGGTGCAAAAGGGCTTGAGCCGCAATGCACCGCCGGGCGTTGTGCTGCGAGAACTGCCGTGGCTGACCTACACCACGCCGCTGTGGGCGGCGTGGCATCGGATCAATCTGCGGCCGTTGGTGGAGACGTTCAGGAAAGTCCTGACAGAGCCCCTATCACCTGTGGGAGCCGGGCTTGCCCGCGATGCAGGCACCTCGGTCTGTCAGTAAGACCGCGGTGATGCCATCGCAGGCAAGCCCGCTCCCACAGGGTTTCGGTGTCGCCGTTGAACGTGTGGTGGATCAGTAGCGCCAATGCCCCGGCACCCATAACCACTGCCCGTTCCCCCAGCGATAGTGCCCCCGCACCCACTGATACCCTGGCGCCGGCGCCACCGGCACCACCTCGACCAAAGGCGGCGGACGCCGCGGATGAACAGGCTCGACAATACAACCGGACAACGCCGCCGCCATCAACGTGGCGGCCAGCGTAGTTTTGAATAGGCGGGACATGGCACGGTTCCCCAATGAGATTGGCCTTCGCATGAGTGGCGGGCCTACCCGGGTTAAACGCCGCCACCCGGGAAAATCCGTCGCCCGTCTCGGTGATTAATGCTCGTTCCCACGCTCTGCGTGGGAACGCATCCTGTGACGCTCCGCGTCACCACTGCGCAAGACTTGAACCTTGCATCGCCAACTGGACGCAGAGCGTCCGGGGCGGCATTCCCACGCAGAGCGTGGGAACGATCTTCATATATTCAGTTGCGCAGCGAGCTCATGTGGGAGCCGGGCTTGCCCGCGATGCAGGCACCTCGGTCTGTCAGTCAGACCCAGGCGATGCCATCCGGTGATTAATGCTCGTTTCCACGCTCTGCGTGGGAACGCATCCCGTGACGCTCCGCGTCACCACTGCACAAGACTTGAACCTTGCATCGCCAACTGGACGCAGAGCGTCCGGGGCGGCATTCCCACGCAGAGCGTGGGAACGATCTTCAGTGGCTCTTGGCGACCTTGCCCTTCGCCTGCCCCTTCATATACAACGCCTCCACCAACCGCTGGCGCTCATCCCGGGGCAAGGTGCTGGCGAACTGCGCCAGGGTGTTGTCCACCAGCGCCCTGAGCGCCATGTCCGCCTCCCGGGCCTTGCCCAAATCCGTCACCAACGCCTCACGGTCGAGAGTCGGCGCCTCCAGTTGCTTGATCACGTCCAGCCGCGCCTCGCGCCCGGCAAGTACCAGCGGCTGGCTGTCGGCGCGGTTCTGGCGCAACAGTTGGCGCAATTCCTTGCGCCGTTCCGGCGGCAGCTTGACCATCGCCTGGCGCAGGCCATGCTGGTTCACCACCGCCTCGGCGGGCTTGGTGTTCGCCAACCACTGGTACAGGCCACCGCCGACCCCGCCGATCAAAAACACGTTGAACAACACCGACACAACCAGCAGCGGCTTCAGGTACTTGGGTGACGGGGTCATTGCTCGCTTTCCTCGGCGTTGACGGTGAAGACGACTTCGGCGTCGCCCTGGTCGAAGACACTCGGCAGTACTTCAGGGCCAAGCATGGGCAACGGCACGCTCAACGACGCCACCAGGATTCCCGCGGCGACCCCGGCGATGCCCACGCCAACAAAACCGGCCGGCGACAGCCAGCCGGCGTAGCGCGCCCAGAAGGACTGGCGCAGGGGAAACGATTGGCGTATCTGCCGCGCCAGCGCTGGGTCGACGGGTGCCAGTTGATAGCCGTCCAGCTGGCCGTCGAGCCATCGCGCCTGATGCAGCACCTCAAGGAGGCTGGCATCACCTGCATCCAGCAGGGCCTGGGCCTCGGCCTGTTCGGCGCGCGGCCAACGGTGCAAGTGGCCGCCGTAAGCCTCGGCCAATTGGGCAAATCGTTCAGGCGTCATGGTTTTCCCCTTCCTGGGCGGGCGGGCCCGGGTGTGTCGTCAAGGTAACTGCGCAAGTTGCGCCGGGCCCGTGACAGCAAGCTCTCCAGTGCCTCGACGCTGATGTTCATCAGCGCCGCGGCGTCGATATTCGACAGCTCTTGGTAATACTGCAACACAATCGCTTCACGCTGGCGATCAGGCAGCGACGCCAACGCCGCCGCCATGCGCTCACTGCGGGCGGCCGCTTCCAGCTGTTCATCGGGCGCAGGCGCTGTGTCGACCACCTCGCTCACCGCCTCCTCATCGCGCAACGGGCGCTCCTTGCGCCGACGCAAATGGTCGTGGCACAGGTTGAGTGCCACGCGGTGCAGCCAGGTGTCGAAACGCGCTTCGCCACTGCGCCAGCTTGCAGCCTGGCGCCAGATACGCAGGAAGCTTTCCTGGGCCACGTCCCTGGCCTCGTCGGCATCCCCGAGGATCCGACTGGCGAGCGCGAGCAAACGCGGCAGTTTGCGCGTCACCATTTCGTTGATGGCCGCCGGTTCGTTGTTACCGATGCGGGCCAACAGCTCAACGTCCGGATCAGTGTCTTTCAATAGGGCAAGTCTCGGTCCGGTGGCTAAGGGTCAGGTTGACGGAATGCTCAGCGGATCCAGTGCCCTTCTCTCCAGTACCAGTTGGGGCCGCGTGACTCCCAGTGGCCAGGTTCCCAACGGGCGTTGCGCATCACCGGCTGCCAGTGGCCCGGTACCCAGGCATAACCGCGCCCTTCGTAGCGCCAGTGCCCGCGATCCCACACATAGCCAGGGCGTTCGACGGGAACGGCCTCGACGCGCATCGGCGGTGGCGCTTCGCGGATGATCACTTCGGTCTGGGCAAACGTCGGCGTGCTGACCAGGGCGGCCAGTGCCAGCGGGATCAACAGGGCATAACGTAATTTGGCCAGCGGTCGTGCAAGTCTCATGACAACTCCTTCATCGGCGATCGCCAGTGATCGCAGTTGTAGGGTTGAACGGCAGGTGTCCGAAAATCCGTCGCAACAAAAAGAACTTTTTATCGCGACCGCTCAGGACGGCAGGCAGGGCCAGTATTGCCCAGGGTTTGCGGGGAGTTGATGAAATTGTTGAAAGGCCGCGACGGAATTATCCATGTGGCCGCGTTCAAGGGTTAACCGTTGGTAATCGACAGGCGCGTTCTGTTGGTTGGCGACGTCCATCACCTTGAGGAAATCACCATGTCTCGTCGAATTTCACTGCTGGTTGCCGCCGTCCTGCTCATGAACCTTGGCGGCTGCGTGTTCCTGCCGGGGCACCGCGAGCATTGCTGCTGGCGCGGTTACGGGGTAGTGACTACCCCGACGGCACAAGCGATCTCCTGATCCGCTAACTGACCGCTGCAAAACCCCTGCGCCCGGCCTTGATCTCGGTGCGCAGTTCGCCAATCAGGTTTGAGATGGAACGGATGCTGTCCAGACCCTGAGGCGACACACGGGGCAGCAGCAGGTCGACGCGCCCGGAGGCCGGGTCGAAGATGTTGATGCGCAGCGAACCGTCGCTGTTCAATGAGCAGTCACAGGCGAGGGGCAGGAAGCCCGACTCCATGATGTGGCGAAACTCGGCGATCGAAATCATGCGGGCACCCTTCCCTGTACGGGGCTCGGAGGACGTGATCCGTCTAGGGTAGATGAGCTTTTTCAAACTGCCCGGGAATTAATGCAAAAGTGATACTTGGTGCGCATTTCGGCTAAAACCGCTGGCCGGCTGACGCCAAAAAAACCACACCGACACCCTCTTATCCGATGCCGCGCGAAGGGCTTGCTTCCTGGCGATGATGGCCAGATGCTCTGGTTTTTTTCCGACACCGAGAGCACTCCGCATGAGCATCGAACCTTTGATCGAACCCGACAGTGCTGTGTACAAGACGTTGCTGGAATCGACCAAGGCCATTCCCTGGCGTATCGACTGGGCAACCATGACTTTCAGCTACATCGGCCCGCAGATCGAGGCGCTGCTGGGCTGGACGCCGCAGAGCTGGGCCACCGTCGATGACTGGGTGGAACGCATGCACCCGGACGACCGCGAGTATGTGGTCAACTTCTGCGTCTCCCAGTCCCGGGCCGGGGTCGACCACGAAGCCGATTACCGGGCGCTGACCGCCAGCGGCGAGTACGTGTGGATTCGCGACGTGGTGCACGTGGAGCGCAAGGACGGCGAGGTGCAGGCGCTGATCGGCTTCATGTTCGATATCAGCGAGCGCAAGAAGACCGAGGAACACCTGATCCGCCTGCAAAAACAGCTGGAGGAATATTCGTTCCAGGACGGCCTCACCGGTATCGCCAACCGGCGCATGTTCGACACCGTGCTGGCGCGGGAATGGACCAGTGCCCAGCGCAGCCAGTTGCCGCTGTCGTTGATCCTGTTGGATATCGACTATTTCAAGCAGTACAACGACCTCTATGGGCATATCAAGGGCGACGAATGCCTGCGCCAGGTGGCACGCACGCTGTCGCAGGCGGCCAACCGGCCACGGGACTTCATTGCGCGCATCGGCGGCGAGGAATTTGTGTGGTTGCTGCCGGAAACCGATGCCGAGTCGGCACGGCGCGTGGCCGAACGCTGCCTGCACTTGATCCGCCAGCAGCAGATCGCGCATGCGCACTCGGCGGTGTCGGACCTGCTGACACTGAGCCTGGGCGTAGGCACTTGCACGGTAACGCCGGGCGGCGCGGCGCTGGCCTTTGTCGAAGCCGTCGACAAGTTGCTGTACCAGGCCAAGCGCAATGGCCGGATGCGTGCAGAGTTTGCCAACGTAGCGGATTGACACAAAAGCCGAATCGCGGGCAAAAAAAATCCCAAGTAGCTGATGGAAACTTGGGATTTAAAAATGCATAAACCGTGGGAGGTGAACGCCCGGCTATATTACCCAGCGGGAAAACTTGTAACAAGATAATTTTCAACCTTTCGTCGGATTAAAACAGCGCTAAGTCATTCAATAACCACACTTTTTTAATGGATCCGATTATTGGAAATGCCACTTTTTGGTGCAATAACAGCGTATCGTTAAACAAACTTCGCTGTTTAATTCCGCGATAAACATAAGGTTATTGATTAAAAGTGCGTGGGCTTCTTCAAATAGTGCTGATACAGGTGTTTGCACGGATCCACCAATACAAGTTCGTCCTGGGGCGTGGCGCGCGAAACACTGGCTGCCTGACGGCATAACGCCAGGCGCTCCGCCGCCTCTTCCCGCTGCCGGTCTACCTGGGCATTGAGCCGAACGAAATAAGTCCCCAACAACACCGCGACACATAGAACGCCGACGCCAAAATAGCGCAAGGCGTTGGATTGAGGGGGTTCCAGCTCACTCATACACTCATTGCACCTTGTGTTTCTGATAGCGAACATCGTCGCCCAGCTTTTCACCGAGACGCCCAATTGTATGTAAATTGAAACACATCGGTTGTGGTGGATTTGTAAAACAGTCAGCCGGATTGCGCGTTAATCCTGCTCACGTCGCCTGAATTGCCCTGGCGCCAGCCCGTGGGCCTTGCGGAAACACCGGGAAAAATACGCCTCGTCGGTAAACCCGCAGCGGTGCGCAATCGCGCCGATCATCTGCGGGCTGTTGAGCAGCAGCGTGCGCGCCAGTTGCATGCGCCGGTCGAGCACCAACTGGGAGAAGGGTTTGCCGGTTTCCTTGCGCAACAGGTGGGTCAGGTAGTTGGGCGACAGGAACGCCGCCGCCGCGGCATCCGTCAGGTTCAGCGACGGCTCGTGCAAATGCTCGCGGATGTAGCCTTGCACCCGGGCCAGGGCATCCTTGCGGCCACGCCGGGTGGCGTTGTTGGCGGCGAACGCCTGGAGCGGTTCGGCGTACTGTTGGCACACCAGCCCGATCAGCTGGAACAGGTAACCCTTGAGCCGCTCCCGGGCGCCGAAGCTGCGGTGGGCGTCCAGGGTGCGCATGTGTTCGAGCCAGGTTTTGACTTCTTCGAAGGCCGCGTCGTCGAGGATGAAGTCCAACTGCTCCTGGAAGCGGAACGGCGACAGCTCCGGCGCCTGGCCGATGGGGATGTCTTCCAGGTCCAGCGGGTCGCAGGTCAGTTGCGGCAGGAAAAAGCCCTGGCTGAAATTGATCAGCATGAAGTCGCCGTCTTCGGGATGGGGAATCACATGCAGGCGATGGGGCAGGATAAAGGCCATTGCCTTTTTCGGGAACGGGCGCACCGCGCCGCCGATGTGCTGCACGGTGTCGCCACCCAGGTTGATCTGGATCTGGAAATATTCGTGGCGATGGGGGCTGGTCAGCGCCGCCCTGCCCCGCTTGTCGCGGATGTAGAAGTCGGAGCGGTCGCTGCGTTGTTCCATGCCATAGGTGGTGATGCGGGTGCCGGGCATACGTACTTCTCGGAGGGCCTGGGCACCACTGTAGCGTCAACCCTGGCCGAGGGTGAAGCTCAGTTCGGCCAGGCCGTCGATGCCTGCGGTCACCACATCGCCCGGTTGCAAGGCGCCGACGCCCGCCGGGGTGCCGGTGAAGATCAGGTCGCCGGCCTTCAATGCCACCGATTTGGAAGCATGGCTGATCACCTCGCTGACCGACCAGATCTGGTCTGCCAGATCGCCCACTTGACGTTGCTCGCCATTGACCTTGAGCCAGATTCGCCCAGTGCCCGGGTGGCCGACGGCACTCACCGGCTGCAACGCCGTGCAGGGTGCCGACTCATCGAAGGCCTTGGCCCATTCCCACGGCCGCGACAGCTTTTTCGCCTGGGCCTGGAGGTCGCGGCGGGTCAGGTCGATGCCCAAGCCGTAACCCCAGATATGCGCAAACGCATCTTCCGGGGCGATGTCCACGCCGCCCTTGCCGATGGCCACCACCAACTCGACTTCATGGTGCAGGTCGGCGGTCAATGGCGGATAGGCGATCACGCCCTCGGCAGGCACCACGGCATCCGCCGGCTTCATGAAAAAGAACGGCGGCTCGCGGTCGGGGTCGTGGCCCATTTCGCGGGCATGTTCGCTGTAGTTGCGCCCGACACAGAACACCCGGCGCAGCGGGAAGCGGGCGTCGTCGCCGTGGATGGCAAGGGACGGGGTTTCGTTGGGGGTGATGACGTAGCGGGTCATGGCATGTGCCTCTTCGGTTACCTGGGGCCAGTATGCGGACGGGCTCCGGGGCGAAGTTGGACAGGCTTACGCAGATTTTGTACTGGGCGGTGCATCGGTCACTTTGCCGAGCGAACCCAACACTGCTAGCCTCATCGCGCTTTCAACCCCTGATCCCGCAGAAAGGACTCTGATGAACATCATTCGCGCCGTCGCCCTCTTCGCCGCCTCATTGTTCTCGATGAACACTTCAGCCAAGGCCCCGCTTCCGGGATTCCAGTTGCCCAAGGCAGATTCGGAATATGACGAGAAGGTGTTGGCGGATATCAAGAAGATCGGCTGGCACCATGTGCATGTGCGGGCTGAAGACGGTGAGCCTTCGTTCGCCTACTCCCTGGGGTTCTACGCCAACTTCGGCCAACCGGAAATCATCGTATTCGGGCTGCCCCCGCAGATTGCCCAGCAGTTGCTGAACATCGCCGCGATCCGCTTTGCCGGTGCAAAAGCCGCCTATGAAACCTACAAGCCCTATGACGATATTGCCGAAGGCATTCGCATCGCCTTCATTCCTGTAGACCGCAGGCACTACCGCGAGTACCTCGGTTATGCCGGCTGGTTCTACGCCTCGATCAAAGCTGATTTCCCTGCGTTGCAAATGGTCTGGCCGGACAAACAAGGGCGCTTTCCGTGGGAGCCCAACTACGACCAGTCGTTCTCAAGGCTCCAATTGCTGCTGGATAAATAAGGGTTATTTACGCGCCAGCTTGTAGCGCAAACAGTCCTGATAAAAACTCTGGCGAATCACTTCGGGCTTGACCCGCGAACGGCTGTCGTAGGTCTGCTCGGTGATGCCCATGGCCATCATGTGCATCCAGGGTTTCTTGAACTGGTAGGTTTTCAGCTTCTGGCGCGCGGCGTACAGCGAGACGCCCGACAACTTCAATTCCTGGGCCCTGGCCGCCGTGCCTGCACCCCAGCTGCACATGTACTTGTCGTTGTCCCGCAGCTCCCGTGCCTCAACCGAAACCGCCCCACCCGCCACGGCACAGGCGATCAGCATGATTCCCACATTGCGCATTTGCATCCCGCCTAACCACCTGAAAATAAAAGTGATTTTGGCGAGGATTTTGTTACAAAGGGGCCAGCAAATTGCCTTCTCGATGAATTTTCCGACCTGAAACCGAACCGAGTAACAGCGTTGCCATTCAGGCATTTTGCCACTATTGGTTGCCGATGGCCCATTGCCTGACGATAATCCCCGCGCTCTCCCACACTCACGCAAGGAAACGCCGTGAAAAAGCTTCTACTGTTGACCCCATTGCTCGCGCTGCTGTTGCAAGGCTGCGGCGTCACCATGACGCAATACGAGCCGAACTTCGATAACGTCCAGGTCCTCAAGCAAGCAGCGCCGCTGCAACCCGTCAGCAATGCCCAGGTGACGGCCGCGTCGGGCGAAGGCTCGTTGTCTGTACGTGCCAACCCGATCCGCTCGCCCAGTGGCAGCATCCCGGCGCATATCCAGGCTGCAATCACCCAGGAACTGCAACTGGCAGGCCTGCTGAACCCGCAAGCAGAACGTCATCTGCAAGTGCTGGTGGTGAAGAATTCGCTGTCGGCAGGCATGGGCTCCGGCAACGGCACGCTGGCCGCGCGGTTTACCCTGCTCAAGGGCAATGACGTGGTGTACGACGCGACCAAGGAAGTGAATCACACCTGGCCCAGTTCGTTCTTCGGGTTCATTGCGATCCCGAATGCCGCCAACGCCTACAACCCGATGGTGCGTGATTTGCTCAAGTCGCTGTACAGCGACCCGTTGTTCATCAAGGCGCTTAAGTAAGGCCTGGGCTGCGAGGATCGGCCACCCTGCCCTCGCAGCTGTTTCAAACGTTCAGTTACGTGTCACGCCCGTGGCACGCCGGCATCCAGCGCCGAATACTTCAGGTTATTACCGTCGACCATTTGCTTGAGCAGGGCATTGACCTGGCGGGTGAAGGTATCGGTCACCGCGTCTTTCGGCGTGTTGGCCATCAACGGGATGAACCAGATGCCCATCCAGGTATTGATCGAGTCGTGGTTGGTGCCGGTGCTCAGCGCCTGGCCTTGTGCGTCCACCGATTCCAGCTTCATGGTGTACTGATCAGTCCCAAGCGCCGGAATGATGGTGAAGGTAAAGCCGCTGATAAAGGCCAATACCAGTTGGCCGCCACCCGGTGGATGGTTGTAGACCTTCAGGCGCAGGCTGTAATCGCCTGGCTGCTTCTGGAATTCATCCAGGGTCACGCGACCAAACAGGCCGGAGTCAGTCAGGACTTTCTGCAGCTGTGGCTTGAGCATGTCACGCGCTTGTGGGACTTCGGCCGCGGCGGCATTTGTCGGCTCGCCCTGGTAGAACTTGAAGTCTACGTAGACGTTCGGTTTGTTGGCGTAGCTGGCCTTCGATGGCAGCGTGACGGGTGCCACTTCGTCTTTCGTGAAGCTGGCGCAGCCGCCCATCGACAACGTGATCAGGGCCAACCCCAGCATTTTTCCAATGTGCATTACGACTTCCTTAGTGAATGGAGCGTCTCCATGGCCGGAGTTGCTGGGGGCGGATGATAAAGAGTGGGTGGGAATGTTAAAAGGCCATCTCCGAGAAATACCCGCTCGCAGGCAGCACTAGTTGGCGGAGACCAGTTTCAGGCCGATCACGCCGGCCAGGATCAGCACGATGCACAAAACCCGCAATGGCGCGGTGGAATCGCCCAGCAATGCCATGCCGAGGATCGCGGTGCCCGCTGCGCCGATTCCAGTCCAGACCGCGTAGGCGCTGCCCACCGGCAGGGTGCGCAGTGCCATCGACAGCAGGATCACGCTGGAAACGCCGGTCACGACGGTGAGCAATCCGGGGGTGAATCGGGTGAAACCGTCCGAGGCCTTCATCGCGAACGCGAAGGCGATTTCAAGGATGCCGGCCAAGCCGAGCAGTAGCCATGCCATGGGATGAGCCCTCAGGAAATACAGTGAGTGTGTGGCGAGCAGCCCCGCCACACCGAATCAGCGTTGGCTATGCCTTGGCAGCCGCCGCTGGCGTGGTACGGAAGGTGATGCCCAGTCGGTTGAAGGCATTCATCAAGGCGATGCCGTAGGTCAGGTCAGCCAGTTCCTTGTCGCTGAACTCGGCGGCCGCTGCCGCATAGTCGGCGTCCGAAACATCACTGGCGGTCACGGCTTCGGCAAAGGCCAGCGCCACGCGCTCACGCTGGGTGAAGACTGCGCCAGCGTCGTGCCACACTGGCACCAGCACCAGCTTGTCCACGGCCAGGCCTTGCTTGAGCAGGTCCCGCGAGTGCATGTCGATGCAAAAGGCGCAGCCGTTGACTTGCGAAACCCGCAGGTAGACCAGGTCGATCAGCTCCTTGGACAGGCCGCTGTTTTGCAGGTAGACGTAAACCCCGCCGAACGCCTTGTAACCTTCAGGGGAAGCTTTGGAGTAGTCGAGACGCGTTGTCATGGTGAAATCCTGTAGCGGTTGGATGAAGCCGCCATCTTGCGACGCCATGGCCTACCCCAAAAGATCCATGATCTGGCTTGAACACCAGACCATGAGTGCCCGGATATGGCCTACTCTGAATCTTGATTCTTGGCTCTTTGGCATGGGTCATGGGGTTCGTAGACTGAGGGCCATCCATCCAGGAAGCAACGCACCATGAATATCCTCCATGTCAGTGCCAGCCCTCGCGGGCAAGCGTCGGAGAGCAACGCCCTCTCCCTCAAGATCATTGAATGCCTGCGCCAGCGGCACCCGGACGCCGAGGTGATCCAGCGCGGCATTGCCGCAAATGCCCTGGCACCGGTGGACGAGCCTTATGCAACGTCCCAGCAGTCTCTCGTGGATGTTTCGTCCGAGGGGTCGATGGCCCAGTCCGAGCGGCTTGTTCAGGAACTGGAGCCGGCCGACATTGTGGTGATCGCCACCCCCATGCATAACTACTCGGTGCCCGCGGCCCTCAAGCTATGGCTCGATCACATCGCACGGGTGCGCCGCACCTTCGATATCTCGGCCCAGGGCAAGATCGGCCTGTTGCAGGACCGGCCAGTGTTCGTCGCCATCGCCTCAGGCGGGCGGTTTTCCGGGGAGCGCGCGCACCAGCCGGACTTCCTGACGCCGTACCTGAAAACCATACTGGGCATGATCGGCCTGCATGACGTGACCTTCTTCACCGTCGAAGGCACCGCTTCCCGCCCGGAAACTCTGGCCCAGACGCGCCGCCAGACCGACCAGGCGCTGCACGATTATTTCGCCACCTGAACAGGACCCGCCGCCGGATGAGCACTTCGATCAAGGCCTTTTCACCGCTGGACGCCGGCGCCGCGGAGCCGATTTACCGGCAACTTTACTGGCGGTTCCGCAGCGCGATTGCCGACGGTTTGCTCAAGCCGGGCGAACGCATACCCGCAGCCCGGGCCCTGGCCAAGGAGCTGGGGTTGGCCAGGGGCACCATCGATACGGCTTATTCGCTGCTGGCAGCCGAGGGTTATATCCAGGCCCGAGGCCAGGCCGGCACGGTGGTGGCTGAAGGGATCAAGGCCAGCCTGCCGGAGCGCCCCATGACGGCCAGCGACCAGAATGCCGTGCGGCACAAGGCCGCCGTGTTGCCGTTTCAAATGGGGCTGCCCGCACTGGACGCGTTCCCTCGCAAGATCTGGTCGAAAATCGCCGCCCGCTGCGTGCGGGCCACCCAGGTCGCCGACATGGCCAACCCGTGCGTGTTCGGCCTGCACTCGCTGCGCACGGCGATTGCCAGCTACTTGCAGGTCGCCCGGGGCATCCACTGTTCGCCGGCGCAGGTCTTCGTCACCTCGGGCTATCGCAATACGCTGGGGCTGATCGCCCATGCACTGCTGGAACCGGGCGATCGGGTGCTGGTGGAAGACCCAGGCTACTTGTTCACCCGACCGTTGCTGGATTACCTGAATATCAAGGCCATACCGGTGCCAGTGGACCCGGATGGCATGCAGGTATCCCAGGCCGTGCAACAGGGCAAAGGCGCCCGCGCCGTAGTGGTCACGCCGGCCCATCAAAGCCCGCTGTGTGTCTCGCTGTCCTTGCCCAGGCGCCTGGAACTGCTGGATTGGGCGAGTCGCCAGCAGGCCTGGATCATCGAGGACGACTACGACGGCGAATACCGCTACGTGAGCCGCCCGCTGCCGGCCCTCAAGAGCCTGGACCGCGACGGCCGGGTGCTGTACGCCGGAACCTTCAGCAAGGTGTTGTTCCCCGGCATCCGCCTGGCCTATCTGGTGGTGCCGGCAGCTCAAGTGGAACGCTTCGAACATGTCAGCCAGACCTTCCTCGGGGGCTGCCCGGAGTTGACCCAGGCGATCGTCGCAACGTTTATGACCGAGGGGCATTTTGCGCGGCATATCCAGCGCATGCGCAAACTCTACGGTGAGCGTCGGGAGGCCACCGCCAGGGGCTTGCGCAAGGCCTTGGGCGAGCATATTTCGATTGACGCCCAGCCGGGCGGGATGCACTTGATCCTGCGCCTCAATGCACAACAGTCAGACCGCCTGTGCGTGGAACGTCTGGCGCAGGCCGGCATTTATGCCGAAGCCTTGAGCGACTGGAATATTCAAGGCCAGACCGGCCCCGGCCTGCTGCTGGGCTTTGCCAACATCGAATCCGAGGCCTTCGCCGAAGCCCTTGGAAAACGTATCCTGGACGCACTCATGGCCTGATCCGCCAGCGCGTTCTTGGCTCTTTTGCCCACCGGCGAGTGGCGCCATGCTGGACAGCTTGTCCTCACCCGCCTGGAATGCCCATGCCCACTCCCCTGCGCAGCCTTGCAGTTTTCTGCGGTACCAATTTCGGCTTCAACCCGCGCTATGCGGATGGCGCCCAGGCCCTCGGCCGGGAAATCGCCCGGCGCGGCATACGCCTGGTCTACGGCGGCACCCACAAGGGCTTGATGGGCGTGGTGGCGGACGCTGCGCTGGCTGAAGGTGGCGAAGTCATCGGCGTGATCACCGAGTTACTGCATGAACGCGGCCATTCCCACGCCGGGCTTACCCACCATGAAGTGACCCAAGACATGCGCAGCCGCAAGACACGCATGAGCGACTGCGCCGACGGTTTCATTGCCTTGCCCGGCGGGCTGGGAACCCTGGAGGAGTTGTTCGAGGCGGCCACGCTGACCCAGGTCGGCGAACACCACAAGGGCGTGGCGTGCCTGAATACGGCGGGGTTCTTCAACCCGGTGCGCGCCCTGCTCGATCACGCTGTGCAGGAGGGCTTCATGAAGCTCGAACACAGCCGGATGCTGATGTTCAACGCAGACCCCGGCGCCCTGATTGATGCCCTGGAGCAGTGGCAGGCGCCGGTGGTTTCCAAGCTGATTGAGCCGGTGGCGAACTAACGTTTTTCGGCCTTGGCGATGCTGCTCCCGAATCCTTTCGCCAAGGCCTTTTTATTTACCACTGATAGGTCGCACTGGCCTGCACGGTACGCTGCGAGCCATACCAGCACCACGAGTAGGAATAGCAGGACGCGACGTACTCTTTATTCGCCAGGTTGGTGGCGTTCACTGCCAGGCGCAGGTTGTCACCCTGACGATTGATGTGCGGGATGTCGTAGTGCACCGCTGCATCGAACAAGGTGTAGCCCGGCACCTTCAGGGTGTTGGCGGTATCGCCCCAGGAAGAACCGACATAGCGCGCACCGGCCCCCACGCCGAAGCCCTTCAGCGTGCCGTCGTGCAGGGTGTAATCCGCCCAGGCCGACGCGGTATGACGCGGAACCGCGTAGGTGGTGGTGCCTTCGGCCGCAATGGCCGGGCCGACGCCGATGTCGCTGATGGGCGCATAACGCACGGTGTTGTTGGATTTGCTGATGCGGTTATCCAGGTAGGCATAGGCCGCAGTGATATCCAGGTTGTCGTTCAGGCTGGCCTTGCCTTCCAGTTCAAACCCGCGGGATTGCACTTCACCGTCCTGAATCTGGCAGCGGGAGCCGTTGCACAGGTGGGAAGCGTCCGGGTCCAGCGTCGGTACGTTGGTCTGGCGCAGGTCGAAAATGGCAGCCGTGATGAAGCTGTTGCTGCCCGGCGGCTGGTACTTGATGCCGATTTCCGTCTGCTTGCCCTCGGTCGGCTGGAACGTCGAGCCACCGTAGCCCGTGCCGGATTGCGGCTGGAACGATTCCGAATAGCTGACATACGGCGCCAGGCCGTTATCGAACAGGTAGACCAGACCCAGGCGGCCGGTGAAGGCCTTGCTGTCCTGGGACGACTTGGTCTTTTTCTGGGTGGTCATCGCCAGGGTACTGTTGTCGGTGCTGGCCCAGTCATAACGCCCGCCCATCAACAACACCCATTTGTCCCACTTCATCTGTTCCTGCAGGTACACGCCGGTTTGCTCGCTGCGCGAGGTCGCGTCGCTGGTGTACGCCGGTACCGGCACGGCCGCGCCGTAGATCGGGTCGAAAATATCCAGCGTAGGCCCTGCCGTGTACACGCCGCTGCCCGACTTGGTATCGGTGCTGGTGTTCTGGTAGTCGGCGCCCATCAGCACGGTGTGCTGCAACGGCCCGGTGTCGAATTTGGCCTGCAACTGGTTGTCGAGGGCATAGGCGTCGATATTCACGTCGCTGGCGATGGTCGAGCGGCGGATGGTGCGGTAATCGCTCTCCAGGTAGTTGCTGTAGAGGCTGCGGTATTGCCCTTCGCTGCGCAGGTAGCGCGCATTCTGGCGCACGGTCCAGACATCGTTGAAGTGATGCTCGAAGGCGTAGCCGATGGAGTAATACTCGCGGTCACTCTTCTCGAAGCTTTTCTCGCCGTCGTAGAAATCCACGCCGATCTTGCGCCCCGTCGGGCTGTGCAGCACCGAGCCCCAGGCTGGCATCGAGCCGTAGGACGCGCCCTTGGGGTCCTTCTGGAAGTGCCCGAGCAAGGTCAGCGAGGTATTCTCGTCCGGGCGCCAGGTGAAGGCGGTGGACAGGGATTGACGCCGGGTTTCGGTGTGCTCGATCTGCCCGTCGGCATCGTCGAACAGGCCGGCAACGCGGTAGGAATACACGCCTTGGTCGTCCAGCGGGCCACTCAAGTCAAAGGTCGTGCGCTTCTTGTTGAAGGTCCCGTACTCGACGCCGACTTCATGGAACGGCGTGTCCAGCGGGCGTTTGCTGACCATGTTGATCACGCCGCTGGGGGTGCCCTGCCCGTACAGCACCGACGCCGGCCCGCGCAGCACTTCGACGCGCTCCAGGTCGAAGGCGTCTTTTTGCGGCAAGGCATCCCGGCTCGACGGCATGCGCAGGCCGTCGAGGTAGGTCGCCGGGGTGAAGCCACGGATGGTCAACTGGTCGAGACGCGAGGCGGTGGAGCCACGGGTTTCCGGGATCACGGCAGCGCTGTAGCGCAGGATCTGGTTGAGGCTCTCGGCGTTCTGCGCGCGCATCTGGTCTTTGGTGACCACGGAGATCGACTGCGGGGTTTCGATCAGTGCGGTGTCGGTCTTGGTGCCCGACAGGCTGCGGGTGGCCACGTAGCCAGACACCGGGCCGGTGGGGCTTTCCGACGGGTACGCGCCGCTGATGGTGGTGGCCTGCAACTCCATGGCGCCATCGGTGTGCGGGATGGCTTCGAAACGGTAGCGGTCGTCGGCGATCTTCAGGGCTTGCAGGCCGCTGCCGGCCAATACTTGGGCCAGGGCGGCGTCGGTATTGTATTGCCCGTTCAGGCCATTGCTGTGTTTGCCACGGGTCAGGCTCGAATCAAAGGCCAATACCAGGCCCGCCTGTTCGGCGAGGCTGTTGAGGGCCTGGCTCAGGTCACCGGCGGGAACGGAGAACGCAGCGCTTTCAGCCGCGTAGGACGCTTGAACGGTCAGCAGGGGTACGGCGGCAAACGCCATCGCCACTGAAAGGGTCAATGGCTGTAAAGGACGAGCAAGGCGCGACATGAGAAGTCCTGGGAAATGGGGGTTCTATTAGTCATGACGGCCATGTCGGAAAATCGGGTATGAATGAGAGCAGTTTTTATTCAGACTTTTTACAGAGGCTTGATCACCACCACCAAATCCGTGAAGTACTCGACCTTGATCGGCAGGTTATCTGCCAGTGACGCCAGGGCCGCGCCGGTGTCGTCGAGCTTGAATACCCCGGACACGCGCATCCCTTGCAGCGCCTGCGGATCAAAGCGCACCAGCCCATGGCGGTAACCGGCGAGGGTTTGCAGGACCTCGCTCAGGGGCTGGTCGTTGACCTTGAGCAAACCACGGGTCCAGGCATCCGGGTCGGCGTTGCCGATGGGTTGTGGGGTGCCGGCACGGCCGTCCTGGAGCGTGGACTTCTGCCCCGCCGGCACTTTCACGTCGCCCGCAACGGTGCCTTTGACGGCCACGGTGGACTCGATCACGGTGACCACCGTCGCGCCATCCTCGGCCTTGCGCACCAGGAACCGCGTGCCCAACGCCGTGGCCGTGCCCTGGTCGGTGT
Source organism: Pseudomonas sp. F8002 (assembly GCF_013385495.1). NCBI lineage: Bacteria > Pseudomonadati > Pseudomonadota > Gammaproteobacteria > Pseudomonadales > Pseudomonadaceae > Pseudomonas > Pseudomonas sp. F8002. The sequence continues at coordinate 33,649 of NZ_JACAPW010000004.1, read as the reverse complement.
GCACCACGAACGGCCGTTGCGCGTCCTTGGCCACCTCGACCCACATCTCGCCCTGCAACAGTTCGATCACCCGTTGGTGGCCGTCAAACTTCACGTCCAGTGCCGAGTTGCTGTTGAGCTGCACCTGGCTGCCGTCGGTCAGTGCCACCTGGCGCCGTTCGCCCACGCTGGTGCGTTGGTCGGCCATCCACACCGGCAGGCGCTCAATCCCGGCCCAGCCGCACAGCAACACACCCAACAGCGCGACGGCCTGGGTGCTGCGGGCGGCAAACCTTGTTTTCTGTGGGGCAAATGCACGGTTCAGGGCCATGCGCGCCGGGGCGGCGGGCAACTCGTCGAGGCTGCCCCACAGGCTGCGCATGCGCTCGATGGCGACGGCATGCCGTGGATCGGCCTGGCACCATTTCTCGAAGGCCGCGCGGTCGGCCTCGGTCACGTGGTCGTCGTGCAACAACGTCAGCCAGCGGGCGGCTTCACTGATGATCTGCTCGGAACTCACGACAGCGGGTCCGCCCCGTGCAGGGTGTGATAGCAATGCACCAACGCACTGGAGATGTAGTTCTTCACGGTGCTGGAAGACACCTGCAGTTGTTCGGCGATTTCGCTGTAGGTCAGCCCGTCGAGGCGACTGAGCAGGAATGCCTCGCGGGCCTTGGCGGGCAGGCCGATGAGCATTTCGGCAATGCGTTCCAGGGCCTGCAGTGCCACATGAATCGCCGCCGGGTCCGGCATGCCGGCATCTTCGCTCTGGATCGCCAGGGCTTCCATGTAGGCCTTTTCGATGCGCCGCCGACGCGCGCCATCGATCATCAAGCGCCCCGCCGTGGTGGCCAGGAAGGCGCGGGGTTCCTTGATGGTATGGGGGTCGGCCAGCAGCAGGATGCGGATAAACGCGTCGTGGGCCAGGTCGGCGGCATGTTGCGAGCAGCCGAGTTTCTTGCGCAGCCAACCGTGCAACCAGGAATGATGGTCGCTGTAGAGGGTGGTGATGGTCTGCTGGCGACGGGCTATATCACCATCAGCTACAGGAAAGTCATGCATGCGCAAAAATTTCTCAAACAAGAAAGATTACCAATTGCGCGAACGATGACAGTAAAACGAAGGGGGAGCAAGGATGGAGTGATGGGTTGCAACGAATCTGCGACTTGCTGTGCCCACCTTGAAAGCGACCAGTGCGCACGCGACACTTCTGCGACTCATACAAGGACATCACGCATGACAACCTTCGCCACCACGGTCTCCACCCGCGAGGCCTATCAACTGCTCAAGGACGTGGCATTAGAGGTTCGAACGCTGAAACCCGTCAGCTCCAGCGACGAGCAAATGGTTGTCGACATCGACGGCTGGCAGGTCACGCTGTCAACCTGCGGGACGGCTCTGGAGTGCTGCCTGCGCTGTATTGCACCGGATAACAGGCAAGGTTCACTGGACACCTGGCAACGTTACGGCACCAATCCACTCGATCTGATGAGCCTGTGGGAGCGAACGCAGCTGCAGCGCCTGGTGCATGCAGCCTTCGTTCGCTGAACGTGCGCTTTGCCAGCAATCACCCACTGCCAACATCAAACACTTTACGGATTAACGCCAGCTCCAGGAAACCCCGGTGTAAACCCCCATGCCATCCCCCGGCGTCGACCGCGCCACATCCAGCCCCTTGTCGTCATAACCCGGCGTGACCGTGTTCGCGTAACGCCGGTTGGTCAGGTTGCGCAGGTCGACCCAGGCTTGCCAGTCGTGCTTCGGCGCGTCGTACCCGAGCGTCGCGCCGAGCAGTGTGTAGGCCGCCGCGTAGTAGGAGTTGGCGTAGTCCACCGCGACCCGCGATGAATGTTCGCCATTGAGGCTGGTGTAGAAACCGCTCGGGTGGCTGTAGCGCAATTGCGCCTGGTAGTAGTGCCTGGGGATGCCGGGCAATGTGTTGTCGCCGAAGCGGTCGTCGTTGCGGTAGTGGAAGTCGCTGTAGGTGTAGGCCTGGCGCAGGGCGAGCTGGCCCGTGCGGCCACCGTCCCACAGCGGGCTGATCAGGCTCAGCTCCAGGCCTTGGTGCACGGTTGGGCTGGCGTTGGATTCGGCGATTATTGCGGACGTGGTGGACGTCGCGGCCTGGGTTTCGACGCTGAGCAGTTCGTGGCGCACCTCGGAGCGGTACAGCGCCAGGTCCCACTGGCCGAACCACGCTTCACCGCGACCGCCGACTTCCAGGGTGGTGGCAGTCTGGTTTTTCAGCTTCACCCCTTCACGTTGCAAACCGCTGGCCGGGCCGCTGCCCACGGGGAAGTACTTGTTGGAACCCCAGATCATCGACCACGCATGGGGCGGTTCCACCGAGCGACTCAGGTTGCCGTACACCTGCAATTGGGGGCTGAAGTCGTAGCGCAGGCCAACCCTTGGCGCGTAATCCCAATCGTGCTGGCTGACGGGTGTGTGGGTCTGCGGGTAGCTGACTTCGGTTTCACGACGGGTGTAGATCGCCGCCAGCCCGGTGGTCAGCCACAGGTCCGGCAGCAGTTCCAGGTCATTGCCGATATGCAGCACGGTGTCCGAACCCAGGTAGCTGTAGTCGCGGGTCCTGGTGCCGGGCGCGTAGTCCGCCGTATTGCCGGTGGGGATCCGCACGAATTCCGAGCCGCCGTTGTTCGGCATCGCCTGGGTGGTGCGCAGGCCGAGGGTGGTCTTGCTGTCACGCCCGAACAAAGTGTCCTGGCGGATGTAATTCAGGGTGCCGCTGACGTCGGTGTAGGCAACCTTGAGACGGTTGGTGCCCTCGCGCAAGTCCATCGGATAATCGTGATACGCCAGCCCGACCTCGACCCGGGCGTTGTCGTCCAGGTGCAGGGTGGTTTTGTTGGCGATCCAGGTCGAGCCCGGTTGCGTGCGTTTCGAGTCTCGCGCCACGTTGAGGCTGGCGGCGGCGCGCGGGTCGTGGCTGATCTGGTCGCGGGTCAGTTTGCCGGGGGAATCGTTGTCGGTTTCGCGGTAGCGAAAGTAGAAGCGGGTTTCCAGGTCGGGGTTGAAGCGGTAGCCGAAGTTGGCCGCGATGCCCTTGCCGCTGCCGGCGCTGTGGTCCTGGAAACCGTCGTATTGCGAGTCGGTGAGGCTGATGTAGTAGTCGGCATCCCCCAGCACCTGGCCCGAGCTGATCTCCCGCTGGCCGTAGCCATGGCTGCCGGCTTCGTAGCGTACTTGCAGCCTGGGCGCGTCGTAGCCGGTGTGGGTCACATAATTGACTGCCCCACCCAGGGCCAATGCGCCCTGGTCAAAACCGTTGGCGCCACGCAGCACTTCAACGCGGCTGAGCCACAACGGGTCCTTGAGTTCGTAGGGCGTGCCACCCGGGCCGGTCAGTGGCAGGCCGTCGAAGGTTTCATACAGGCCGGAGGCGTGGGCACCCGGCCCTCGGTTGATCCCCGAGCCACGGATCGAAAGCTTGACCCCTTCGTTGTTTGCCGCCTTGGCATAAACACCGGCCTGGTACTTGAACACGTCCTCGTTGGTGCTCACCCGCCCCTGATCGACGCTGCCCATGTCGATGTAGTTGGTGGCGCCGGGCACGCTCTTGAGCTGGGCCTGGGCCAGTTCGTCGGCGCTGAGTTCGGCGCTGCTGACTTCGACGGGTGCCAGTTGCAATGTGTCGTCGGCCTGGGAAACCGGGCTGAAGCTCAGGGCGGCGCCAAAGCCCAGCAAGGGCCAGGCTTTTCGGGAGGTGAACGGAAACGCGGGGGGCATGGGGGTAAATCCTTGGAATTCGTTTTTGCGACGGGCTCGGTCCGGCACAAGGTCTGTGGTGGGAAGCCCGTGAAGCGCGGCGGGTCACCATTGATGAACGCACAGGTCCCCATCGGCGTTAAGTCCAAAATAGAATTACCAAATGCAAACTCAGTATTTATGGAAATAAGCGGCACCGATTACTGTAGAGCCATTGAGTCCCCAGAGATTTACGTCATGCAAACATCCGCCACCGTCATCGATTTCACCCTCCACCGCAAACGCCGCCAGGCTCGCGCAGCGGCTGAACTGATGTGGGCGATGTATGCGGCACGGGCCGGGGTCGCGCTGTTTACCGCACACGTCACCACGTCCAGCGATACCCGCCGGGCGTGAGGCGATGAATTTCCTGCACGCGATACCCGAAGTGCCCGACCTCCCCTCCAAACCCAAGGACTGCAACAGCGGCGACGATGACGCCATCGGCCAGTGCGTCGCGCAGAACCTGCAGCGCCTGCGCAGTAAACGCTACCTGTCGCTGGATGCCCTGGCGCGCAACTGCGGCGTAAGCCGGGCGATGCTTGCGCAGATCGAGTCCGGGCGCAGCGTGCCGTCGATCAAGGTGCTATGCAAGATCGCCAAAGGCTTGAAAGTGTCGGTGGCGGCGTTCCTGGAGAACCGTGCGTTCGAAGGGGTTGAACTGCTGCCGGCGCAACAAAGCAAACGCCTGGTGAGTGCCGATGGCAGCTTCATCAGCCGGGCGCTGTTTCCGTACGATATGGCGCGCCAGTCGGAGTTCTACGAGATACGCCTGAAGGCCCTCGGCGAGGAGATTTCAGAAGGTCACGGGCCCGGCATCCAGGAAAACCTGGTGGTGGCCCAGGGCGTGCTGGAAGTCAGCGTCAACGAGGAACGCTAGCTGCTGTCCACCGGTGACTCGATTTTGTTCTACGCCGACCAGCCCCACCGCTATCGCAACCCCGCAGACAGTGAGGCGGTGGCGTTCCTGGTGATCACCTACCCGGAACGCCTGGACTGAAACGCAAAAAGCCCCGGCACTCGCCGGGGCTTTTTGATTTCACGCCAAACCAATCAGCAGGTGCAGCACATCATCGGCATGCCGTTGCAGCTCATCATCATCGGCATGGCGCAGTCGTTCATCATCTTCATCATCAGCATGCAGCAGTTGTTCATCATGTCCATGCTCATGCCAGGCATCGGCATCATCTTGCAGGTCATGCAGTCGGCTTCCATCTTGCATTCCATGACGCACTTCATCATCGGCATAGGCATGCCCATCGGCATCATCATCGGCATGTTCATGGCAGACATGCTGTTCATCATCGCCATGCCGTCTTCAGACATGCACATCATCGACATGTTGGCGCACTGCATCATCATCGGCATGCCGCAGTTCATCATCATCGCCATCATTTCGGCGTTGTTCTTGAACATCGCCATGTCCATGCCCGCGGCCGGCTTCATGGTGCACATCATGGCCTCGTCGGTCATCTTGCAGGTCATGGTTGCCATCATCATCGGCATGCCCATCATCGGCATCATCGGCATCGCGTTGTTCATTGGCATCTGCATGGCGTTCATCATCTTCGAAACTCCGTAATCGACAGGAAATGAGTAAGTTCTGGGGCCGATTCTAGAGAGGCCGCACAACGGCGCAAGACGCTGGCCCAGCAGCAGGAATAGACGCTGCATGGGGATTTCCCGGGACGCGGCAGCCGATAATTCCGCGATGACAGATGAATTGGCGTGATCACGCCGGCCGGCTCCGCTATCAGGGCCAAACCGGCGCGATGGATATGCGATTGGGGAATGGCTCCCAATCAGAAGGAAATAAACGATCTAACCACAGTAGAAATACCCGCTCATTCGGCGAAGAAGCGGTTCGCCGGACGCGGCAGTCCGAGGTTTTCCCGCAGGGTAGAGCCTTCGTACTCGCGCCGGAAGATCCCTCGCCCCTGCAACTCGGGCACCACCCTGGCCACAAAGTCATCGAGCCCGCCCGGCAGCCACGGGAACATGATGTTGAAGCCATCGCTGGCCTCTTCTTCCAGCCACTGCTGCATCTCATCGGCAATACTGTGGGCGGTGCCGACAAACGAGAGACCTGCATAACCGCCAAGACGCTGGGCCAATTGGCGCACCGTCAACTGTTCGCGATCAGCCAGCGCCAGTACCCGTTCGCGGGAGCTCTGGCTGGCGTTGGTTTGGGGAATCGCCGGGAGGTATTGGTCGGGATCAAACTTCGTCGCGTCGGTACCCAGCGCGATCGACAGCGAGGCAATCGCACTTTCGTAATGCACCAGGCTGTCGAGATGCGCACGAATCCGCCGCGCATCTTCCAGCGTATCGCCGACCACCACAAACGCCCCGGGCAAGATCTTCAGATGGTCGGGATGCCGCCCCACCGCCAGCATCCGGCGCTTGATATCGGCATAGAATTTACGCCCTTCCTCGAGCGTCCCGGGCGCCACGAAGATCACCTCGGCGGTTTCTGCCGCCAATTGCCGGCCGGGCTCCGAGGCGCCGGCCTGCACGATCACCGGCCAGCCCTGCACCGGGCGGGCAATGTGCAGCGGGCCGCGCACATTGAGGTAGCGGCCCTGGTGATTGAGGGTGTGCAGCTTGTCGGGGTCGAAGTACACACCGCTGTCGGCATCGCGGATGAAGGCATCATCGGCCCAACTGTCCCAGAGCCCGGTGACCACATCGTAGAACTCCCGCGCACGGGCGTAGCGCTCGTCGTGGGCATAGGCCTGCTCCAGGCCGAAATTCTGCGCCGCATCCGGGTTGGCAGTGGTGACGATATTCCAGCCGGCGCGGCCGTTGCTCAGGTGATCCAGGGACGCGAAGCGCCGGGCAATGTGGAACGGTTCGTCGTAGGTGGTCGAGGCCGTGGCTACCAGGCCGATGTGCTCGGTGGCCTGGCTCAGGGCCGACAATAAGGTGAACGGTTCGAAGGAGGTGGCGGTGTGGCTGCGCTTCAACGCGTCGATAGGCATGTTGAGCAGGGCCAGGTGGTCGGCCATGAAGAACGCATCGAAACGCGCTTTCTCCAGGGTCTGGGCAAACTGCTTGAGGTGCGTGAAGTTGAAGTTGGCGTCACGGTAAGCGCCGGGATAGCGCCAGGCGCCGGTGTGGATGCTGACCGGACGCATGAACGCGCCCAGCTTCAGTTGGCGTTGAGTGGTCATGGAAAGCCCCTGATCGAGAGGGGCCCAGCATCGGATGGGCGAACGGCGTCTGTCTAATAACCAAAGGATCTGGCTTATGCCTGCGCGGATCGGCTGTTGTAGTCCGCCAGAAATTCTTCGGAGGCGACATGGTCTGCCATGCCCCGCAGCTGCGCGGCCGAATCATGCCCCAACACCTCCTCTACCCGGTTATTGGCGGCCGCCCAGTACACCAGCGCCTCACTGAACAGCGCTTCGCCCTTGGGCGTGAGCACGCAGCGTTTGGTGCGCTTGTCCAGGGCATCCGGGCGCAGCTCGACAATCCCGTCGCGCACCAGCGGCTTCATCGCATGGGTCAGCGCCGACATCAGGATCGCCAGGCGTCCGGCCAGCTCCTGCAACGTCGGCCCTGCCTGCTCATCCACCGCCGCCCACCGGGCGATTTCACCCAGCAAGCCGACCTGCGTAGCCTTCAGGCCAATCGGCGCCAGCGCTTCGTCATACAGTTGGCCCAGCCGCCGGGCGGCACGGCGCAGTGCGTTGTTGGTGCACGCCACGTCCCCCAGCAGGCTCAAAAGGTCGGCACGGGCATCAGGCTTGTCAGTCTTGTGTGTTGGCATTTTCAGATCCTCCATGCCGGTAGAATGATTGAGTACTAAACCATTGACAAGGACAAACGCCAAGCCTATAACTTGAGCCCTCAACAATATTGGTTGAGTACTCATCTATTGGAGCCGTTCATGTCGACCCCTGCTTCCACAAAAATTGCCCTGATCACGGGTGCTTCTTCAGGTATTGGCGCCGTGTATGCCGACCGATTGGCAGCCCGCGGCTACGACTTGATCCTGGTCGCCCGTCGTGAAGACCGCCTCGAAGCCCTGGCGGCGAAGATCACTCAAGCCTACGGGCGCCAGGTCCAGACCATCGGCGCCGACCTGGTAAACCCCGCGGACCTGGCCCGTGTTGAAAGCCTGCTCGCCGGCAACCCGGCGATCCAGGTGCTGGTGAATAACGCCGGCCTGGCCCGCCTGCATCCGCTGGCTCAATCCTCGGTCGAGGATTCCACGACCCAGATCGCCCTGAACATCACCGCCCTCACCCGCCTGACCCACGCGGCGCTGCCGGGCATGCTGGTGCGCAATGAAGGTTTGATCATCAACGTGGCATCGGTGTTGGGCGTGCACTCGCTGCCGGTCAGCTCGGTGTACAGCGGCACCAAGAGCTATGTCCTGGCATTCAGCCGTGGCTTGCAATCGGAACTGGCGGAAACCGGGGTGAAGGTGCAGATCGTGTTGCCGGCAGCCACCGCTACCGAGATCTGGGACGCGTCGGGCATTCCGCTTTCCGCCCTGCAACAGGAGTCGGTCATGACCACCGAAAACCTGGTGGACGCGGCACTGGCCGGGCTGGATCAGGGTGAGACGATCACCTGGCCGTCGGTGGCCGATGGTTCGTTGTGGGAGACCTATGATGCGGCGCGTGGTGCGTTATTTGCGGCCACGCAAACAGGCAAGCCGGCGCCCCGGTATGGGATTGTCTGAGGCGCCAGCCGGCTTTATTGAATACCGATGGAAATGCGCCGCACAGTCTGCTCCTCACGGGGCAGGCTGATGTCGCCTTCGTAGGTGCACTCGCGGCCGGTGCAGCTGTTTTCCACGGTCACCGGCGCAAGGCTTTTGACCGCAAAGCGCGGCTTGGGCTCAGCCTGCGGCGTGAGCGGTACAGCGCTGAGGACAGGTGCCTCGTAGGTCAGGTCCAGGCTGGACGCGTGGGCCTGGGTGGCCAGAACGGCGAGCAGTGCGCTCGCCATGACAGTCCTTGTAAACAACATCGAAATCTTTCCGGGCAGCAAAAAATGAAGGGGCAATGATAACCCCTTGAGCTGCCGGGTTGAAGTCAACGTGCCTGGACGGCAGGCTCCAGCACCAATACGTTGGAGGGGCCCGCACGGAATGTCGGGTTGTGCTTCGCGGCTTCCAGCATGTGCGGCGCTGCGTGGTGATCCTTGAGCGCCGCCTTTGAAGCCCACGTCTCGATCAACACAAAACTGTCGCTGTTGCCCTCGACCGGATGCAGGTCGTACTGGATGCAACCGGCTTCGGCCCGGACCAGCGGAGCGAGCCCGGCAAAGGCCGCCAACTGGTCCGCACCCCGGCCAGGCTGGGTATTGATGATGACGACAAGCCGCACTTCATCGGACATAAACAGCACCGTTATCGATAAGGAAATTGAGGCGCCACAGTAAGGGATGCCATTCTCTGGCGCTATGAAAAATCTATCAGTAAGCTACTTTCACTGATTGGATTGAGTCAGCACTCAAGCCCTCCCCCTTTTCTGCACCCGGCGATAACCACGTGATCGAAGTAACCGAAGTTTCCATTGCCCAGTTGCGCACTGCGCTCGAATCCGGCCAGACCACGGCGGTTGAACTGGTCGAGGCTTACCTCGCCAGGATCGACGCCTACGACGCCCCCACGACTGCCACCGCGCTCAACGCGGTGGTGGTGCGCAACCCGCAAGCGCTGGAGGAAGCCCGCGCATCCGACGCACGCCGGGCCAGCGGCACAACCCTGGGCCCGCTCGACGGCATTCCCTACACAGCCAAGGACAGCTACCTGGTCAAGGGCCTCACCGCCGCCTCCGGCAGCCCGGCTTTCGCGAACCTGGTTGCCTACCGCGATGCGTTCACCATCGAGCGACTGCGGGCAACAGGCGCCATTTGCCTGGGCAAGACCAACATGCCGCCGATGGCCAACGGCGGCATGCAGCGCGGCGTGTATGGCCGGGCCGAGAGCCCGTACAACGCCGACTACCTCACCGCACCGTTCGCCTCGGGCTCCTCCAACGGCGCCGGCACGGCCACTGCGGCGAGCTTCGCGGCGTTTGGCCTGGCGGAAGAAACCTGGTCCAGCGGGCGCGGCCCGGCGTCCAACAATGGCCTGTGTGCCTACACCCCGTCCCGTGGCGTGATCTCGGTGCGCGGCAACTGGCCGCTGACCCCGACCATGGACGTGGTCGTGCCTTACGCCCGGACCATGGCCGACCTGCTTGAAGTGCTCGACGTCGTGGTCGCAGAAGACCCCGACACACGCGGCGACCTGTGGCGGATGCAACCCTGGGTGCCGATCCCCGGCGTCGCCTCGGTACGCCCGCAATCCTACGCAGACCTGGCCGCGACCGGCGATGCACTCGCCGGCAAACGCTTCGGCGTGCCGCGCATGTACATCAACGCCGACCCCGAGGCAGGCACCAGCGACGCCCCGGGAATCGGCGGCCCTACTGGCCAGCCAATCAAAACCCGGGCCTCGGTGATCGAGCTCTGGGAAGCTGCGCGCAAGGCACTTGAAGCCGCCGGCGCAGAAGTGGTCGAGGTGGATTTCCCGCTGGTCTCCAATTGCGAAGGCGATCGCCCGGGCGCACCGAAAGTGTTTACCCGAGGCCTGGTGTCCAAGGAATTCCTCCACGATGAATTGTGGGAACTGTCGGCCTGGGCGTTCGATGATTTCCTGCGGGCCAATGGCGACCCTGCGCTGAACCGCCTGGCGGATGTCGACGGCCCGAAGATCTTCCCCCACGACCCCGGCACCCTGCCCAACCGCGAAGACGACCTGGCCGCCGGCATGGACGAATACGTGCGCATGGCCGAGCGCGGCATCACGCCGTGGGACAGGATCAGCACCGTGCCCGACGGCCTGCGCGGCCTGGAACAGACACGACGCATCGACCTTGAAGACTGGATGGATAACCTGGGGCTGGATGCGGTGATTTTTCCGACAGTCGCCGACGTAGGTCCGGCGGATGCGGATGTGAATCCCGCGTCGGCGGATATCGCCTGGAGCAACGGAGTGTGGGTCGCCAACGGCAACCTCGCCATCCGCCATTTGGGCGTGCCGACAGTGACGGTGCCCATGGGCGTCATGGCCGACATCGGCATGCCGGTGGGGCTGACATTTGCCGGCCGGGCGTATGACGATTCGGCGCTGCTGCGATTGGCATCGGCCTATGAGTCGACGGGCAGCAAGCGCCTGGTGCCGCCGCGCACGCCGGCGCTGGTGGCTCGTCAGGACTGATTGATTTCGCTGCTGATCTTGCGCATCAACCGATCGGCTTCCGACCCGGGTTCAAATCGAAAGCCACGCATCTCATCGAGGAGCAGGCAATCGCTGATGGCCTCCCAAAGTTGCTCCTGGGTCGGCTTGTTGCGCAACAGTATGTATGAAAGCAGCAGGCGTTCGATGGGAACGCCTCGAATACAGGCCGTTTCAATGATTGCCAGCAGGATAAAGCGCAGTCGAACTTCCCGCTCCGTGGGCCAAACCGTTTTTCGCTTACCCAATGCCGGGCCTCAGTGTCAGGAAAAGCGTGAGGCTATGGCCCAGAGGGGTGGCGTTTCAAGCGCTGCATGGGGAGAAAGCCCTGCTCCTACACAAAACAGGGAAAAAGCCCACGAAATCACCCCGCAGATCAACAGCCTTTACCCACGCTTGCCCATCAACGGATCACTGATGCTATGCGCCCCCGTCTCGATTCGCCCCGCCACCCGCCGCACCCAACCATGCTCGTCGCGTAGCTTGAAGTCATACCAGCCTCCATTGGGCTGGCAGGAGAACGTGCGCTGCACACGACCGCCGCCCGCAATCTCGAGCAGCCACGGCCCCTGCCTGGTGTAAGGGCAACGCTCGATGGTGATTGAGGCCGCACGCTTGCCAGGGTTGACCAGGGTCAGCAGCAAGGTGTCACCGTGATACGCCAGGGATAACTCCGGCTCGCGACGCTGCAGGTGCCCCTTGAACGAACGGTGGAACCCATTCGGTCCCAACAGCCAAAGCTTGTAGGCACCCGCCACTTGCCAGGTGTCACTGAGGTGCTTGCCGGCTTCCACCGTGTAGCGGCGCGGTACCTCGTCCAGGTGCAGGCGGTCGTAGACGTGGAAGACCACGCCCTGTTCGCCATTGTTGAAGAAGTCCAGGCTCACCGAACTGGCGCGACGGTCAACCGAGCCTTCAACGTTCAACTGGTACGGCAGCGCCCGGGATGGCCGCGCCATTCGCACCTGGAACGGCGCCTGTTGCTGGCCCACCGTCGGCAGGGCGACCTGGGGCAGTTGCTCCTGGCGTTGACGCAGGGAGTCGGCAGCCTGGCGGCTGATGGTGTGCAGCGGCGGCAGGGTCTCGGTGTTGGGGTTGACGAAGTTGAAGGCCGAGGTGAGGTCGCCGCACACCGCCCGGCGCCAGGCGCTGATATTGGGTTCGCGCACGTGGAAACGCTTCTCCAGAAATTGCAGCACGGAGGTGTGATCAAACGCCTGGGAATTGACCCAGCCACCACGGCTCCACGGCGACAGCACCAGCATTGGCACTCGCGGCCCGGGGCCGTACACCCCGCCGTCCGGCGCGGGTTGCTGGCTAGAGCCGGGCGGTGCCGGGTGGGTAAAAATCTCGCTGTCGAACTTCACCGTGGACTTGCCGGCAAAGCTGCCATCCAGGCGTTTGGACGGGGCTGACGGCGACGGCACGTGGTCGAAGAAACCGTCGTTTTCATCGTAGTTGACCAGCAGCACGGTCTTGCTCCACACGTCCGGGTTGGCGGTCAGTGCCTTGAGGATTTCCTGGGTGAACCAGCCGCCTTGCACCGGGCTGGAAGGCCCGGGGTGTTCGGAGTAATCGGCCGGCGCCACCAGCCAGCTCACCTGTGGCAGGCGCCCGTCGTTCACGTCCTTGCGAAAGCCCTGGATGATCGCTTCCAGGTCGCTGCCGCTGACCGCCGGCAGGGTGTTGCCATTGCCTTTGTACAACGGCACGCGGGCGTTCAATTGATCGCTGTAGGGCACAAAATCCTTGAAGTCTTTCGGTGGCACGGCGGGGTTGCCGGCCGCGACGCTGGCCGCACGAAACTGGCGAAACCCGGCCAAGGGGTTGTCGCCAAAGTTATCCGGCAGGTACTGGTAAACCTTCCAGCTCACACCCGCTTCTTCCAGGCGCTCGGGATAGGTTTTCCAGGTGTAGCCCACGCCCACCGCGCCGGGGCCGTCCCATTCGTTGACCACCGCCGCCACATTCGCACCGGTCGGGCCGTTGGTGCCGGTCCAGTGGAACAGCCGATTGGGATTGGTACCTGCGTGTACCGAACAGTGGTAGGCGTCGCACAGGGTAAAGGTGTTAGCCAGGGCGAACTGGAACGGCACTTCCTGCTCACGGTAGTAACCCATCGAGGTAGGTGTCTTGAACGTTGGCCAGGCGTTCATCCGGCCGCTGCTCCAGGCGGCGTGCTCATCGACCCAGGAATGCGGCGTGCCGCTGACCCGCTGCGCGTTGCCACGGGAGCTGTCCAGGTGATAGGGCAGGATCCGCCGCCCAACGCCCTGCTGCTCCCACACCCGGTGCCCGCCCGGCAGTGGAATGGTGAAGCGGTCACTGAACCCGCGCACACCCGGCAAGGTGCCGAAGTAGTGATCGAAGGAGCGGTTTTCCTGCATCAGGATCACCACATGTTCGACGTCCATCAGGGTGCCGGTGCGGTTGTTGGCGGGGATCGCCAGGGCCTGGCGAATGGAGTCGGGCAACAGGGTGTAGGCGGATCCGATGGCAGCTGCTTGCAACAACGTTCTGCGTGTAAGAGTCGGCATAAGACGATTCAATCCCTTGAAGTTCTGGAGCGAAGCTCAGGACAAAATAGGGACTCAAGGCGACAAAGAAATGACATCGCTCGAATCGCGCTCGACCTGCCCCACCTGGTACTCCCTCGGCGTACACCCGAACTCGCGCTTGAACACCGTGTGCAGGTACTGGGCGGATTTGAACCCGCAGTCATAGGCAATATCCGCAATCGCGGCCCTGGTATTTTCGAGGCTGGAAACCGCAGCCGCGAGTTTGAAGCGCAGGATTTCATCGTGGACGCTGCGGTTCAGTTCACTGCGAAAATGCGCTTCCAGGGACGACCGCGACACGCCGACGTAGTTGGCGACCTGGGCAGTCTTGATGCCCTGGCAGGCGTACTGGCGAATGAAATGCAGCGCTTGCATCACGTAGGGATGGCCGAGGGGTTGGTGCAGGCTTGAGGTCTGCACGTTGACCGCTTCCGGCGGCACCAGGATCTGGCTGCCTGCCGAAGGCATGCCGTGCAGCATCTGGTGCAGCAGGCGCGCGGCGGTGCGGCCCATTTTTTCAGTGCCCTGGATCACCGAGCTCAGCGGCACGCGGGTCAGGGTGCGGGTCAAGGGGTCGTTGTCGATGCCGATCAGTGCCACTTGCTCCGGCACCGGGATGCCGGCGGTGAGGCAGGCCTGCAGCAACTGGCGGGCTCGGGCGTCGCTGACCGCAATGATGCCGATGGGTTTGGGCAGGCTGTGCAACCAGGCAATTTGTTGCTCCACCGCCGAGTCCCACAGCGGCGCGCTGGTGCCGAGCCCGCGATACACCTCCACCGGCAAGCCATCGCGCTCCAGCAGGCGGCGGAAGGCTTTTTCGCGCTCCTGGGCCCAACGGTTGATATCGGCTTCAGGCAGGCTGAAACAGGCAAAGCGCGTCAGCCCGGCTTCGATCAGGTGTTCATAGGCCAGCTTGATCAAAGCAAAATTGTCAGTGGCCACATACGGAGTATGCCGTGGGTAAGCCCGCTCATCCTCATAAGACCCGCCCACCGCCACCACCGGCACATGCACACCCGCCAACGCCGGGCCCATCGCCGGGTCGTCGAAGTCGGCAATGATCCCGTCGCCATGCCAGCGCTCGATACCCTTGAGCCGGCAGACGAAGTCCTCTTCCAGGAACAGATCCCACGACACCCGCGTACTGCTCAGGTAGTTGCCGATCCCGGTGATGATGCCGCGATCGTAGATCTTGTTGCCATTGAACAGCAGGGCAATCCGGTGCACAGGCGGGACAGTTTTCACAGGGGCGGCTCCATGCGATATGTCGAGCCACTATGCGCGCAAAACCACTCAAAATCGAACCCCGCTCTGGTGATTTTCATAATCGGTTGGCCGGGGGCCGTTGCTAGTATCGAGGCAAGGTTAACGTGCACTCATAACAACAAGGATCTGGCGATGCCCTACTTTCCCGCGGTCGAAAAAATCCTCTATGAAGGCCCCGATAGCGACTCTCCCCTGGCCTTCCGGCACTACGATGCAAACAAGCTGATCCTCGGCAAACCGATGCGCGAGCACCTGCGGATGGCCGCGTGTTACTGGCACAACTTTGTCTGGCCCGGCAGTGACATGTTCGGCTCCGGCACCTTCCAGCGGCCCTGGCAGCAACCGGGGGAAGCCCTGCAAGTGGCACGCGGCAAGGCCGAAGCGGCGTTCGAGTTTTTCTCCAAGCTGGGCATCGACTACTACAGCTTCCACGACACCGACGTGGCCCCAGAAGGCGCAAGCCTGGCGGAGTACCGCGACAACTTTGCGCGAATGGTCGACCAGCTCGAAGGCCATCAGGAACAGACCGGTATCCGGCTGCTGTGGGGCACTGCCAACTGCTTCAGCAACCCGCGCTTTGCCGCCGGCGCCGCCAGTAACCCGAACCCGGAAGTGTTTGCCTATGCGGCGGCCCAGGTGTTCAGCGCGATGAATGCCACCCACCGTCTCAAGGGCTCCAGCTATGTGTTGTGGGGCGGCCGCGAAGGCTACGAGACCCTGCTCAATACCGACCTCAAGCGCGAGCGCGAGCAACTCGGGCGCTTCATGCGCATGGTGGTCGAGCACAAATACAAGATCGGCTTCACCGGCGAGCTGTTTATCGAGCCCAAGCCACAGGAGCCCACCAAGCACCAATACGACTACGACAGCGCCACCGTGTTTGGCTTCCTGCATCAGTTCGGCCTGGAGAAAGAGATCAAGGTCAACATCGAGGCCAACCATGCCACCCTCGCCGGCCACAGCTTTCACCATGAGATCGCCACCGCCGCATCCCTGGGGATTTTCGGCAGCATCGACGCCAACCGTGGCGACCCGCAGAACGGCTGGGACACCGACCAGTTCCCCAACAGCGTCGAGGAGCTGACCCTGGTCACCTACGAGGTACTCAAGGCCGGTGGCTTCAAGGGAGGTGGCTACAACTTCGACTCCAAGGTACGCCGCCAAAGCCTCGACGAAGTGGACCTGTTCCATGGCCACGTGGCCGCAATGGACGTGCTGGCGCTGTCCCTGGAACGTGCCGCCGCCATGGTGCAGAACGACGCCCTCGAACAGTTCAAGGCCCAGCGTTATGCCGGCTGGGACCAATCCTTCGGGCGTGCCGTGCTTGGCGGCGACTTCAGCCTGGCGTCGCTGGCCGAGCATGCCTTCAGCCACCAGCTGAACCCACAAGCCGTGAGTGGCCGCCAGGAGATGCTCGAAGGCGTAGTGAATCGCTTTATCTACCCATGACCGCTACGCTCCAGGTCCAGCAGTGCGTCTAAACAACAATAAAAGGGACTCACCATCATGAAACACCTGAAAACTGTCTTGCTCACCAGCGTTCTGGCACTGCTTTCCAACTCGGTCATGGCTGACGCGGCCCACCCGAAAATCGGTTTTTCCATCGACGACCTGCGCCTTGAACGCTGGGCCCGCGACCGCGATTATTTCACCGCCGCCGCCGAGCAGTTGGGCGCCAAGGTCTATGTGCAATCGGCGGACGCCAACGAACAGCGGCAGATCTCGCAGATCGAAAACCTGATCTCCCGGGGCGTCGACGTGATTGTGATCGTGCCGTTCAATGCCACGGTGCTGAACAACGTGGTGGCCGAGGCCAAGAAAGCCGGGGTGAAAGTGCTGTCCTACGACCGGCTGATTTTGAATGCCGATATCGACGCCTACATCTCCTTCGATAACGAAAAGGTCGGCGAGATGCAGGCCCAGGGCGTGTTGAACGCGCAGCCTAAAGGCAATTACTTCCTGCTGGGCGGCGCACCTACCGACAACAACGCGAAAATCCTGCGCCAGGGCCAGATGAAGGTGCTGCAGCCTTCGATCGACAAGGGCGACATCAAGATTGTCGGCCAGCAATGGGTCAAGGAGTGGAACCCCACCGAAGCCCTGAGCATTGTCGAAAACGCCCTGACCGCCAACAGCAACAAGATCGACGGCATCGTCGCCTCCAACGACGCCACCGCCGGCGGCGCGATCCAGGCCCTGGCGGCACAAAAACTCGCGGGCAAGGTGCCGGTCTCGGGCCAGGATGCCGACCTGGCCGCGATCAAGCGCGTGATCGCCGGCACCCAGACCATGACCGTCTACAAGCCGCTGAAGCTGCTGGCGTCGGAGGCGGCCAAGCTCTCGGTGCAACTGGTGCGTGACGAGAAACCGGCCTACAACTCGCAGTACGACAACGGCAGCAAACAGGTGTCGAGCATCCTGCTCAAGCCGACCGCGTTGACCAAGGACAACGTCAACGTGCTGGAAGAAGACGGGTTCTACACCAAAGCGCAAATCGCCGGGCAGTAAGCGTACGGCTCACTGCAGGGGCGGTTTGAGGCCGCTCCTGCCTTTTCGCTGTGGAATGAGTGCCCGCCATGTCCGACTACCTGCTGGAAATGAACAACATCGTCAAGACCTTCGGTGGCGTCAAAGCCCTGAATGGCATCGACATCAAGGTAAAACCCGGGGAATGCGTAGGGTTGTGCGGCGAGAACGGCGCCGGCAAATCGACCCTGATGAAAGTGCTGTCGGCGGTGTATCCCCATGGCACCTGGGACGGCGAAATCCTTTGGGACGGCCAGCCGTTGCGCGCCCACTCCATCGCCGAAACCGAAGCCTGCGGCATCGTGATCATCCACCAGGAATTGACCCTGGTACCCGACCTCTCGGTGGCCGAAAACATCTTCATGGGCCACGAGCTGACACTGCCCGGCGGGCGCATGAACTACCCCGCCATGATGCACCGTGCCGAAGCCCTGATGCGCGAGCTGAAAGTGCCGGACATGAACGTCGCCCTGCCCGTTTCGCAATACGGCGGCGGCTACCAGCAACTGGTGGAAATCGCCAAGGCCCTGAACAAGCAGGCGCGCCTGCTGATCCTCGACGAACCCTCCTCGGCGCTGACCCGCTCGGAAATCGAGGTGCTGCTGGACATCATCCGTGGGCTCAAGGCCAAGGGCGTCGCCTGCGTGTACATCTCCCACAAGCTCGATGAGGTCTCGGCCATCTGCGACACCATCGCGGTGATCCGCGACGGCAAACACATCGCGACCACGGCCATGGCCGAGATGGACGTGTCGCGCATCATCACGCAGATGGTCGGCCGTGAGATGAGCAACCTCTACCCCACCGAACCCCATGCGGTCGGCGAGGTGCTGTTCGAGGCGCGCAACGTCACCTGCTACGACGTCGACAACCCGGGCCGCAAGCGGGTGGACAATGTTTCGTTCAGCCTGCGCCGTGGCGAAATCCTCGGCATCGCCGGGCTGGTGGGCGCCGGCCGCACGGAACTGGTGTCGGCGCTGTTCGGCAGCTACCCCGGGCGCTACCAAGGCGAAGTGTGGCTGGATGGCAAACCGATTGATACACGCACGCCGCTGAAGTCGATTCGCGCCGGGCTGTGCATGGTCCCGGAAGACCGCAAGCGCCAGGGCATCGTCCCGGACCTGGGCGTTGGGCAAAACATCACCCTGGCGGTGCTGGACCGTTTCTCGCACCTGACGCGCATCGATGCCGAGGCGGAACTGGGCAGCGTCGAACAGGAAATCAAGCGCATGCACCTGAAGACGGCGAACCCGTTCCTGCCGATCACCAGCCTGTCCGGCGGCAACCAGCAGAAGGCCGTATTGGCCAAGATGCTCCTGACCAAACCCCGGGTGCTGATCCTCGACGAACCGACCCGTGGCGTGGACGTGGGCGCCAAATATGAGATCTACAAATTGATGGGCGCGCTGGCGGCCGAAGGCGTGTCGATCATCATGGTGTCCTCGGAGCTGGCCGAGGTGCTGGGGGTCTCCGACCGGGTGCTGGTGATCGGCGAGGGCCAGTTGCGCGGCGACTTCATCAACCAGGGCCTGACCCAGGAACAGGTGCTCGCCGCCGCCCTCAGCCAACCGAACGGGCATGACAATAATAATGATCGGAAGTCCGCGTAAATGAACCAGGTCAAACAGCTCTTCACCCGCTACAAAATGCTCGCCCTGTTGATCGCCGTGGTGCTGATCTGGGTGTTTTTCAGCTGGCAGACCGAAGGCGGTTTCCTGACCCCGCGCAACCTGTCGAACCTGCTGCGGCAGATGTCCATTACCGGCATCCTGGCCTGCGGCATGGTGCTGGTGATCATCAGCGGCGAGATCGACCTGTCGGTGGGCTCGATGCTCGGTTTGCTCGGCGGCGTCGCGGCGATCCTGGATGTGGTTTATCACATTCCCCTGCCGCTGAACCTGGCCATCGTCGCCCTCTGTGGCTTGCTGATTGGCCTGGGCAACGGCTACATGACCGCGTACCTGCGCATCCCCTCCTTCATCGTCGGCCTGGGCGGCATGCTCGCGTTTCGCGGGGTGCTGCTGGGCATTACCGGCGGCACCACGATTGCACCGGTTTCGCCACAACTGGTGTACATCGGCCAGGGTTACCTGCCGACGGTGGTCGGGGTGATTCTCGGCGTGTTGCTGTTCGGGCTGGCGATATTCCTGACCTGGCGCCAACGCCACAACCGCGCCCTGCACGGCTTGGCGCTGCCGTCGATGCTGCGCGACAGCGTGCGCGTGGTGTTGATCGGTTTCGTGCTGGCCGGCTTCGTCTACACCCTCAACAGCTACGACGGCATTCCCGTGCCGGTGCTGCTTCTGCTGGTGCTGCTGGGGGTGTTCAGTTACGTCACCAGCCAGACCGTCTTTGGCCGGCGCATCTACTCGGTGGGCAGCAACATGGAAGCCACACGCCTGTCGGGGATCAACGTGCAGGCGGTCAAACTGTGGATCTTCGGGATCATGGGCGTGATGTGCGCCCTTGCCGGGCTGGTCAACACCGCGCGCCTGGCGGCGGGTTCACCTTCGGCGGGCAACATGGGCGAACTGGACGCTATCGCGGCGTGCTTTATCGGCGGTACTTCAATGCGCGGCGGTTCGGGCACCGTGTACGGCGCCCTGCTCGGCGCACTGGTGATCAGCAGCCTGGACAACGGCATGTCGATGCTCGACGTGGACAGCTACTGGCAGATGATCGTCAAGGGCAGCATCCTGGTGCTGGCGGTGTGGGTGGATGTGAGTACACGGACGGGGCGCCGTTGAGATTTGGGCAATGGCATGGAGCTTGCTCTTGACCAGCAGGCGGCCGATATCGGCCTCGACTTGAGCAGAAACGACCCACGAGGCACATGCCATGCACAGTTTGTTCTTTGCAACCGCTCAGATGATCAACGGCCGCGTACAGTCCGTTGATTCCATGGACAAACATCAGGACCCAAGGGCAATGCCCCTTGAACTGCAGGCAAAGCTTGGCATCGCCCTTGGGCTGCTGGCCCTCGGCAGCTGTTTCGCGCTGTGGTTGATCGGCGCCTGAGCCTGCCCCAAAAAGAGGCCGGTGTTACCGCCCGGGCAACCCTATCGGGCGGTCCGGATCATGTCGGCAGCTTTTTCGCCGATCATGATGCACACCGAGTTGGGGTTGCCTGAAATCAGGGTCGGCATGATCGACGCATCGGCCACCCGCAACCCTTCGATGCCATGCACCTTGAGGTCCGGCCCCACCACCGCCCGCTCATCCACACCCATGCGACAGGTGCCGGATGGATGCAGTGCGGCGTGGGCTTCCTGATGGCAAAACCGCTTCATCGCTTCGCGCGAGCGCACGGTGGGTTCCGGTACATGCCGACGAGCCACGTAGGGTTTGAAGGCCGCCTGGGCCATGATCTGTTCGCCCACCAGGCAACCGTCCACCAGGCTTTCAATGTCGTACGGATCGGAAAAGTAGTTGGGCACGATGCGCGGCGGGGACATCGGGTCGGCGGAGTAAAGCTCCACATAGCCCCTGGACCTTGGCCGTATCTGCCCCAGGTTCAACGTGCAGCCATTGCCGCCGGGCACCGAATCCACTCCCTCCTCGATGCCCGCGCCCACCACCATGAAATACTGGATATCCGGGTGCACCGCCGTCTTGTCGCCCCACCAGAACGCCCCGCCTTCAATCAGGTTGGACGCCGCCGGGCCTTGCCGGAACAACGCGTACTGCAACCCCGCCATAAGCTTCCACCAGGGTTTTTTGTACTTGTCGTAGCTGTGGGGGCCGGTCAGCTCATACACCAGTGAAATTTCGATATGGTCCTGCAGGTTCTGCCCCACACCGGGCAAATCCTGAACCACTTTGATCCCGTGTTTTTCCAGCTGCTCAGCGGGCCCGATCCCCGACAACATCAGCAACCGGGGTGAGTTGATGGCGCCGCAGGACAGGATGATTTCCTTGTCGGCGTGCATCACCTGGCGTACGCCCTTCTCCAGGTATTCGATGCCGACGGCCTTGTTGCCCTGCATCAGGATACGCAGCACCCGGCAGCCGGTCTTCACCGTCAGGTTCTTGCGCGACTTGGCCGGCGCCAGGTAGGCCACGGCGGCACTGCTGCGAAAGCCGTTTTTGGCGGTGATCTGGTACAGCCCGCAGCCCTCGGGCTGGCCTGAGTTGAAGTCTTCGTTATAGGGCAATCCAAACTGCTGGCAGGCCCGCAGCCAGACTTTGGTCAAGGGGTGGATATTGATCGGGTCCGACACCCCCAACGGCCCGCCGACACCGTGCACCTCGTTGCAGAACCGCTCGTTGTCCTCGGCCTTTTTGAAGTACGGCAACACGTCTTTATACGACCACCCGGCGGCGCCCTGTTCGGCCCAACCGTCGTAGTCGGCGGGCACGCCACGGATATAAATCATCGCATTCACCGAGCTGCCGCCCCCGAGCACGCTGGCCTGGACCATGGTCGGCGTTTCGCTGCGGTGCTGGTCCTCGGTCGGCTCCCACGCATAACGCTTGAGCAGCGGGCCCTGGGCGGTCTTGTAGTAGGCGCCGGGAATATGGATGTAAGGGCTGCGATCCCGCGGGCCTTCCTCGAACAGCACCACCGACGCTCCCGCATCCTCACTCAGGCGCGATGCGACTGTGCAGCCCGTGGAGCCGCCCCCGATTACGATGAAATCCACCATGACAACCTCAGATCTTTTTAGTATTCAGCCAGTGTCGAAATGCGCGTTATCAACCGACCAGGCCGGTTAACAGCGTCTTCAATTGTTGGGCGACGGCGTAGCTGTTTTGCTGCTGCTGTTTTTTGCAGAACAACTCACAACTCCACCACCCGGCGTAACCGGTGGCCTTTACCGCGGCGGTCCACTCGACCAGGTCGAGCACGCCGCTGCCGGTGGGCACATCGCGCAGCACTTCCTCATTCGGGATACCGCCTTCGAAGGCCAGTGAGTCGCAGACATGCACGCCGTAGATCACGTCCTTGTCGAGCCGGGCGACGTCCGCAGGGGTCACGCCGCTGGTAAAGCAATGCCAATAGTCGATCACCATCTTCACGTTGCTGCGCCCGGTGCGCTCAATCAGCTGCAGTTGGTGATCCAGGGTGTTGAGCGGCGTCCAGGACAAGGCTTCGAGGTAGAGCAGCAGACCGTATTGCCGTGCCACATCGGCCAACTCCGCCAGGTTGCTTGCCGTGCGGGCGTACTGTTCGGCTTGATCCAGGCCCAGCAAGCCTGAGTAATGCAGGCTCTTGCCGGTCGCCTGAAAATCAATCACCGCCTGTACATTGATCGGACCGGTGAGGACCTGCACGCCTTTGGCGCCCACCAGATTGGCCAGCTCAAATAGCCGCCGGGCTTCCTTGAACAGGTCCTCGCGCTCGGCGCCCTGGCGTTCGATATCCCGCAGGTAGCCGATGCCGGTGACGGGCACATGCTTGAGCAGTGTTTGAAGCTCCGACTCGGTATAGCCGGCCTGCAGATACGCTTCCAGCTTGCCGCTGTTGATCTCCAGCGCGTCAAAACCCAGCGTCCGGGCGATGTCGATATCCATCGCCAGGGTCGAGTGTTTCGCAACGGTGGAATGCAGGGCGAGGACGTTATTTTGGGTTGCCATATGGCGCTCCTACGGTTGAACAGCGATCAGCCAAGGCACCAACGGCCAACGCCGCGGCGTCCAGCCGCGCTTGGGGCAAGAGGCCCTCGGCGACGGCGGCGACAATCGCCCGAACGATCTGCGGCACGTGGGGCATAGCCTTTGCGGAAATCAGTAATAAGTCGGCCCCGGCATTCAGCGCGGCCACTGCGACCTCGCCGAGGGACATCTGGCCGATGATTGAGCGGTGATCGAGGTCGATGGTCATGACCAGCCCCTTGAAGCCCAACTCCTGGCGCAACACGCCGATCAATTCAGGCGACACCGAGGCTGCCGTGGGCGGTGTGCACGCAGCGAATATCGCCGGGCCCATCATCACCGCATCGGCGCCAGCGTCGATCCCGGCCTGAAACCCGGGCCAGAAGGCCCGCAGTTGCTGCATGGACTCGCTGACCACCGCCGTTTCAGTCGACGGCTGCTGAAACAGCACCGGGTGCCCGGGGAAGTGCTTCAGGGTGCTGGCCATCCCGGCCCGCCGCACGCCGCGCACATACGCACCGACCATCGCCGCCGTCTGGTGGACATCGCCCGACAGCGTGCGCCCCGCCAGCCACACATTACGGCCGCCGACCACATCCGCCGTCGGCGACAGCAGCAGGTTGACCCCGGTCGCCCGCGCGGCGGTGGCGACCTTGAAGCACGCCTGTTCCAGCGCCGCACAATCCATCGCCCGGGCCACATCGGGCTCCGGCAGCGCCGGGGTCACCCCTTGCAAGCGGTGCACGGCGGAGATGTCGGCATCGGCTGCCAGCAGCAGCGGCCCACCCAGTTCGGTGGCCGTGCCGGTAAAACGCTGCCAGATGTCCAGGGTTTCGGTTTGCAGGCGGCTGGCGCTCATTTTTCCGCTGACGTATTCCTCTCCCGTCTCGCCAAACAACAGGCTGCGCCCGCCATTGCCGAGGAACCGACGCACGTCATCCGTCATCTGCACGTCCAGCAATACCGGGAACAGTACGCCGTAGGCCTTGCGGTCATTCGCGCTCATGGCTGGTTTCCTGGGTGGCGATTGCCAGTTGACGAACCTTGGCAGCGGCGTCCAACAGAACCTGGCGGTCCAGGGTGCCTTCGTGGACGGCGGCGACAATCGCCTCGGCGATGCTGTCCAGGCCTGACTCGCTGGACACCAGCAACAGGTGCGCACCGGCCACCAGGGAGGCTACGGCGGTATCGGGGATGGTGTTGCCGCGCAGGATCGACACGGCGTCCAGGTCATCGGAAATGATCAGGCCTTCGAAGCCCAGGGTGTCACGCAGTACGCCGATGACCTTCGACGAGGTGGACGCCGACTGCTGCGCATCAATCGCAGGAAACACCGCCGGGCCAGGCATGACGGCTTTTACGCCGGTGGCGATGACCTGCTTGAACACTTCAAGATTGTCATGCAGCAATTCCAGCGGCCCCGGCACGGTGGCTTCGGCAATCGCCGGATCGTGCTCGGTGACGTAGTGCCCGGGGAAGTGCTTGGCAGTGGCGATCACTCCCGCGCGCTGCACCCCGCGGATAAACGCGCAGGACACTCGGCTGACTTCCACTGGATCCGCGCCCAGGTGCCGGTTGTGCAGCCATGGATTGACGCCGGTGACCACGTCCACGATGGGCGCCAGGAACAGATTCACGCCCAGCCCGCGGGCCGCGGCGGCCATCTCGAAGCAACGTTGCTCGAGGTCCTCGGCGCCGAGGTCCTGGAGCTGCGCCCGGGTGGCGACCGCCGGGACCAGTTGGTGCAGGCGTTCGATTCCGCCGAGTTCCTGGTCTACCGCGATCAGCACCGCAGAGCCCGCCAGCGCCGTGGCTTCCTTGACGATACTGATGAAATCGGCTTTGGACTCGGCCGCCTTGCGCGCCGGGCTCATGCCTCGGCCCACGTATTCATCCCGGGTTTCCCCGAGCAACAGGGATACACCACCACGGCTCAGGTAACGGCGCACATTGTCGTCCAGGTGCAAATCCCCGAATGCGGGAAGCAGTACCGAATACGCGGCGCGATGCAGTTCGCTTGACATTGTTTTTCCTCAACAGCGTTTGGGTGAGTCGTTGGATGCGCAGCGGTGCCACGCATGAAATCAATTACCGCGGGAAAGGCACCCAGGCCCGCTGCTGGTGGGATTCGAGGCTGGCCTGGGACAACAACACCCCGCGCACGCCTTCGTGAATATCCGGCAACGGGACGCTGGTCGCTGTGCGCCATTGCGCCCCGGCGTCCAGGGCCTCGGCGAAGTCGGCGTACAGCACGGCCAGCGCTTCCAGATAACCTTCGGTATTGCCCGCCGGCAAGCTGGTGAACGTCAGCGTCTGCGGCCTGTTGTCGGACTGGCCTCGCCGATAGATGCGGTCTGCACCGTCAGTGGGCGTGAACAACAGGGTTTCCGGTGACTCCTGGCACCATTCGAGCGAAGCCAGGCTGCCGACGATCTTGAAGCGCAAGCCATTGCGATGCCCTGGCGCGGCGAAACTGGCCCACAACAATCCATCCACGCCGCCGTCGAATTCCAGTTGCACCACGCAGGTATCGTCCAGGCCCCAACCCGGCACCACGCTGGTCAACTTGGCGTTGAGCTGGGTGCAGCGCTGCCCGGACAGAAACTCCAACAGGTTGAAGGCGTGGGTGCCGACGTCTCCCAGCGCGCCGGTGGGGCCCGCCTTTTGCGGGTCACCGCGCCACGCCAGGCTATTGCTCAAGCCGGACACGCCGGGGGCCAGCCACTCCAGCAGGTATTCGACGTACAGGAAGCGCAGCTCACCCAGCTCGCCGGCCTGGATGCGACTGCGGGCGTCCCTGACCATCGGGTAGCCCTGATAGGTGTAGGTCAGCGCAAAAAATGTCCCGTGGCGCTCGGCAAGGTTCGCCAGCTCCCGGGCTTCGTCAGGGTGGTTGACCAGGGGCTTGTCGCAGATCACCGGGATGCCCGCCTCCAGGAACAACCGGCACGGTTCGAAGTGCAAGTGGTTGGGCGTCACGATAACCACCGCCTCGATCGGGTCGGGGCGGCGAGACTCGGCGGCCGCCATGTCCTCGAACGACAAGTAGATACGTTCGGGTTCAATAGTGAGCGCTGCGCCCGCCTCGCGGCATTTATCCGCGTCGGCAGAGAAAGCGCCGGCAACGATGGCGAAGCGATTACACAGGCGCATCGCTGCGCGGTGGTAACTGGCGAAGTAAGCGCCCTGCCCGCCGCCGACCATGCCGACCTTGAGTCGCCTCTTTCCGGGAATGTCGCCGGTCAACCTTGCCATCGCCCAATCCTCCGCAAAAAGCATTGGCCCGAGTATCAGGGGTGACCGGTGTTTCCACCATTTCGCACCCTTGGCGATACCTGACGCGGACTGAAGCACTCCTGCGCAGCACGGGGTGTTACCCGTCGCTATCGAATGTGTTACTGGGCGGACCGCCACCGTCACGATTGACCCGTGAAAACCACAACGCACTGGCGCCGAACCTTCAGCAAAAGCGCTTACAATCTGACGCATTCAGTTATGCTCAAACTTCATGTTTGAACTTAAACAAACGGCATGAAAGATGCTTTGGTAATGATCGGAAGTTTCAAACGCTTAAACGGTTATTACGGTTATGCCCAAGGTTATTCGATAACCGCGCTATAACTTAATAACTGGCGCCTTAACCCAGCCAAGTACATCGAGATAATAATGCCCAGCCGCCCGGACTCATCGCCCCTGTCATTAGCCGCCGCCACCTCCCACCCCGAGCGACAGCAGGCGCGCAGCGACTTGCAGGCCAATGTGCAAAAGAACCTGAGCACGCTGGTCGAGTCCTGCCGGTCGGTGGCCGACATGTGCCGCAAAGTTGATGTGAACCGCCAGCAGTTCAACAAGTACCTGGTGGGCCAGCACGTGCCGTCGCAGAAGATTCTGCAAAAGATCGGCCGCTATTTCATGATGGAAGCCGAAGACCTCTTCCGCCCGCCCGCCGAGTTCAAGAAGTTCTATGAAGGCTATGAAAACGAACTGCCGACCGGCTTGCGGGCTTCGGAGCAGTTCAATCATTTCCTGCCGCTGGCCAAGCAGTCGGCTGACGTGCTCGAAGACTATCTGGGGGTGTATTACCGCTACCACAATTCATCGATCTACAAGGGCCGGATCCTGCGTTCGGTCACCTGCCTGTACCGCGCCGACTCGATGGTGCAGTACGTCACCGTCGAGCGCTTTCCGCTGCGCGATGGCAGCGGCAAGATCGGTTATTCATTCACCTACCACGGGTTCTGCCTGCTGCTGGGCGATCGCCTGTTCATGGTGGATTTCGAAGGCAAGCAACGTAACGAAATGACGTTCTCGATCCTCACGCCGCAGCATCGTCGGCCGATCCGTTTTCTCTATGGGTTGGTGACGGGTGTGGCGTCGTCCTCGTTCCGCCAGCCCTTCTCCACGCGTATGGCGCTGGGACTGGTGGACAAGGGCAAGATCCGCAAGCACCACTTGCGCAATGCAACGGTGCTGTTGCCCAGCGACCAGTCGATCCCGCTGGACGTACGTGAATACATGACCGGCGACAACGCCACCATTGTCTGGGGCGGTCAGGACTGAGGGACCTGCAGGGGCTGGCGTGCCGTCATCATTTCAACCAGCGACGGGCCCTTGCTGTTGAGGGCTTTGACGAGGGTCGCGTTGAGTTGTGACGCGTGTTCCACGCGCCAGGCTTCAAGGCCGAAGTTTCGGGCGATGCCGGCGAAGTCCGGGGCATAGGGTTTGCCATCCGGCAGGTTGAATTCACCGGCCCGGTGTTGCTCGATGGGCGGCGTCTGTACGTCGCCCAGGGCTTCGTCACCGCTGCTGTTGAAGACCAGGAATACCACCGGAATGCTGTGCATCACGCACACAGCCATCTCTTGCATCGACTGCAGGAAATCCCGGCTGCCCACGGCACAGACCACCTGGCGGGCGGGCATGGCGAGCTTGGCGCCGATCGCTGCCGGGACGGCCCAGCCGAGGGTGGCGGGGTTGCCGGCGCACAAGTGCCTGCCGGGGTAATGCACCGGGAACATTTTGCGGGCCATGGGCTGGGTGGGGCCGCTACCGATGACGAGGATGGCGTCGTTTTCCAGCACGGAGGATGAGGCGCGGCCTTCGCGCAGTACGCTGATTTTACGCGGGGTGGGTTGGGGTTCTGCACGCAGGGTGGCGGGTGGCAGGCTGGCGTTGGTGGAGGCGCCTTGGAGGGCGTCGTCAATGGACAGGCTGACGGGGCCGGGATGGGCGCTCAGCATGGTGTCGAAGGCTTGGCGCAGGGCTTGGGGTAGCTGTTGTAGTGTCGAAACCGTCGCGTGATCTTTCATGACGTTGGCGGCTATCGTTTCGGGCTGGGCGTTACTGATGACCAGCAGCGCGCAGGCGTCCTGGTGCGCGGTGGCGAGGGCTCCCAGGGCTGAGGGGATGCCCAGGGGGCCCGTGAGTACGACGGCCATGGGGCGACCGCACGCACGGTAGTAGCCGTCGGCGAGGTGCACGGCGCTGTGGGCCTGGATGACGTGGATAAAGGGGATGTCGGTGCCCGGGGTCAGCAGCGCTTCCACCAGGGCCCGGGCGCCGTCGCCCGGGGGCCCGGCTACGTAGTCGACACTGTTGGCCTTGAGTGCCTTGGCGATGATTTGGCCACCTGTGAATTTCACTCGATACTCCAGCGAATGCGCGGCGTCTGGGCCGGGATCAGGCTTGGAGTATTCGCCTGGTGCGGGGTGGGCTCAATTTCGCACCTTGGGTAAAAGAGACGCAGATTGACGCAGATATTGGGGCTCACTACAGCACAGCGGCCTGCAGGCCGGCTTGAGTGTTAGAAGCCAAATCAAAAGCTAAAGCGGGCACGGTCAAATGTGGGAGCTGACTTGCCAGCGATGGCATCGCCCAGGTGTGTCTGATGTACCGAGTTGTCTGCATCGCAGGCAAGCCAGCTCCTACAGAAAAGCCGCTCTGCTTTTGCTCTGGTTTCTAACCTGCAGGTCGGCTTTCAGGCCGCCGTGCTCTTGCTACGGATCCCCCCAGAAACCCCTGGCCCCCCACGTGCGCCGCTTAGGTCACTCCAATGCGTCAGAGTGCGTCGCTTTTAACCCCCCTGCGAAATTGAGCCCCCCGCCTCCCCGCTCAATACTCAACCCATGAAAACAACAAGCCGAGCCTATCAAGCGCTGGGCGCACCGCTTCAGGCCCGCAACACCCTGCAGCCCGGAATAAGCGTGCGTCGCCCCGCCAAGGAAGAGTCAATCGGAACAGTGGAGGCCTTACCACCCTCCCCAGCAGCATGGAATCAATGCTGGCCATAACACTGCCGATCCAACTGACTGCATACAAAAGGACGCACCTGGCATCGACACCAGGCCCACGCCTTGCAAGTCGCTCAACATTTGCACCCACCACCCAGGCAGGAACTCGAAATGAAAAAAGAAATAGAGACGGGTTATGGTTTGACCGGCATTGACTTCAATTCCCTCAGCTTGAAACGACGCTCGTTCCTGCTGGGCGCTGCCGCCTCTGCCGCAGGCTTGTACCTCGGCTCGTTCGTGCCCAGCGCATTTGCCGCCACCACCGGGCACCTGGAAATCCTCGGCTGGGAAGGCGAAACCGGCGACGCCGAACTCGCCGACTGGCGCAAGCAACGCAACGTTACCGTGCGCTCCAGTTATGCCAGCAACCAGGACGACATCACCGCCCGGCTGGCAGGCTCCGATCCGGTGCAACTCGACCTGACCATGTATGCCCTGGGCTACGAAAAGATCTATCAGGAAATGGGCCTGCTCAAGGCCATCGACACCACGAAGATCCCCAACTATTCCGCCGACAATACCCTCGCGCTGTTCTACAAGGGCAGCCGTTGGTACTGGGACGGCAAGCAATGGGGCATCCCGTTGCTGTGGGGGATGAACACCATCATCTACAACCCCAAGAACGTCAAAAAGCCCACCCAATACACCGACCTGCTGGACCCCAAGCTCAAGGGCAAGTTGACCTTTGTCGATGACGGCACCTCGAACTGGTCGCTGATCGCGACCATCGCCGGCTACGGCGACAAGTACCCCAACCTGACCCGCGCCGAATTCAACGACGCCTTTGAAAAACTCAAGCCGTACCGTGATCAATGCCGCGTGTTCGCGGCTTCGTCGGGTGACGCGGTATCGCTGCTGGTATCGGGTGAAGTGGACGCGGTGTTCTCGGCCTCCGCCAACACCCCGAGCGAAACCATCAAGCGTGGCGTGACCACTGCCCTGTCGGTGCCCAGCGAAGGCGCAGCGCTGTGGTGCGATGCGTTGTTCATCCCGAAAACCGCCAAGGATATTCCCCTGGCCCTGGAGTTCATCAACAAGACCCTGGAGCCCGATACCCAGGCCAAGATGGCAACCACGATGTTCTCCGGCGTGGTCAACCCCAAGGCCGTGCCGCTGCTGCCGGAGGACCTGAGAAACACCTTTGACTACGCGAACCTCGACAGCTTCTTCGAGAAATCCAAACTCTATGGCCAACCGCCCCTGAGCTCCGAAAAGTATGTGACCTATGCGGAATGGATCGATCAGTGGGCGAACTTCAAAGGCTCGTTCTAGAGCGCTTGGCACGCCGGCGCTGGCAACCGTGGGGTGGGTGTTCATCAACACGCGCCCCACGGGTCAACGCGCCCTGACTCTCGAATAAAAACGCAAAGGCAACCTCATCATGACCGTAGTCAACAACACCGAGTCCATGCCCCTGGACGACGGCGATTCAAGGGTCGGTAAACACGTGAAGATGGATAAGAGAACCCTCAGCGGGTATTGGCTTGCGTCGCCGCCGTTGCTGTTTCTGGTGGTGTTCTTTCTGGTTCCGTCGGCACTGTTGCTGATTGCCAGTTTCTGGACCGCCAAGACCTTCAGCATGGAGCCCGCCGCCACCCTGGCCAACTATGCCAAGGCCCTGAGCGCCAGCGGGTTTTATGACTCGCTGTGGATCGCCTTGCAAAACGGCTTCTGGACCGCCCTGCTCTCCACCGTGATCAGTGCGCCGGTGGCCTATTACATCGTGTACCGCACACGCTCCAACGCCGTGTTGTACCTGGCGTTGGTGTCGTGGTTTTCCAGTTACCTGGTACGGGTCTACGCATGGCGCTCGATCCTGGGCACCAACGGCGTGATCAACTCCACCCTGCTGCACTTCGGCCTGATCGACCAGCCGCTGGAGTGGCTGGTGTTCAGCAAGTTCGCCGTGGTGCTGACCCTGGTGCACATCATGCTGCCCTTCACCCTGTTGCTGCTGGTGTCGGGCCTGCGAGACATCAAGAAGGACTACCTGGAGGCCGCTGCGGACCTGGGCGCCGGCGGTGTCACCATTCTGTGGCGGGTGATCATGCCGATGGCCCACAAGAGCATCGTCAGCTCCTTCATGTTCACCTTCGTGCTGGCCGCCAGCGACTACGTCACCCCGCAACTGCTGGGCGGCCGGGATGCGATGACCACCGGGCTGGTGATCGCCAACCAGTTCCGCTCGGTAGGTAACTGGCCACTCGGTGCGGCGATGGCTTATCTGCTGTTGATCGTGTTCATGCTGGTGTACGCGTTGCTGCTGGGGGTGTTGCGCGCAGCCAACCTGGCACCCGGCAAGCGTTACCACGACTGACTGCCGCTCATAAAAAAGGTAACTCGCCATGATCCGGTTATTCACTTACGTCTACATGTTGTTCCTCTACGCGCCCATCGCGATTATCGCGCTGTTCAGCTTTCACTCGTCCGCCTCGCTGTCGTTCCCGTTCGAGGGTTTTTCCACGCGCTGGTACGAGGCGCTGTTCAGCAGTTCGGACTTCATGACAGCCCTGACCAACAGTGCGATCGTCGCCGCCGGTTCGGCGATTCTCACCACGCTGCTGGGCACGTTCTCGGCCCTGGCGCTGATGCGCATGAAAGGCCGGGTGAAAGCGGTGTTCGCGTTCATGAACTTTGCCCCCATCGCCTTGCCCGGTTTGTTTTTGGGGATTGCACTGGTGATTTTCTTCTCACTGGTCGGCCTGCCCCGTTCGCTGCTGACGGTGATCATCGGCCACACCCTGTTCACCTTTCCGTTCTTCGTGGAGTCGGTGCGCTCACGGCTGGAGTATTTCGACCTGTCGTTCGAGGAGGCAGCCCGCGACCTCGGCGCCTCGCCCCTCAAAGCGTTCTGGCTGGTGACGCTGCCGATCATCGGGCCAACCATTGCCGGCGCCGCGATCCTCGCGGTGGCGCTGTCGATGGATGAATTCCTGATCACCGTGTTCGTCACCGGCAGCGACACCACGCTGCCCCTCATGATTCTTTCGATGATGCGCCGCGCCGTCAGCCCCACCATCAATGCCGCCTCGGTATTCATGCTGGTGGTGACCATCGCCATCATCGCCATTGCCGGCCTGGTCATGACCTTGCGTCGTCGCCGCCTCGAACTTGAACGTGCTGAAACTGCAGAGTAATCACCATGACCAACAGTATTGAACTGACCGGGATTTCCAAGAGCTACGGCAACCTCACAGCCCTGGGCAAAGTCGACCTCACGGTAAAACGCAACGAGATCCTGACCCTGCTCGGCCCCAGTGGCTGCGGCAAGACCACCCTGATGCGGATCATTGCCGGCTTCGAAGAGCCCACCACCGGCAAAGTGGTGATCGACGGCAAGGACTCCACCGCCCTGGCGCCTGAACACCGCCCGGTGAATATGGTGTTCCAGAAGTACGCGCTGTTCCCGCACCTGGACGTGTTCGACAACGTGGCCTTCGGGTTGCGTTTGAAGAAGAAGCCCAAGGATGAGATCAAGCGTGAAGTGAACAAGGCGCTGGAACTGGTGCAACTGGAAAGCTTCAAGAGCCGCTGGATCTCCGAGCTCAGTGGCGGGCAGGCGCAACGTGTGGCCCTGGCCCGCGCACTGGTGAATCGCCCGGCGGTGTTGCTGCTGGACGAGCCGCTGGCGGCCCTGGACCTGAAGATTCGCCATCACATGCTTAACGAGATCAAGCGCATCCACGAAGAGACTTCCACCACGTTTGTGTATGTGACTCACGACCAGGACGAAGCGATGATCTTGTCGGACCGTGTGGTACTGCTGAACAAGGGTGGCATCGAGCAGATCGGCGGGCCGCAGGAAATGTATTGGTCGCCGCGCACGTTGTTTGCCGCCAGGTTTTTCGGCGATACCAATATCGTCAACGGCACGTATGGGCTCGGTGGCGTGGTCGAGTTGCCGTTTGGGCGTTATGCCCACACCGCTAAAAGCGGCGTGGGTGCAGGGCCGGTGAATGTGTCGATCCGGCCTGAAACCATCGGCCTTGAGCCGGCTCTGGGCGCCGCACTGGCCGACGGTGCGTTTGCCGGGAAGGTCAAGGACACTTCGTTTATCGGTAATCGGGTGATCTACCGCGTGGAGGTGGCCGGTGGCACGCTTGATCTCAAATGCCAGCAACTGCCGACTCCCGGCAGCCACGCACTGCCGCCGGGGACGAACGTGGCGTTGACCTGCAAACCGGAAAGCTTTGTGGTGATTCCGGTCTGAAGGGGTTGAACATGGGGCCTGGCTGAAGCAGCCGAGGTTCATTTTTACGCTGGATCATGCGCTCTTTCACGGGAGGCTGGTCTGGCGTTTTTTTTGCCCGGGGGGAAGAGAGTAATGGTCGGTTTTATTGAGCGGGAAGTGGGCCCTCCGGTAAGTCTAGATTTACCGGGGGCCCGTGCCGGGCTGACCATCTCATTAGGGCTCTGCCCCGCCTGTCGGC
>NZ_JACAPW010000039.1:0-148437 GCF_013385495.1 Pseudomonas sp. F8002 | reverse complement strand
TGGGGCGTTTGCCAAAAGTGACTCGCTGTAAGAGCGAAACCATAGGCCGCCGTTACCTAAATAACGGATATGTACTCTCAACTCACGCCGGAAACCGCAACGGCAAAGCAGCCTGAAGCAACGCCGCCGGATCCCGATAACGCGCCCCAAAGTGGTCCCCCGGCAACCGCGCCCGCCCAGCCCCAAACAACCGCTCCCGCAACGTCTCCCCCTCGTTGTACCGCTCACGAAACCGCCCCCGACGACGCAACTCCGGCACCACCAATTCAATAAAGTCCCGCGCCGTCTCAAACGACAAGTACTGCCTCAGGTTAATCCCGTCGATCCCATCCTCATCCAGCCATTTCTCAATCGCGTCCGCCACCACCGTCGGCGTACCCGCGACAAAAAACCGCTCGCGATTAAACCCACCCAACTGCGCCAATACCGCCCCAACAGTGGAGTCCGCCTTGTACCGGCTCAAACTCTCCCACCCCTTGACCTGCCGACTCACCAGATCACTGATCAACGTATCCCGCGGATACGCCGTCAAATCAATCGCCGACTGCCCGTGAGCCAGCGACGCCTCGACACTCACCAACTTGCGATAACTGTCGAGCTTGGCACTCACCTCCTCATCGGTCCGCCCAACGATCACCCCCGCCATCACAATAAACTTCAACCCCGCCGGATCGCGATCATGCTCAACTGCCTTCTGCCGCATCGCCTGGATATTCGCCCGCACCGCCGGCGCATCATTACCACCGGTAAACACCACTTCGGCGTGCCGCCCGGCAAACTCGATCCCGGCCGGTGACCCCGTAGCCTGAAACAACACCGGCGTACGCTGCCGCGAAGGCTGGCACAAGTGTGGGCCGGCAACCTTGAAGTGTTCCCCCACGTGGTTGATATAGCGCACCTTGTCCGGATCGGTGTAGATCCGACGCTCACGGTCGACAATCACCGCGTCATCGTCCCAGGAGCCTTCCCAAAGCTTGTACAGCACGTCGAGGTATTCATCGGCGATCTCGTAGCGGTGATCGTGAACCACCTCAGTGTCGTGCCCGAAGTTGCGCGCCGCATTCGGCAAATACGAGGTGACGATGTTCCAGCCCACCCGCCCCTTGGTCAGGTGATCGAGGGTACTCATGCGCCGCGCAAACGCGAACGGCGGTTCGTAGGTGGTGGAAAAGGTCGCGCCGAAACCCAGGTTCTTGGTCACCCCGGCCATCGCCGGAATCACCAGCAGCGGGTCGTTGCTGGGAATCTGCATGCCCTCACGCAGCGAGGTCTCGGGGCCGTCGCGAAAGCGGTCATAGGTGCCAATCACATCGGCCAGGAACACGCCGTCAAAGGTGCCGTATTCCAGCAACTGCGCCAGCTCGGTCCAATAGTCCAGGTCATTGAAACGGTGCCGGTTGTTGTCCGGGTGCACCCACAAACCATGGACGATGTGGCTGACGCAGTTCATCTCAAACAAATTCACGTGCAGTTGCTTGGGCACCAGGAGCACTCCTTTCGTAGATACGTTTTCCAATACGTCAGATCGCGACATTCAGGTAGAACGGGATCGGCGTGTAGTCGGTTTCAAGGGTCGGGATCGCATCGATCAGCGCGCGGGTATAGGCATGGGCCGGACGGTCGAACACCGCGCGTACCGAGCCGGATTCCACCACTTCACCGGCCTTCATCACCAGCACGCGCTCGCTGACGTGGTTGATCACGCCGAGGTCATGGGAAATGAACAGGCAGGCCAGGCCGAGGCGGCGCTTGAGGTCGTCGAGCAGTTCGAGAATCTGTGCCTGTACCGACACGTCGAGCGCCGACACCGGTTCATCGCAGATCAGGATCTGCGGCTCGGACGCCAACGCTCGGGCAATCGCGATGCGCTGGCGCTGGCCACCGGAAAGTTCGATCGGCCGGCGCGACAAGGCGCTGGCATCAAGGCGTACCAATTCCAGCAGTTCCAGGGCACGGTCGCGCCGGGCATGACGCGGTACGCCAGCCACCACCAGCGCTTCGAACAGCACACGCTGCACGGTGTAGCGTGGGTCGAAGGAGCTGAGCGGGTCCTGGAACACCACTTGCACCGCACGCCGGGCTTCGCGTTTTTGCCTGGCGTCGAGGTCGGACCAGCGCTGGCCCTTGATCCACACCTCGCCGGCATCGGCGGTTTCCAGGCCGAGTATCAGCCGGGTCAAGGTGGTCTTGCCGCAACCCGATTCGCCCACCACCCCCAGCGTCTCGCCGCGACGCAGCTGTAGCGACACCTGGTTCAGCACCGTGCGGGTTTTGCCGTCGGGGCCGACAAAGGTTTTGGACAGCTCGCGTGCTTCAAGCAGTATTTCGCCCTGGGGCGCCGGCTCGGGCTCCACCGCCGTGAGCAGCCGGCGTGTGGGCTGGAAGTGCACGGCCTTGGCGGCCCGCAGCAGCAGTTGGGTATACGGATGACGCGGGTCTTGCAGGACCTGTTCGGTGCTGCCCTCCTCCACGATCACCCCGTGGCGCATCACGGCCACGCGATCGGCCAGGCGCGAGACCACCGACAGGTCGTGGCTGACCATCAGCAGTGCATTGTCTTCACCGCGCAGGCTCTCCAGCAGGGCGATGACCTGGGCCTGCACCGTGGCATCCAGTGCGGTGGTGGGTTCATCGGCAATGATCAGCCGCGGATTGCAGGCAATCGCCGAGGCGATCAGCGCCCGCTGGCGCAAGCCGCCGGAAAGTTGCCAGGGGTATTGGCTGGCGCGCAGTTCCGGTTCCGGCACACCGACATCCCGCAGCAGTTCCAGCACCCGCAGGCGGCGCGCTTCCAGGCCCAATGCGGTGTGCAGGTACAACGGTTCTTCGATCTCGGCACCGACGCGGCGCAGCGGGTCCAGCGCGCCCAACGCGTCCTGCATCACAAAGCCGATGCTCGCGCCGCGCAGTTGCTGCCAGGCCCGCTCGTTGAGCTGGCGAAGGTCGACGCCCTGGAAGGCCAGCTTGGCAGCCTGGACATGGGCGTCCTTGCCGGTGAGGCCAGCCAGGGTGCGGGCGGTGACGCTTTTTCCGGACCCCGACTCCCCCACCAGCGCGAGGCATTCACCCCGGTTCAACTGCAGACTGACACCGTGCAACACTGGCTCGGCCTGGCCGAAACGTACTGTGAGGTCGCGGATATCGACCAACGGGCCGAGGGTATGGATGTTCATCGTCATAGAGGCTTTCCTTCGCTGCGGCGCAAGAGTTCGCGGCCGATGGCACTGATGGAAACAACGGTCAGGGTGATGATCAGGGCGGGCCAGGCCACCAGCCACGGCGCATTGGCCAGGAAGCTGCGCCCGATGGACATCATCCCGCCCCACTCCGGCGCAGGCGGCGGTGCGCCGAAGCCGAGGAAACTCAAGGCGGCACCGGCAGTGATCGCGCCGCCGATGCCGATGGTGGCGAGGATCAACACGGGCTTGAACGCATTCGGCAGGATGTGCCGCAGCACCACCGCCAGCTGCGATTGGCCGAGGGTGACGGCGGATTCGACGTAGCCGGCATTGCGTACGCTGAGGGTTTGCGCCCGTACCAGGCGCGCATAACGCGGCACACCGGCAATGCCTATCGCGAGAATCAGATTGGCCGTGCCCTGGCCGAAAAACGTGATGATCACCAGCGCCAGCAACAGGTCGGGAAAGGACAGCAGCACGTCGATCCCGCGCATCAAGGCGCCGTCCAGCCAACGCGGACCGAGCCCGGCGATCAACCCGAGCAAGGTCCCCCAGGCCAGGCCCAGCGCCGTAGCTGCGAGGCCCATGAACAGCGACGAACGCACGCCATAAATCAATCGGCTGAGCACATCGCGCCCGTTCTCATCAGTGCCCAGCCAATGCACATTGCTCGGCGCCTGGAACGCCATGCGCGCCGACGCCTCCAGCGGGTCATACGGGGCCAGCCATTGCGGAACAACGGCGGCCAACAGCAACAGCCCGACAAATACCCCGGCGAGCAACAGGCCCGGCCGCAGTTGGGTAAACCCGACAAGACGCAACGGGCGATTGCCGATCAACGTTTCAATGGTTTGCGTCATGCCAGGCTCCTGGTGCTAAGGCGCGGGGTTGGGGATGCGCTGGTGGATGGCCTGGATCTGCGCCTTGATCTCATCGCCAAGAGTCACGTCCAGCGCGCCGAGGTTGTCGCGCAATTGCGCCAGGCTGGTTTGCCCGGTCAGTGCGCTGGTGACGAAGGGTTTGTCGATGATGAAGGCCAGGGCCAGTTGGGCCGGGGTGAGGCCATGTTGCCGGGCAATCTCCACGTAGCCGGTGATGGCCTCCTGGGCCGAGGCACTGTCGTAGCGATTGAAAGTGCGGTACACCGCCGACAGCCGCGAGCCCTCGGGCCGTGCGCCGCCCAGGTACTTGCCGGTGAGTGCACCGAAGGCCAGCGGCGAGTACGCCAGCAGCCCGACGCCTTCGCGATGGGTGAACTCCGAGAGGCCGCCTTCGTACAGGCGGTTAAGCAGGCTGTAGGGGTTTTGCACACTGGCAATGCGCGGCAGGCCGAGGCGTTCGCTTTGCTTGAGAAACTCGGCGACGCCCCACGGGGTTTCATTGGAAACCCCGATGTGGCGCACCTTGCCGGCCTTGACCTGATCGGCCAGCACCGCCAGGGTTTCCTCGATGGCGACGCTCTGGGTGTCTGCCTGATACGGGTATTCGCGCTGGCCGAAGATGTTGGTGGTGCGGTCGGGCCAGTGCAGTTGGTACAGGTCGAGGTAGTCGGTGTTCAGGCGTTTGAGGCTGCCGTCGAGGGCTTCGACGATGTTGCGCCGGTCGTGGTGGCTGAGGCCGTCGCGAATGTGTTGCTGGCTGCTGGGGTCACGGGCCGGCCCGGCGATTTTGCTCGCCAGGATCACCTCGTCACGTCGACCACTGGCCGCCAGCCAGCTGCCGATGTAACGCTCGGTGGTGCGCCAGGTTTCAGCCTTGGTCGGCGTGGGGTACATCTCGGCGGTGTCGATGAAATTGATACCTTCGGCCAGTGCCAGGTCGATCTGTTGATGGGCATCGTTTTCGGTGTTCTGGTGGCCCCAGGTCATGGTGCCGAGGCCCAGCACGCTGACTTGGATGTCGCTGTTGCCCAGTTGGCGGTAACGCATGGGTGATCCTTTTTTCTTCAAGGGTTGATGGCTCATACCGCACTCGCTTCGTCGCGGGCGGCCTGCTGCTCGGCATCGGCGGCTTGCAGGCTGCGCCAGGCGGCGTTCGGGGTGACGTCATTGAGGTAGTAGTTGCCCAGTGCCCGTTCGCGAAAGATCGCCGGGTTGTGGGAGGCCAGGGTGCGCGCGTTGCGCCAATGCCGGTCGAAGCGACGCGACTCGCTGGTGGCGGAGGCGCCGCCGACTTCGAACAGCAGCGTGGTGGCTTCCAGCACCTGTTCCAGCACGATCTGTTGCGCCTGAAAAGCGCGAATCTCGGCCTCGGTGTAATGCTGTTCGGTTGCTTGCCCGCCCTGCTCCGCTTCGTGCACGTCCTGCAGCACCTCCGCGACGGCCAGCACCTGGGTGCGTGCGGCATAGGCCAGGCTCGACAAGCGGCCAATCACGCGCTGCACCAGCGGGTCATCCTTGGGGCTCGATTGCCCCGGCACACCAAACGCGCGGGTGCGGCCCTTGACGAATTCGGTGGCGTCACGCAGCACGGCGTTGGCGATGCCGGCCAGGGTCGCCAGGTGGAACAACTGGTAGAAAGCGCTCAGGTAGGACTCGGCGCGCAGTTCGTCTTTCTTGAAGCGCCGCACAATGTGCTGCTCCGGTACGTTCACCGCCTTGAAGCGGGTGGTGCCGCTGCCGGTGAGTCGCTGGCCAAAGCCGTCCCAGTCATCCTCGACGGTGACACCCGGCGCGTCGGTGCGTACCGCCAGGCTGACAAAATCTTCGCCATCCAGGGCCACGGCGGCGATCCAGTTGGCGTACAGCGTGCCGGTGCAGTAGTACTTCTCGCCGTCCAGCTGCCAGCCGGAGTCGACCGCGCTGAGGGTCACCGAGTTGCGGGTGGTGTCGGTGCGTTCGGCCATGGCGGCGCCCCACAACTCGCCGTCGACGACTTTGGCGAACCAGTAATCCTGGGAAGCGCTGTCGCGACTGGAAAGCCGGCCTTCGACGAAACCGAAATGCGCGCGCACGATCTGCGGCAGGTTTGAATCGGCCTCTCCCAGTTCAATCAACAGGCGAAACAGCTGCGGCAGGCTTGCACCCAGGCCGCCCAAGGCCTGCGGCACACGCAGTGCGCCAAAGCCGGCCTCGCGCAGCCAAGCCACCGCGTCATGGGCCAGCTCGCGTTGCTGCTCGCGGGCGACGGCGGTGTCGGCTATCCGGGCAAATACGTCAGCGAAACGCTGGTGCAAGTCGGCATAACTCACTTCAGCGGGGATCGAAGCACTCATGGTTTTTCCTTCTTCAAAGGCACTCACGCTTGGTTGGCCCGAGGGTCAATCCAGCGGTTGATCAAATCGACGGCCAGGTTCACCAGCACATAGACGGTGGCGGCCAGCAAGGTCACGCCCAGCACCACCGGCACGTCTTTGTTGCTGGTGGCATCAAGCATCAAGCGCCCGATGCCCTGGCGTGCAAACAGCAATTCCACCACCACCGCGCCGCCCAGCAGGCTGGCGAACACGAACCCGGCCAGGGTCACCAACGGCACCAGCGCATGGCGCAAGGCATGACGCAGGCGCACAGCGGTTTCGGACAAGCCGCGGGCACGGGCCATGGCAATAAAGGGTTGTTCGAGGGTGTCTTCCAGGGACTGGCGCAGCAGCTGGGTCAGCACTGCCGCCACCGGCAACGCCAGCGCGATCGAGGGCAGGATCAATGAGCGCCAGCCAACGGAACCGGAGGGCGGCAACCAGTGCCAATGAAACGAAAACACCAGCAACAACAGCATGCCGATCACAAACGAAGGTGCTGAAGACAGCACCAGCTCGCTGCCTGAAACGGCTGAACGCACCCAACGCGAACGGTTGGCGGTGAGGATCGCGCACACCAGGGCCAATACCACCGCCAGCAACGCCGCGCTCAGGGACAGTTGAATGGTTGCACCGATCTGCTCGGCAATCGCCTGCTGCACCGGGATGCGCAAGCGATAGGACTCGCCCAGGTCGCCATGGGCCAGGCGCACCAGGTAATTGCCGTATTGCACGATGAGGGGTTGGTCCAGGCCGTACTCGGCACGCACCCGGGCCAGCAGCTCCGGAGTGGGCATCGAATCCGGCCCGCCGAGGATTGCCAGCGCCGTGTCACCGCCGCTGAAATTGACCGCGAGGAACGTCAGCGTCGCCGCGCCCCACAGCACGCCAATGCCCGCCAGCAGGCGCCAGGCGATGGATTTGAACAGGCTCATGGTTGCCCCCGGTCCAGCCAGATGCTGGTGAAGAACGGTACATTGTGGGAGGTATCGAAAATCACGCCCTGGACCTGCCGGCCATACGCAGTGAGCACCTGGCTTTCCACCGACGGCACCGCCGGGACGGTTTCGGTCAGGCGTTTTTGTGCTTCGCCATAGAGCGCCTGCAATTGCACCGGGTCGCGGGATTGGCGGGCGGCGCTGAGCACGCGGTCGAGCTCGGCATCACGGAAGCGCCCGACGTTCTGGCCGATGATCTTGTCGGTGCTGATGGCCTGGCTGTGATAGAGCACGAACAGGCCATCGGGTGTGTTGGTGTGCCAGTAACCGCCCGCCAGCGCCTGGAATTTCCCGGCGTAGCGTTTCTCGGTCACGCGGGTCAGCGGCAGCATTTCGATGGGCATCTCGAAGCCGACTTTTTTCAGGTCGGCCTGGATGGCCACCGAAACGCTGGCGGGAAACGCCGGGTTGTCATAGGACAGCATCGTTGCCTTCAGGCGCTGCCCGTCCTTGGTTCGATAGCCCTGGGCATCGCGCCCGGTCCAGCCGGCCTCGTCCAGCAGCGCATTGGCGGCTTTCACGTCGTAGGCCAGGGCGTCGTTGTTGGGTTGATAAAACCGGGTGTTGGCCGCCAGGAAATCCGCCTTGGCGATGTATTCGCCGAAGCCGGAAATCCACGCCAACCCTTCGCGG
Source organism: Pseudomonas sp. F8002 (assembly GCF_013385495.1). Taxonomy (NCBI): domain Bacteria; kingdom Pseudomonadati; phylum Pseudomonadota; class Gammaproteobacteria; order Pseudomonadales; family Pseudomonadaceae; genus Pseudomonas; species Pseudomonas sp. F8002. The sequence goes on along the minus strand of NZ_JACAPW010000039.1, from coordinate 140,392 downwards.
TCAATGGCCTTGGCCACTGCGCGACGCACCCGTACATCGTCGAACGGTGGCTGCTCGACGTTGAAGGTCATGCTGCGGCTCGGGTTTCCCTTGCGGATCCGGCTGCGCATCACCAGGTCGGGGTTGGCGCGGATGGCGGCGGCATTCTGGGCCGGTGCATCAAGCGCGAAATCCGACTGGCCGGACTCTAGCGCCGTGAAGCGGATCATGGCTTCGGGGACGTAGCTCAGCTCGATACGGTCCAGGTAGGCCTCGCCCGCGTGGCGCGTCACCGGTGGCGCCCAGTTATAGCCGGGGCGCTTGATGAACACCGCGCCCTGGTCACGGGTGTAGCTCTGCAACGTAAACGGCCCGCTGCCGATGGGGTGCTCGGCGATGGTCTTCGGCGCCTCGCGAATCTGCCTGGGCGAGATCATGCTCAGCCAGGACTGCGCCAGCACATCCAGGAAAGGCGTATAGGGTTCGCGCAAATGGGCTTCGAAGGTGTAGTCGTCGATGACCTTGCCATCCAGGTACGGCGCGATATAGGCCGCGGCCAGTGGGGACTTGGTCGCCGGGTCGCGCATGTGGTCCAGGTTGGTTTGCAGCGCCTGGGCATTGAATTTCTCGCCGTCGCTGAAGGTCACGTCGTCGCGCAGGTGAAAGGTGTAGGTCTTGCCGTCGTCGGAGATGTCCCAGGAGCGGGCCAGCCACGGGCTGATATTGCCCTGCTCGTCCTGGTACACCAGGCAATCGAAGAGAATCCGGCCCATCCACTGGATGTTGCCGTTAGACAGTGCATGAACATCGAAACTGCCGGCGTCGGAGGCGGCTGAGACGCGCAAAGTTCCGCCACTGCGCCCCGGTGACGACTCATGAAAGTCCGTCGCCGAATAAGTCACTACACCGTTGGTGACCGTGCCATCAGCCGCAGACGTTTCATGTTTCGGTGCCGCAGCCGGTGAGCAGGCATTGACTGCCAGGCACAGTGAAATAACCGCCGAAAGTTTCAGGATGGTTGTCAATGACACTTCCTTAGAGGAACTCGATGAACACTGAAAGTTTGCAATTACGGGGTGTAATGCAGTGAGCATGCCAGTCTTCAAGAAACGCCATATTGACCACGAAACCGGCGCAAAATCCTTGTAAAACTGGGCGAACACTGCCAAACACTTATATGGTTATACCCGTTATACACCCCGGAATTGTTGGTAGCCTTACACACTGCTTATCAGCTGTTGCGTTCGCGACAGCTGCGGTAATCCCAGGCATTAAAGTTGACTGTTGAGAATCAAACACCGATTCAAAACAAAGTATCCCGCAGAACACTTAACCTTAACTAAGCGCCCGTATTCCTTGGCCAATAGTCTTGGCATAGAAACTGCTCAGAGCGAAACAGGCATGACTATTCGAATAGAAAGCTGGGGCTCTTTTATCTATTCACAAGGAACACGCTTAATGGATCCAATCTTTCGGGGAGAGTTGCAAAAGTTGACACTTGCCGTGCGGCAAGCAACTTGGCTGGCGATGGTGGGGCTGGGCTCAGCCCTGGTTTTTTCCGCCAGTGTGCAGGCAGATGATGAGGTCACACCGACGACCGGAACACGGCTCAAGACCGTGACGGTAGAGGCACAGAAGATCACGCCCGTTGAGGCGGCAAAGAGTCAGTTGTCCGAAGTGCCAGGCGGCACCAGCGTGGTCGACAGCGAACAGGTGGCCAAGGGACGCACTGCCACCTTGCAGGACACCCTCGCCTATCAGCCGGGCGTGTTCGTGCAGTCCACCGGCGGCAACGACGCGGCCAAGATCTCCATCCGTGGCTCGGGCGCCAACACCTCGCCGGGGTATTTCCGTGAGGGCATCAAGTTCCTGTTCGACGGCCTGCCGATCACCGGCCCGGGCGGCACACCCTATGAATTCCTCAACGGCTCGGGGGTGAACTACACCGAAATCCTGCGGGGTGCCAACGCCTTCCAGTACGGCGCACTGAGCCTTGGCGGCGCCATCAACTTCGTCAACCAGACCGGATACACCGCACCCGGGCTGCGGGTGCGAGCGGAAACCGGGAGCTACGGCTACAACAAGCAAAGCCTGAGTGTCGGCGGCGTCGAGGGTGCGTTCGATTACTACCTGAATGCCGACAACTACCGCAGCGACGGCTACCGCGACTACAGCCTGTCGAAGAGCCAGGGCGTGGTGGCGAACTTTGGCTACCGCTTCAGCCCGCAACTCGAAACCCGGGTGATGCTGCGTTACCGCGACGAGTTCCACAACGACCCGAGCGCCACCACCCTGGATGCGGTCAAGCACCATTCCGACCGTGCCAGTGCCACCGCCGAAAGCAGCGGCGCCGGCAGCCGTCGCCCCGGCAGCGTATGGCTGGGCAGCAAGACCACCTACACCTTTGAGGACGACGCCACCCTGTCGGTGGGTTTCGTCTACTACCAGTACGCCCACAACAACAGCCCGAACAGCCCGAGCAACCCCAGCTACTGGGACTGGCATGACCTGAGCGCGGTGATCAACTACGACCGCCGCGACACCCTGTTCGGCCACGAAAGCCGCTCCAGCCTGGCCTTCACTTCCACCGAACACCTCAAGGGCCAGGTCGACTCCACCTTCGCCAACAAACAGACGCGCAAGTTCGTCGACTACAGCTCCTCGTTCGATCACGTGTTCTCCGTGGGCAACGACCTGGAACTGGTGGACGGCCTGTGGCTGACCAGTGGCGTCTCGGCGATCAACGTGCGCCGCCATGCCGACGTCAAGGAAGCCCTGGTGTCCAACACCACCACCTACCCGAGCGATGTGACCTACGACAACTGGAGCCTGGCACCGCGAGTGGGCGTGCGTTACGAGTTCAACCCACAACTGCAAGTGTTTGCCAACGTCAGCCGATCCGTCGACCCACCGGCGTCCTGGGAATACTCCGGCTCCGGGCCGACCACGCCGTACGTACGGCCGCTGGTGGAACAGAAAGCCAATACCGTGGAAGTCGGGATCAAGGGTTCATCGGGCATCTTCGACGGCAGCCTGGCGCTCTACCGCTCGTGGGTGAAAAATGAATTGCTCAACGTGCAGATCATCCCGGCCACCTCCACCGCTGCTGCGGTCACCGGTGCATTCAACGCCACGCCGACGATCCACCAAGGGATCGAGGCCGGCTTGAATACACGCCTGTGGGAAAACACCTCGGGTGAAAAAATCACCCTGCGGCAGGTGTATACCTATAACGACTTCTACTACCGCCACGACCCGACCTTCGGCGACAACCAACTGCCGGGGATTCCGAAGCATATCTATCAGGGCGAAGTGCAGTATCAGCACCCGGCGGGCTTCTATACCGGGGTGAACGTGCAATCGGCTTCGCGTACGGCGGTGGACTATGCGAACAGCTTCTATGCGCCCTCCTACACAATCTTCGGGGCGAACGTGGGGTATGAAACGCCGAGCAAGGACTGGAAGGTGTCGCTGGATTTGAAGAACCTGACCAATCAGAAATACGTGACGGCGGTGCAGCCGTTGTATGACGCGAAGGGGCAGGATACGGCTTCGTTGTATCCAGGGGATGGGATTGGGGCTTATGTGGCGGTGGAAATGCGCTATTGAGTCAGCGCATAACCTTAGCTGTCGATGTTCTTATTCCTCACGCCCGGCGATGGGTAAATTGTTAGCCACGTATCTCATTGAGGAAGTGGCTAATGTCTGAGTTCCGATCCGAGCCTGTGGTGTGGATTGCCGGTGTGGGTGCCGTGGCCGGCCTGGGAGCGGCGCTGGCGCGACGCTTCGCGCGGGAGGGTTTGCAGGTGGCCGTCAGCGGCAGGAGCCCGGACAAGTTGCAGGCCGTGGTCGAGGGCATCCGTGCGCTCGGCGGGGAAGCGGTGGCTATCGTGGCGGACTCGGGAATCGAGTCCGAGGTGATCGCCGCCAGCCAGCAGATCAGCCAGTTGGGCCCCCTCAAGGCCGCGATCTTCAACGTCGGCAACTCCGTCGCAGCGCCGACCCTGGAGTTGAGCGCGCAGTTGTTCGAGCAGACCTGGCGGGCATCGACCCTGGGTGGCTTCCTGTTTGCCCGCGAGGCCACCCGCTTGCTGCTCGCCAGTGGTGGCGGCAGCCTATTGTTCACCGGGGCTACCGCTTCATTGCGAGGCAAGCCACCGTTCGCCGCCTTTGCTGCCGCGAAGGCGGGACTGCGCTCACTGAGCCAGTCATTTGCCCGCGAGTTCGGGCCACAAAACGTGCACGTCGCCCATGTGGTCATCGATGGCGCCATCGACGGTGAGCGCGTGCAAAGCCGTGCCCCGGATTACCTGGCGCGACTGGGGGAAGACGGTGCGCTGAAACTCGAAGACATCGCCGACGCCTATTGGTACCTGCACACCCAACCGCGCAGCGCCTGGACCCAGGAACTGGACCTGCGGCCCTTCAAGGAACCCTTCTGAAAACCGCCTCACGCCTGGAGGATTGTTCATGGGAACTCATCAGACTCATCTCGCCCCGCCATCGGTCATCGGCGAACTCAACTACCTGCTGGACACCGGCGAGCGACCGGTGAACTACACCTTCCCGCAGCCAGACGGCACACCCAAGCGCAACGGCGTGCTGGACCCCACCCAAGTGAGTATTCACAACGCCCGGTTGCTCGACGAACCGGCTCATCTGGATCGCAACGGTTTCGAAAGAATCGACCACACCAGCTCGGTGCCTGACCTGGAAAACGATGATCAGGTCCGTGAACACTACTATCCGGAAACCGAAGCCTTGCTCAAGCAACAGACCGGTGCGGTGAAAGTGGTGATCTTCGACCACACCATCCGGGTAGACGAGCACGGACGCGAGGACCGCGGGCTGCGTGAGCCGGTGCGGTACGTGCATAACGACCAGACCGAGCGCTCGGCGATTCGCAGGGTACGTGATCATTTGCCTGCGGATGAGGCTGAACAGCGGCTGCTGGAGCGGTTTGCGATTATTAACGTCTGGCGGCCGATTGGTGCGCCGGTCCTGAGTACCCCACTCGCCCTGTGCGATGCGCGAAGCATGGCCGAGAGCGACTTGCTGCCCAGCGACCTGGTGTATCGGGACAAGGTTGGCGAGACTTTTTCGGTCAAGGCCAATCCCGCACATCGCTGGTATTACTACCCGCAGTTGCGGCCGGATGAAGTGCTGCTGTTGAAGATCCATGACTCGCGTAGCGATGTTGCAAGGCGCAGCGCACATACGGCGTTTGATGACCCGACTACGCCGGTGGATGCACCGCCAAGGAGGAGTATCGAGGTGCGGGCGTTGGTGTTTTTTGGGAATGCAGGCAAATAAAAAGGCCGCGAGATAAATCTAGCGGCCTTTTTAAATTATATGGTCGGGACGGAGTGATTCGAACACTCGACCCCTAGCACCCCATGCTAGTTATTGGCGAATTTCAGCGGATCGCTAAATACCCAAAAATAATCCGCCACGCTATTATCTACAAGGGCTCCAGAACGCCACCACGTCCAGCACCATCCAACGAAATCCATCGGTAGCTGACGTTTCTGTGGGGGTAAATGTGGGGGTATTTTTTTGGAGGGAAAAGTTATGACCAAACTCACCGCCAAAGAACTGGAATCATTAGACGCCAACGATGCAGGTCGAGTTCTCAGGGAAGATGGCGGTCTCTCTGGCAAGGTCCAACTTAAGAAAAAAGGTATTACCGTCGCGTTCTATTACCCGATGGGAAGGGAGATTCACCGATATTTCGTGCGGGACATGGCCAGGCACATCACTACCGGAAATACGCAAAATACGGAACATCGCCCGCGATCTTTTAGCGACCGGAGTGAACCCCAACGATTATAAACGAGCCGAAAAAGCGCGAGTCCGCGCAGAGGTCAACGCTCAACTTGTCGCCGCCGAAACGCTCAAGGCAAAGGGACTGACCTTAGGAGATATGGCAGAAAAATGGCTGCTAAACGGCGTAGCGAGGAAAGATGGTAACGCCGAACCGCGCCGACGCTTCGCCAAAGACTTGTACCCCACACTGAAAAACAAAACATTGTCCTCTGTAAATGAGCACGACTTACGGAGCGTCGTGCGCACCGTCGTCGGTCGCGGGGCCAATCGACAGGCCATTGGGTTGTTTGCTGATATTACCTAGATGTTTGCATGGGCAGAAAAGCGCCAACCCTGGCGGGCTCTGCTGGTTGATGGCAACCCGACCAACCTGATTGAGATGAATAAGCTGATCCCATCTGACTACGAAGAGGAAAGAAGCCGTATTCTCTCGCCTGGTGAGTTGTTGGAACTGCATAACCGCTTCCAGCAAATGACCGCCGATTACAACGCCCTCCCCGCGGGTCAAAAGTACGAGGGTGTTCGTCCATTAAAGAAGGAAACCCAACTTGCGCTCTGGATCAGTCTGAGCACCTTGTGCCGGATCGGCGAGTTGCTTCAGACCGAATGGAAGAATGTCGATCTGGACCAACAAACCTGGTTTATACCGAGCGAAAACGTCAAAGGCTCCCGGGGCAAGAAACAGGATCACCACGTCTTCCTCTCCCCCTTTTCCCTGCATTTCTTTCAGGAACTCAAGACCCTGACGGGAGATTCCCAGTGGTGCTTTCCGAACAAGCAGGATGATGGGCATGTGGACGTGAAAGTAGCGAGTAAACAGGTCGGCGATCGCCAGGCTCGGTTCAAGAACCGCAAGGCCCTGTCAAGACGGCGTCATGACGACACGTTGGTGCTTGCCGACGGCAAGAACGGTGACTGGACGCCGCATGACCTGCGCCGCACAGGCGCGACCATGATGCAGGCTTTGGGGGTCAGCCTGGACGTCATTGATCGCTGCCAAAACCATGTGCTGGCGGGTTCGCGGGTGAGGCGCCATTACCTGCATCACGACTATGCCGAAGAGAAGAGGCGCGCCTGGAACCTGCTGGGTGATCGGCTCAGTGCTGTCTTGTCCTCAACCTACGAGCATCCACCAACCGAGTCGATGATGTCTTTTCCAGCGTATACCGCGACAGGATTTCTACCGTCTTCATAAGGTGGAAGCTCATGGGTTCGGCGATGGATGCAATCTGCGATGACCAGGGCAGGCCAGCATGCCGCCTCCACGAGGACTCAGGATGCTTGACACTGTGATATCCCAGAATCTGCCCTTCGGGTCAGCTGACAGCACAAACGCCGCAGTGAACGGCGGAAGCATCAGCCGTTTTTGTATGTACGTACCACCGAACTGCAGGACAACAGGCTTGGATCATCGCAGACAGAATCGAAGCACACAACAGTTCATCGATTTGGAGCGGGCCGCTTTCGTCGACCTGGCGGTCTCAAGGAACAAGTGCAACAGTCAGTTAATTTTTTCTGAGCATGCTAATCACGAAACTGGGCATTCCCGCCTCCGAATCATCGTTACCACTTGGCGTCTGAACGAACCTAGCCTACCTGACTAAGCACAATTTCCACTGCCAAGGGCTTAGCTGAGCCATGATCAAACCCTTTGGTCGCTGCAGCAGTGGCTATACACACCCCCCCTCCATCGCTTAAACAATGGCTATACATACCCCCCCCTACATCGCCGATGTGACGGCCTGGAATGACACGATAGAAACGCCCATTAGATGCATCCACCAGGTAGCTTGGCGGGGAGGGGGCTTGCTCTTACCGGTTAGTTTATCGTTTCAAGCTTGTTGGTCGCGGAAAACTGAAGATGATCCACCAGCACCTCAACCGGAAATTTCCAGCCCAGTGTCTGACGGGGTCGGGTGTTGAGCAAATCAGCGATTTCGTCCAGTCGTGCCTGAGTCACCAGAGAGAGATCTGTGCCTTTTGGGAGGTACTGACGTAACAAACCGTTCGTATTTTCATTGCTACCACGCTGCCAAGGCGAGTGTGGATCGGCGAAATAAATCTTCATCCCCGTGCGCGCAGTGATTTCGGCATGACGAGCCATTTCGCTGCCTTGATCATGGGTCATGGTTTTTAGTAGCGATGGCGCCATCCGCGACATTTCCCTCACAATGGCTTCCGCCGCCGCCTCAGCGGTAGGCCCTTCGAGTTTGGCGAGAATCACATAACGGCTCGTGCGTTCGACCATTGTGGCAACCGCAGAGCGATTATTGGCGCCCATGATCAGATCACTCTCCCAATGCCCTGGAACCAGACGGTCTGCAACTTCTGCTGGTCGTAGGTGAATACTCAACTGCGCAGGGTAGCGTTCTCGACGCACATTGCTCTGGGTTCGCTTGCGACGTTTGCCATCAGCCTGCCGCAAATAACTGATCAGCTGACGCTTCAGTTCTTCGCGTGGGTAGGCATAGATAGCGAGGTAGATCGTTTCGTGGCTCACATGTCGCTCGGGTTGGCCGGGCCAGATACTGCGTAGTCTGCGGGCAATTTGTTGCGGTGACCAGCCGATGCGGAGCATTTCGACGACCACTTGAAATAGCTCTGAGTCTGGAGATAAACGCCGCTGACGGCGAGGCACATGTCGAAGCTGTTGAGCCCTGCTGGTAGCTTGTATGGCGTCATAGTGAGACTGCTGGGGGGTGCGTTTGATCTCACGACTGATGGTGCTGGGGTGACGGCCTAGCAAAGCGGCAATAGCCCGCAACGCCTGTTGTTGAAATAGCATCACCATAATGGTGACGCGCTCCTCGGTACTCAAGTGTTTGTATTGGGTAGATATGGCAACACCTTACATCAGGTGTTGCACTTGTTCCTTGAGACCGCCCCTTCGAGTTAATATAACTAGAACGGTATACCGCGACGCACTGCAAACTTCATAGCAGGTGTCAGCAATACATCATCTATAAGCTTCGCACTACGCTTTAGCATCTCAGCTGACACTTTACTGAAGCTCATGTATTCCATACTGACTTCTTGAATGCTGTCTATAGCAAATTTTTTTCCGTCGAATTGCGCCAAAAAATATCTATTAATTTTAGTGCCATTCGCCAGCAGAAGATCAAAAACAACAGCCCCCCTAACCGATTGCCTATCCAACTCTCGAGAAATTTCTTCAAGACACTCAAAAGGGCTATGGTAATTGGCCGCCAAAATAAAAGCTGATACTCCCAAGCTATTAGGAAGCTCAGTAGTTACCAAATAGTCAGATTTCATTTCATGAGCCTCTTAGAAGCCGCCTCGATCAATTCAAAAACTTTACTAACTATAGCTTTTGCTGTCGAAAAATCCAGAATTCTACTGGTAGTGCTTGGAGCGTCCATATGAGCGGTTCGATGACGCTCCGCGCTATAGTAAGCATAGCACTCGTCTATCACCTCAGCGAGCGCTACGCCACCATTTGCCGTGACGTGAGTTGCTTGATCCTTTCCCAACTTACCATCCCGAAAATAGTCACCAAAGGTAGACTGCTTAGCCGGGTGGAGGTTCCCTCGGATCAACAGATCCTTGACGAACCCTTCTAAACCACGCAATGCAGGAAGAGCTACACATGAGTAGTCTTCTACAGGAAGTTCGATTTTCGCGAGCGCGAAAGCAGAGCTAAGTTGAATTCTTACTGCATCCGATATGAAACCGTGCGCAGCGGGAAGAACCGCTAAAAGTCCATCCTTAACTTGTTGAACAGTTAATTCTACAGCGTAAATTTTTGACTGCGCTTTAATAACATCATCAAGTGAAAGAACCGATCCAAGGTAGTCACTAACAATCGCTGCGAGCTGCCTATACTTCCCCTGAAACTGAAGCGTACCCGAGTTATAATGCTTGATGACTAAGCTATCACCCAGAGAACCGACAACCCTGTACATCTTACACAGGGCGCCACCGTCCACCTCACTAACTTGGGCCCCTGCCTCCACCAGAAAGTCTAGAATAGGTACAACATGCTCTGATGGAAAGCGTGGTAAAGACACATTCAAACTTGCCGGGGTAGGCGTAACACACTCCTCGATGATTTTATTCGCGAAGTGTTCAAATGTATCCGGACAATGACCCGCAGCCTTTCCCAAGGAGAAAACTCCTCCCGATACGGGAAAGATCTTCATAAGAAAAACGTTATCTTTAACATGAAACCGAAGATGCTGTTCCTTATCGTTCTTTTTTTCGAGAACAGGATTAGTCCCACCATGCCGTTCAATACATGGAGCGATACTATCAAAGTTAAGATTTAGGTCTTTGTACTTTTTAGCTTCGGACTTACTCATTTCTTAAATATTCCATCCATAGGTACGCAGATACTACCCGATTCAAATGATGGCGAAAAGCCTCCGCCATTTATTGGTGCTACCCACTCGTCAGATTTCTCCCTAGGCATTGATAGCTCAATTTGGCTTTTTTGCAACAACGAGTCGATCCACCCTCTAAACAAACAAAACTGCCGAACCACATTTGTTCGCCCCCCTTCAAATTCGGCCGCTATAGCGGCCAACCGCGGCGCTTACCGGCAAGCCATCAGCTTCTTCGCCGACCTCACCCAGATGTTTAGCTGGGCTAGAAAGCGCCAACCCTGGAGGGCCTTACTAATCGAGGATGCCCCAACTGTGCTGGTCGACATATCCCCCTTGATCCCTGCCGACTACGAAGCCGAAAGAAGCCGCATCCTCCCCCGGCTGAACTGTTGGAACTGCAAAACCGCTTCCAGCAAATGACCGCCGATTACAACGCCCCCCCCGCCGGTCAAAAATACTAGGGCAGATACGCGGACACCCTCATAGGACGGTTGCCCCCAGCGCTCCCCGGAATTTAACATCCGCAACAACCGATGTTGTGACCTTAAATTCGCGATGAACAAAGGTGACAGACTGCATGTACACATTCGTGAGCTTCACCGTTGCGGAACTGTTCGAAAAAGTATGGCAAACACCCATGATCAAATTGGCCCACGACATTGGTGTTTCCGATGTCGCCGTCGCTAAAGCTTGCCGCAAAACAGGCATCCCTCTCCCTGGCCGTGGCCACTGGGCCAAACCGGAAAAACATCGACGACGCAAACCCAAACCTCCTCAGGTCGAAGGCAAGGTCCGATTCCAAGTGCTCGACCGTGACACCCCGCCCGCCAAGCCTGGCACTGATTTGAACTCAACTATAGTCCGGCGAACGATTGAAGCCCCCTATCAATTGACCGAGCCTCACGTGCTAGTGAGTCGATGGCTAAAGAGCGCAAAAACGTCGAAGCTCAAGGACGGCCACCTCGATTACGGAGGCAAGCGTGTCTTGAATGGGATGATTTCGTCGACATTGATCGAACGCTGCGCAATCCTTTTCGATGCACTGATCAAAGAGAGTGAGGTTGAGGGTTATTCATGGAAGATCAACGCTGAAGGAAAAACCATTGTCACTGTTAACGACGAGCCGATGGCCGTGCGACTCATGGAGCGATTAGACAAACACCCGATACCACCACCGCCTCCCCCAAAACGCCGCCCTGATGCTCCATGGGAGCCTAATTTCATGTCCCCGCGAAGCCCGCAGTTTGAATGGGCCTCAACGGGGGAACTGACGTTTCAGATCGAAGCGCGGATGGATTACGGAGAACGGAAAAACTGGAAAGACACCAAGACCGCACCGCTCGAGAAAAAACTTTCAAGCATCCTGGCGGGCTTGAGTTCCGCATCAGTTTCTATCAAGGTCCTCCGAGAGAAAGAGGAGGCAAGAGATCGTGAATGGGCTGAAGATGAAAGACGACGTTTTGAACGAGCCCGTACTACAGAAACTCAACGTCGCCTTAGACTAAGCCTCGTTAAACATACAGAGCGATGGGAACGCGCCGAGCGCTTACGAGCCTTCATAAAAGCGGTGGAAGATCGGCTGACAATTACCCCATTAGCAGATCAAGAAATGGCACAAGCCTGGATCGATTGGGCGCATAAGCAGGCTAATGTCCTGGATCCGACGCAAGGTAATCTGGCACCGATCACTACCTTGGACGTAGAGCTAGAAAGCTGGTTTAGTGGCCCACACTACGGTCAGGTAGAAAAAGGTTGGTGGTCTGAGTAGTTGACGATAAGGGGCGCAGTAGTTGTCCTAAGTAGGTGACGCCGACCTATGAAGCCGGGTTGCAGTGGGAGCACGGCGCGAATGTGTTTTCCAGCACCGAGTTCAATGACGATCGCCAGGTCATGCGCCAGGCCGCTGCGCGATTGATTGACCCCTATGGCGTAGCGTATTACTGCGGCGTCATCGGCAAGCCCTCGGAAAGGTCGCTGGCGGCACCGAGTCGCCCAATGGCAAACGTCAGACACTGGCAGCCAAGGCATTGGTGGTGATTAGCGCCAACCACGATAGCTTCCAAAAAAATCCCTTTGGGCTTTCCATTCACCCCGCAACTCGACGGGCAATTTTTGAAAGTAGCGGGCACCTTGTTGCCCAGCTATTCCGCCAGCGAAATCAAAGTCCTTTCCGCCAAAACGCTGTTCGAGAAGCTCGCGCCAGTGCTGATGCCTGAGGACGGTATCTCATTTTTCGCAGCGATGACGTTGCCGCACTTTCACAACATGCCAACAGATGCTCTGTATCGAACGTTCTACGGCGACTTTGCTAAAAAACAGCATTGCGAAGTCCTTCGCCGCATCAACAAAACCAACGTCGTCAACGAAGCCAGCTACGACGAACCCACTCGCAAATCGCGTATTGCCATGCTGCACTCCGGCAGAGTTGAGCGTTACATCTTGCTGGAAACCGACGAAGGTCGCGGCGCCTGGGTAAAAGCCCACGGCAGGGTCCAGGAGATGGAACTCAACATCGACGGCCCTGACCTGCTGAAAACGCCGGACTACGATTGGAAAGGCAATCTGAACGTGTGGTCGCCGACGGGCAAGTGCGAAGTGCGCAAGAAAGGTTAAAAACAATGGCGCACGGCCCGCGCCGACAACAACACCATCAACATACTGGAAGGGTCGCAACCATGAACCGCACACACTGTATCTTGGTCGGCGCGCTCGCATGCCTTGCCAACAGCGCCTTCGCCTCGTTGACTTGGAACGCCTGACCTATTGGCAGGAATGGGTGATGTTCAACACAGAGTGGGGCCAACTGGTAGAAACCTACACCTACCGCTTCAACTACAACGCTGCCGACAGCCTAACCGGCGCCGCCAGGCCGGACGGCAGTCGAATCACGATTTTCTACGACCCCAAGACAACCAAGGTCACTTCATTAATTGATCGCCAGGGCGAGATGGAAAGCTACACCGTACTGCAAGACGCGCCCGATCAGTAAAAAGTCATGCTCAAACGCACGAAAAACGGCAAGAAAATGTACGACATGACCGACAGCTACCAATACAACGCCCAGGGTTTGCCCACAAACGAAAAAGTCATGAAGCGTGATGAAGGCGGTGAATGGATTGATTCGGAAAGCACTTTTTTGAGCGGTAGCGCGTTTGTTTTGGCGAACCGCCAACCAGTACGCAATCGTTGTCGTGAAAACGACCGCTAAACATTTCCGTTGGGCGGTCGATATGCTGGCGAACCATTTTTCTGCGGCGTAGCCAGTTTCACCTCAAGGCTTCGCCAGGGCTTGGCCACACTCGCCAAGTACCGTTTAACAAGGAGTTCCGGCATGTACGCCACCCTTATCGACCCGGTCAACGAAGCACTGCGGCAAATCCTCAACATCGCCGTGCAATTCGAGCGCACCAACGCCGAGCGCGAAAAAATTCGCGCGGTGTTACGCAAGTTGCTAGTCATTCGCGAAATGCACGCGACTTATTTCATTTGCGTAGGCGGCACCCAAGGCGCCGGCAAAACCCACTTGCTACGTGAACTCTACGGTCTGGATGATTGGCTGCAGGACAACCCGGGCCGTGGCGAATGTCGCCCACTGTTTATCCTCGAGCGAGACTGTGAAGCATCCTACGCCCGTGGCGTGGATGAATACGGCGAGGAACACGAAATCAACCAGGAGACCCTGGCCAAGGAACTGCGCAGTTTCTCTACCGGTGAACGTTTCCTGCTGCTTCGTTTATATGTGCCCCGCCGTCACTTCAGTGATGGCTTCGGCTTTTTGCTGCTGCCTGGATACGAACGGCTGAGCCGTACCAACAGCCTGTGGCAGGAGGAGATGCGCGACACGCTCAAGCATGCCATGGGCAGCATCATGGTCACCAACGCCAATGCCCTGGCGACTAACGCAACGAACGAAGTACTGGTCGACATGTTGGAAAACGCCCTTCAGGGCCGCCAACCGATTATTACCATCGGCCGTACCGAGGGCAAAAGCGACGATGAGCGTGACACGCTGCGCCTTTCGGCCGCGGAAGCCTGCGACGTACCTGCCGAGGAACTGGATCGTATCCTGTGCGTCGGGCGTGGCGAAGAGTACCGCGCGCGCTGGGTTCCACAACTGATCGAAGCGCTGGCCAAATACGCCCAGGTGCCGGAAAGCGTTCACCACCAGCGCCTGACGGATCTACGCTCCATCGTGGAGTTGGAGTTGGAAGCCGCTGTGACCTTGCTCGAATCTTTGGTCGAAGACGCCGGTGCACGCGCCAGCGCCCAGGACGCACTGATTGACTCCATCCTTAACAAGTTCCGCCAGTCAGTCATCAGCTACCGCAAAAAATATCAGAAGTCCTTGCACCATTACGTTGACCAATACGCACGCCAAGCCACGGCTAGCGCCAAAAAAGCCTACGGCGACGAGGAAGAAGGCTGGGGCAACAAACTACGGACCGCCAAAGACTTCTTCCTGCTCAATGCCAGCGAAACCGAGCAACGCTTCATCGATCGCATCAATCTGCACTGGGAAAACCAGGCCGGCCAGACCCCCGTTGATGCCACCTACCTTGCATTGACCCACGTTGCCAACGACCTACTCGCCCTTGGCCATGCCCCCAAAGAGCATCTCGACGCCCAGGCCGTGTTAAGCCTGCGTAATGAAGATCAGCCCGGGCAGTACCTCGGTTACGAAAAAGCTGATGGTGGAGCCATCTCCCCTTTGAGCAATAGGGTCGACCCGCAGTTACTTCAGAAGCACGTTTGCCTGCTGCTCAACGAGACCTCCAGCGAAAATCACCTCGATACCAGCACGACTCGAACCCAGCAGTTCAATACTGCCCTGCAACACCTGCCAGCGCTGACGATGGAATACCTGCGTATGAGCCAGGGCATCGCGCTCTGCCGGCGCAACGTCATAGACACTTCACAGTTGGTGAACTACGACCCCGTGCAGCTCGCCAAAGATATCGGCGAAACGCTGCCCAAGTTTACCCAAGGTGCCCAGCAAGCCATTCGTGCCCTTCTTGCAATCACTGCCGTGGATCTGGCCATCGACGGAAGCTTCGATGTGATTCCCGCACTTGTCGGGGGCGCAGCCACTGGCCTTGGCGCCACCTTATCGGTGGCCGCTACTGGCCTGTTGGGGCTTGGGTTCATTGGCTACAAAGCTGCCAGTTCCGTGCATCACTACGACGTGGGCAAACGGAACTTCATCGGCGCCAGCATCGAGCGCTTCAAGGATCACTTGATCGAAACCAGTCTTGAGCACTATGACGAACTGATGGAGACGATAGAGGCACGTATCCAGCGCAATCTGAGCCTGGCCTACGGCGTTGACATTGACCAGTTCGCCGAACGCGATGCACTGGCCCGGTCACTGCGGGCACTGGACGTGTCGCGGCGCAATCTGGAAACCGAGATCGACCGTGCCCATTCCCGCTACCTGGCTTGAGCGACATCGACAGCGTCACGATTGGGCATTGCAAGCCTTCGACCGTTTTGTCCACGAACTGGCGCCGGAGATTAGCGATCAGGTCAAGCGCTCCGACCAAGTGACGGTGGTGGTCTACGGCGCGACGCAAGTCGGCAAAACCACCCTCATTCTCGACCTGCTGGGGCTAGCGTCGAGCACCCGCGATGAAGTGGCTCGCGTACTACGTGGCGGCCAAGCCGTGGGCAAGTCAGCCACGGCCATGCCGCTGCGCTACGGTCGTGCGCCCGATGACAACTGGTACATCGGGGATGACCGCCCACTGGATGAGGCCCAGGCTACCCAAGCACTGGCCAATATTCGCCGCAAAGTCGAGCAAGGCGGCCGGCAGAATACGGACCTGACTGATATCCTGATTCCCGGCCGGCTGTTTCCGACTGAGTCTGGCACTGCTCTGGACGTGGACGTCAAGCTGATCGACTTGCCCGGGTTGGACGCACGCAACCGTAACGAACAGCAACTGGTTGAACAGCTCGCCCGTCGTTATGTCACCGTGGCGGACCTGGTGCTGCTGGTCACCCAGGCTAGCAGCCTGGGCTTTCTGCGACCGGAAAACCTGCAGATCGAGGAACTGGCCCACTGGGCAAGCCAGCCAGTGCGTTTTCGCGTGGTGGTGACCTCTTGTTTCTCCCTCAGCAGCGTGCGCAAACACTTCCTCAATACTTCGTTCGGCGTACAGCAATTACGTCAAACAATGATCAGCGAGATCGAAACCCTCGAACTAAAAATTCCCCCACGTTTTGCCGACAATCTGTATGTGCTTGAACTGGGCGATTCCGCTCGTGATCTGGCCAACACCGACCTTGAGTACTACGCGCAGATTGCACCGGTGATCAGTGAATTTAGGCAGCAACTGATTGCCGACATCAAAGATGCGTCCGGACCGTTCTCGCGGCTGTTCGCGGCCTTTCAACTGGATGGCGTCGTACAGGGTCAAATCTCGGTGTTCCGAGCGCGCTACGACGAGCGCAAGGCAGAGTTGGATAAAGATCTGCAGGTTTTTGAAAAACAACTGGGCAAACACTACCCGACCTTGTCCGATGGTCCCTGGTTAGAGAAGCTTGAGGATCACCAAACCAGTCTCGACGAGCAGTACACGACTCAAAAGCAGCTGGGCGCCGTTCTGTCCAAGTTAGTGCACACCGAGTGCAGGACGCTGTTTGAATCATTATTCGAAGGCTCGTCGATCAAGGTGGACGCTGAAACCGTTTCAGCGCTGCAAGAGGCGCTTGAAGAGGAAAAAGACCGCCTGAAAGAACTGTGCCAGGGTTGGACAGAAATCCTCAATGAATTATTTGAGCGCGTGGCTATGGATAATCTGAAGGATCCTTTAAGCGAGTGTGTTGACCGGTTGCCCCCCATCACCTTCGATGACAGAGACTTCCATGCCATCGCCTATGTTCTGGATGACTACAGCACTGACAGCTACTTCTGGTCGTCGAAATTCAAAAACGACAGGATTGTGCTGGACATGGCTTTTCGTAAAAGTCAGCGACGCCATGCATCACTTGCCCATCAAAACTTCATTGACGGCTTCCGCGCGCAGGCCGCGCGAATCAAGAAGACCGTCAGCGCTCTCAAAGCGCAACGGCGCAGCGTGAAAGAAAAGCTGCAACACCTTCAAGACCACCACGACGCCCTTTCGACGCTACAGTCAGAACTGGATGCAAATCTGGCCAGAATGACCAGTTCGCTGAAAATAGCCGAACACTTTGAACGGCGGGTCAATGAAGCCTTTGTTAAAACCCTCCAAAACGTCAAGACAGGTATCACCAAGGAACCCACCGCCATGGACAAATTCCTGGCCGTGTTGAATACCCATTTGCTGATCAACGAAGCGGAAAAACTCTACGCCGGAAACCCTCGACGTGACTGACAACATAGTTCAAGACGAAATGCGAGCCGCCAGGCAAGACATGGCACAACTGCTCAACGATATCGTGATCGCGCCACTGAAAGACGAACTCACTGCACTGCTGGACGGTGCGCTGTATCCGCTCGACAAAGAGAACAAGGACCGCCATGACGGCCTGATGGCGCAGATAAGCAAGATCAAGCGAACGCTCGATCGCCACTACCCCGCTAACAGCCTTGCCCTCGACGAACAATTTCAAGCATTGCTGGACGGCCAACACGATGCCGAACATCAGGCACACACCCGAACTAAAGACCTGGCAACGACACTGAGCGCCCAAACGGAAGCGTTCAGTCAGCAAACCCTGCAAGCGCTATCGAGCCAAACCGAAGCGCTCGATGGCCTTTTAAGTGAACACCAGCAGGCCTTCCAGGCCCATACCCAAGCGCAACTGCACGCCCTGAACGACGCCAACCGGCTAGCCCATCACGAAAGCAATGAGCGGCTATTCGAGCAGATGTCGGGACTGGCCGATGCCCAGCAAAGCACCGAGGCGCTGGCAGCCACCCGGGCGGAGCATCTGCTCGAGACGTTGAGCACTCAAGCCGAAACGCTCGGCCAACAGACCCTGCAAGCTCTTAACACGCACAGCCAAACGCTCGAAGGGCAACTGAACGATCATCACCAGGCGTTTCAGCTCGTCACGCAAACACAACTGAAGGCACTGAGCGAAGCAAACCAGTCAGTCCATCGCGAGGGCAACGATCAGTTGCTCGAGCAACTGCAACAACTCGGCAAGGAGCATACGAAGCGCCTGGAAGCACTGATCGCCGTGTTGGCCAGCAAGGGCCGCACCTCTGTGGAGCAGGCCATTGCCCAGCAGGACCAGCGCGTGCAAGTCACTCTCTGCACGCAAGCAGTACAGGCCAGTACGCAGCACGAATCCACTTTGCAAACGCTTGCGGTCCTTCAGCAGCGTCTGCTGGCACAAGACACCCAGGTCGGCTTGCAGCATGACTCCACTTTGCAAACGCTTGCAGCCATTCACCAGCATTTACTGACGCAGGATGCCCGGGTCGACGACCTGCAAGTCAATCTGCAGCGAACCGCAGGACATACCAAGGCCTTGCTCTACACCGTAGTCCCAGTAGGCCTGTTGAGCCTCGGAGCGCTGGCCTACCTGATCCTGCATATCGGCTAGCTGCCCTTCAGGCTCACTGTCCTTTTCACCGCATAACAAGTGCATGCAATGTATGGAACAGGTGCTCGATAATTTTTCCAGCGGATACGTCCCTGTCGGGATTCGAGGTGTCGGTCGTGAACGGCTTGTGCCCTCTGTAGAACGTGTCTTGCAGGCTCAGCACTTGCGCTCGTTGTATCCGCATGGGCATGCAGGGCGCGGTCCAGGAAAGCAGCAGGCAGAGAATCACCGTTTCTCGCAATGCTCCCCTCGGCCGACCATCATTTGACCTTGCCAGGGCCTCAAACAACTTTTGCAGGAAGCAAGACAGATGGAACAGTTCGTCCCTGTCCAATTCGAGCCCGTCGCGATAGGAGACCTTGACGTGACAATCGAAGCGGTGCTGTTTGTCCATTTCAGGTAGAGCCTGGCCAAGAAAAAGGAATTCGCTAGCCGCCCTCAGCACATCCGGTTGCACACCCTTGACGACAAAGTCGAAGTGTTCAAGTAGATGCTCTTCACCCTGATCTGGTGGGTTGTGATGCAACATCACCGATGGCAAAACAGGCTCTTTGGGTGAAGCGTCACGCAACTCGGCCTCAACATATAAACCGAAACGGGCCAAACCGTTCAGTGCCCGCAGAATGATCTCGACCAGTTGCTGACGGTAATCCCGGTTAATGTGGCCTTGATGGTCGAAGATGCGACCGTCAATTTCCTTGATCTCCCACAGGATGTTATGCAGAGGATCGGTTGTATCGTGATACCAGGACTTCAACCTCTGCGCGGCTACGGATTCCGGTTCCATCAATGCCGCATGATCCCTGGTTTGCCGAAGTGCTTGCAACTGGTCTTGCAACCGCATGACTTCTTGCTCGGACGCCTTGAGCCTGGCTTGAAGCTGCCTGTCGTGCACCTTGAGGCTTGCGGCGAGGTCCTGCCCCACCGCGAGCTTGTCCAGCCGGATTTGCCCCGCGACCTGATGGTCAAAACGCGCAACCGGCACTCGCCGTCCCAGCCCCAGCAACTGATCACACCAGTTAGCAAAGGTCAGATCCATCGACGCGCTTGCAGACAAACGCCCCTTCAGGGCACGGTCAAGCCCCCCCTCATCCAGGCCGGAAAAATCCGCCAGGACACCATATTTTCTCAGAACACTCAGTTGAACTGCCTTGGCCTTGTTCGCTAAACCCACACCTGCTCTCCCTGGCTCAACAATGTCTGCTGACGAATCGTCGAGAGCATGCCAGCGGACTAGGCAAACTGCCAGCATCGCGTGAGTCGGAATCGAGCAACGAAAGCCAGGCCCACACGTGAGTCACTGCTGAGTTGGGCGGGTGCACGATCTCAGGATTTTCGTCGACATTCCTTTTTCCGCCCTTGTTCTGAAAACAACTGGCGAAGTCTTGTTCTTGAGATAAGCAAATCGTGGGTTTTTTCTGCAGGCACATATCCAGAGACGGCTGACAGGTCATACGCGCCCATCGACGCCATCGCCTCCGCCATCTATATACGACAAAGCCCTGATTATTCAGGGCTTTGTCGTTTCTGGTTTTTGAAAAAACTTACCAGCCCACACTTCAGCCCACACCCTGGATGAAGTATTGCTTTTCGACCAACGGCTAGCTTTTTGAATGCCGCTTCGGAAGCATGCGGGTCGGCGCACGCCAGAGCACCCAGGCCAGATAGAGCGCACCCAACCATTTCACCACGCTGAACAGTTGCTCAGATGCCTGCAGCAAGACCTAGTCCTCAGCCCATATCTGCCATGGCCGAGTTCTCCACGGACAAGCGCCACAAAGTTAAAGCAGATGGCGTGGAATCGGGCGACCTGCGCCCGGGACGATGTGATCTCTATGTCACCAATCGCAAGGTTTGCTTCGGTTTCGAGGCCAAGCAAGCTTGGCAACGGGTTGGGCCACGCTCCAACCCGACACGCAATGTGCACAAGGGCTTGCAGGCTGCCTGAGAGGACAGCGGACATCTGGCTAACGATACAGACCAACGTTTCGCCGTCACCTTCATCGTGCCTTCGCTGCCACTAAACGCCGTCACCGACGAATTAGGGAATGTGGACCCGGAACAAGTCATGGCGCTGCTAAATACCTGGCTAGAGGGGCAGCGGGGATTTGTACGCCCCGGAGGCAAAGAAACCAGTTATGCCTACACCTTTCCACACCTCGGTCATGAAGGCTTCATTTCCGGTCCCAGGTATTACCCCGGTGTGGTGCTGGTGCTCGAAGAGAGGTTCAGGGCGGCTAAGTTGTTGGATGGGGAGAACTGAGTTTCGGTGCAATGCAACGTTGCCGGATTAGCACCTTTGGTACGGGATCGCCTGACACCATGACCTGCCTTGCTCATTCGATACATACGCCTTGATCAGCGCCAAAACATTACTCCACTTCAGTATCTAATTGTATCGACACGACTAACGCTCGACGATAATGTAAAGGCGATGCATGAAAATCAACGACCCGCACGTGAGGTGCAACGGACACCAATGTCTTTATCCGTTCCACAGGAACTGAGACGTAAACCGAGAGCAATCGACCATTTGCGCTCATCGAGCCAATACTTGGAGTAACAGACTCTTTGGCGATGAAGGCAAACCCTTCCACCAATTGAATCTCTATCTCCGGATACTTAAATTCCTCTGGATAAACCACAGCACCTTTGAAAGTGAGGACAGCGAATTCTTGGATAGCGTCCTCCCCAGACGATACTTCGCGTCGGGTAGCCATTCGAAATGACCACGAAAAGTCCCAAGAAGTAATCTTCGCCTGGTACCATTTAAGAGTATATGGTGAAAGAGTCTGAGCACGCCTAGCACTTTTACCTCGACCGTTGTTAGGCTTTACCATATCCACCTCCCTACAGGGCCGAGTGTCGAGCCAGACAAGAAAACTATCACTAAACTCGACAATAAAAGCCTAGACCTACCCAGTAAACTACACACTACGCATAGTTCTACTTTCTTTACACGAGAGTGGTTACACCTCCGGCCCTCTATAAATACAGCCACTTGTACATGTCTCGTGAATACGTATTGCGGATAGCTCTGGAAGCAATGGCTTTAGCTCCTGCCAAACCCAAACGGCTAAAACCTCGCTCGTCGGATTTTCCAGTCCGGGAATTTCATTAAGATAATTGTGATCCAAGCGTTCATACAAAGGCGCGAATATCTCCTTTATCTCGGAAAAATCCCTGACCCAACCCGACGTTCTATCAACAGGGCCATCAATATAAATTGCAATACGAAATGAATGACCATGCAGACGCCCACATTTGTGCCCTTCTGGAACATTGGGCAGTCGATGAGCGGCCTCAAAAACGAACTCTTTAAAAATCTCCACTGATTCCTCCCGTATCTCAAGCGACAAAAAACCAAACAGCTAGACTAAACCTTCCAAGACTCAAGATCGACGCATAACGTTTCAAACAAAAACTCTACAACTTTGGCTCGCCCCTCACCAAGCGCTGATGCAATGGTGATCACGGATACCAAAATGGAGTTAACAGTGTGCAAATCGGTTACATCACTCAAACAATTCAATATTTCTTCGAATTTCCCCAACATAGCAGTTTGGGAAAAATTTAATGCCTGCACCACATGGGTAGATGGCGTCAGGTAGAGAATATTCGCACGCGTCCGCAAACCGTAGGCTTCAGTCAGCATGCCATACCCTTCCGAAGGGAAAGCTTCGTCCTGCCCTGCGAGTCTCCTCAATGCCTCCTGAAAAGCCATGGATAAATGAAGAATGACTTCAGAGAACTCTTTTACACTGGCGTCACTGGCCAGAGCTGGAGACAGATCCGAGGAAACCAAAGTAGTCATAATGCCTCCTAAATATTAGTCATGAGCACCAGTTAGCTAGGTACGAGTTCCGAACTTCGAACCACCCTGGTCAAATGATCAGTCAAAAGATGAATATCACCATGTAAATTCTGAACGCCATTCCATGGCCGGTTGCCTGTTTTAAAGGACCACTCCCCCGAACCGAGCGTCCAAGCTGTATATCCTTGTAGCTTTCTAAGGCCTAACTTGAATACTGGGGCCAGTGGCGCTCCGGTAGCACACAACTGCTCCATGACGAACCCCATGGAAATAATCCCCGCGCTATGGACGAGACGAGAGCTTTTAGGTGTATGACCATGCCAAGCATTTCCAAACACCTCCTGGACAGCCTGGAAAAACTCACTGATGGCCAAGAAACACCGATCCTCACCTCCCGACAACTCAATCACCTCCCGACAGTAACCGTCGGAAAGGGAATTCATTACCAGTTTCTGGAGCGACGTATCGCCGATGACCCCTGAGGGGTTGGTATGCTGCTTAATCTGTCCTTGCAAAGAAGATCGATCGTCATAATTCAGCATTTCCACGATGCGGGCTGCGCGGGCACGAGAAGTCATTCTGAATGGAAGGCCGCTGACAGACGGGAGCAGTTCATATACCAGCGACTTCGGTAATGGACTGGTGTTGTTGACGAGAATAAATTGCCGGCGAAGCTCTTCCTGATTTTCACACACAAGGGCAGACACCAGTAACTGGAACGAACTCCCTTCGAGCCCAGCTAACGCAGATAGGCGCTGCTGACCGTCCACAACGAACCCAGGAGGGCCGGATGAAATATCCACCTCAATTTCTGCATATGCTCCATTTCCATCCACCACCTGTACTCCACTGGTAAACGCTAATACCACAGCATTGGGCATTACCGCATCGGGACGGGAGAGGTAGTCGCGGATCTCTCGTATATGCTTGGACACCTGTGGCCGCTGAAAGCCATGAAGGGCGCCACGATCATCACGCTTGACTCGGTCGATGCTAGCGATCGCCAAAATCTGCTCAACGGTAGCCGCAAACGATACCACTTGGTGGGTTGGGCTCTGTAACGCCTTGATTGCGCTGAACTTAAGCAATGAATCTCTTCCTTCATCGAACGGCCCCCCAGAGAGGGGTAGCAGCAGTATTGAGGCTCTTATACCAACCCTTCCGCATAAAAACTAGCCTAAGCGCATTGGCCCACACAGTTATTAAATGGTAAATTGTCAGCCTCAGATAAATGCAACACTCGTAAAAACAGGCCTACAGTTTTCCCATGAGAACCGTCATCATCACCAACTGCACCAATCGAAAACGTCTCGACGGCCTGCCGCCGGTGGTGCTGCACGACGAGTGTTATTCATCGATTGCAGCCATGGCAAAGGCGTGGAAGGGGCAAATAGACGAACGTCCCACCACTCTGATGGCATCTTCACTTTACGTGGGCAGAAGCGTTTCTGACGCGAGGCGCGCAGCAACGAAGTTGGACGCGAAGCTAATGTTTGCGTCGACCGGCTTAGGGTTGATTGAAGGCGATCAGAGATGTCCACCGTACAACCTGACGGTGGCTCAGGATCCGAATTCTATCATCCCACGTCTCGAAAAATTGGGTTTGCGCGCATCAGATTGGTGGGAGGCCGTGAATGTCACCCAATCAAAGGGAAGCGCCCTAGCGGAACTCGTCAGCCAACCCGACATCGACTTGGTGCTCATTGCCCTCTCTTCAAATTATGTCCAGTTGATAGGCGAAGACCTTGGAAAAATCAGGGACACGCAGATCGACAAGCTCAGAATATTCACTTCGCGCCCAGGCATCGAGATGCTTCCCAGCCATTTACGACGCATCGCGATGCCCTATGACGAACGCCTTGAAACCTCAACACTACCAGGCACTCGCAACGATTTCCCTCAGAGAGCCCTGCGTCATTTCATTGAGATTCTTGAACTGTCGAGTGCTCCTGCTGAGATCGCTCGAAAGAGCGTCAGCGCGGCGATGGACCTTTTATCCCTAGCAAAAACGACCATCCGGCGGCGCGCATCGGACAGTGAAATTGCTTACATGCTTGAGTGTGTGTGGGCTGACTACCAAGGCAGTTCCACCCGATTGTTACGCTACTTAAGGGACGACGCCCTGGTGTCGTGCGAGCAATCGCGCTTTCGGAGGATCTGGCAGGACATCAAAGGTCAAGACAGCATAGAGAGCAAAGCATGACGAGCGAAGATGCGATTGTGGTGCGTGCACTACGCACCACGCAAGGCGACAACCTTGATGTGTATGCATTATTCATCAGGGGATCTGACCTGGTCCGAATTGCCGACATCAGCCGCCTGTCGCGGGAAGACAGCAGTCCCCTCAAGGGTTTTCAGCGCCCCGAGATTAAGAGTCATGTCAAAGGGATCACTGAGTACCTCAATCAGGGAAATGTACTTTTTCCCAATGCAATTATCTTGGCGCTGTCTCCTGACCTGCGTTTTGTTGCAGCACGCGGAAGCAAGCCGACAGGCGACGCGGGGCTTTCGCAAGCGGGTACGCTGACGATCCCAATCAGGGAGGAAGGAATGAGGTCTGCCTGGATCGTAGACGGACAACAACGCTCATTGGCGTTGGCGAAAGCGGCTAATTCAGATCTTCCTGTACCAGTGATCGGCTTTGTGTCCGACAGTCTGACCACCCAGCGCGAGCAATTCATTTTGGTCAACAAGGCCAAACCCTTGCCCACTCGACTGATCAACGAACTACTGCCGGAGACAGGCAGCATCCTTTTGCCTCGCGAACTGAGTGCTCGCAAAGCACCAGCTGAGTTGTGCGGGCTTCTTAGCCGAGATCCCAACTCCCCTTTCTACAAACTTATAAAGCGGTCGTCCGAGCAAAATAGCAAAGCAGTGATCACTGACACCGCTGTAATAACGATGATCCGCAACAGCATCGGTAATCCGTTGGGGGCGTTGGCCCCCTATACCTCCAGCATCGACGGAGCAGCGAACGTTGAGTCCATGTACAACCTACTGACGACCTTCTGGCGGGCAGTGCGTGATACGTTTCCAGAGGCATGGGCACTTGAATCCAAGAGCAGTCGACTCATGCACTCAGCGGGGATCATCGCCATGGGAGTGCTTATGGATCGGATCTACGCCAAAATCGGTGGTCAGCGCGAAACCTACGAAGCCGTGCTACAAGAGTTGGCCAGAGTAGCCCCTTACTGCGCATGGACAACAGGTCAGTGGCCGATGATTAATGTCCAGTGGAATGAAATCCAAAGCACCCCTCAAGATATCAAGGCGCTGCAAGAAACCTTGATCCGCCTCTATATGACCAGCGCTCACCAATGAAATTTTTATACGCCGACACCCAAGACTACGTAGACCCGGACTACGATTTCATCAACGATCGAAATGCGCCAGGCCGGAAGAGATACTGGGATGACCAGTATGCGCACGAAATGATGACCCCCGTCCCTTATGATGGGCTCTTGGTCTCGATGAGCGCAGTGCGACCTGCAAATGGCGTCGCTAATTCAAAGGTTCGGTACTCGACTTCCGAGCAGCAGCGCTTCCTCAGAGAAGGCGCGCGCAAATTTCTACGACTCGATGGCATTCAGTTCAAAGATACGATGGTCCTAGGTGACTGCGGGGCTTTCGCCTATGTAGAGCACCCTACCCCTGCGTATAGCCCAAGCGAAGTAGTAGAATTCTACTCAGATGCGGGATTCACCCACGGTTGCTCGCCGGACCACATCATATTCAACTGCGACTCCAGCAATCCGCCAGCGCTGAGCCAGTCGGAAGATGTGCTGTTTCGGTACGAAATTACGCTCAAAAATGCGCAAGAGTTTCTGCGTTTAGTGAAGGAGGCGGAATGGCCTTTCGAACCTCTTGGAGCGGTACAGGGTTGGTCTCCTCAAAGCATGGCGAACGCGGCAAAACAACTCGAAGACATGGGTTATCGCTACTTGGCGATCGGAGGTCTAGTACCTTTGAAAGTCGATCAAATCCATGAGGTTCTGAAAGAGCTTCGAGCGGTCCTTAAGCCCGAGACAAATATTCATCTGCTGGGTTTTGCTAAAGCTGAGAACATCCATGAATTCACCGGATATGGCATTACCAGTTTTGACTCAACCTCCCCCCTTATACGCGCATTTAAAGATGCGAAGTGTAATTACTACATGGGCAACAATACAAGCAAACTGGATTACTACACTGCTATCCGCATTCCTCAGGCGATTGAAAATCCACGCCTGATGCAAGGAATAAAAAAAGGCACTCTGAGCGCAGAAGAGTTACAAATCAAAGAAAAAGCAGCGTTGCTAGCGATCCGCGACTACGACAAAAATCTGCTCGACTTTGATTCAACTTTAGCCGTACTAGTAGACTATCTCCGACTGACTCTTTCCGGATCGATATCATCATCAATAGAAATGGAAAAAGAAATCGCCAAGCATGTCCGACTAATCTCACCCACGCTGAGAGATAAACCGTGGAAAAAATGCCAATGTTCGATTTGTCAGTCAGCGGGTATCGAAACTATTATCTTTCGAGCCAGCAATCGAAACAAAAGACGTGGATTTCATAACTTAGGCGTGTACCACCGCCACCTTCAGAAAACTCTGGAACTTTCGAAACAATGATCTATCGATTTAAGGGTGTGCGCGCCCAACAGGCCTCCGGGCATGATGTATTTTCGTTTGCGGCCACTCCAAATGAAATTTTAGAGTTCTCTGAAATTGAGAGAGTCGGCCGCGATGAAGAAGGTCACCTCAAAGGCTTTCAGCGCCATCAAGTCGCGTCGCACATCAGAGATATTCGTGACTATCTTCAGCGCGACGATGCATTGCTTCCTAACGCAATTATCTTGGCCTTTCTGGATGGGGTAACGGTTAAAGACCTCGGCGAGGGTATTGTAGAAATCGTTATTGATACTGCCGAATCCAAGCCAGGCTTCGTGGTCGATGGACAACAACGACTCAGTGCCCTTGCCACGATGGAGAAACCTGGATTCCAGGTATTCGTATCGGCATTAATTTGTAAAGATTACAACGAGTTGCGGCAACAATTTGTGCTCGTCAACAATACGCGACCGCTGCCAAAATCGCTGATCTATGAGCTTTTACCGACTGTTGACGGCCTGCCAGAACGGTTCACCAGTCGTAAATTTGCTGCTCGCATTATTGATTTGTTGAATTTTCTGCCTAACTCCTCTCTATTTGGCGAGATCAAGCAACATACGAATCCCAAAGGAGTACTAAGCGACATGGCGATGCAGAAGTTCGTGATGAACTCTGCGAATGATGGCGCGATTCGTAGTTTCATGAAGTTTGATGACTTTGAGGGGCGCAGCATCGAACTCATCAACAACTTCTTCCATGCAGTGCGTGTAGTTTTCAAATCAGAATGGGAAGGACTAGCGCCTAGGAATTCACGTTTGAAGCACGGGGCGGGCCTGGTTTCTTTGAGTTTCGTTATGGAGTTGCTTTACTCCGATCAAGGCACAACCTGCAAGGAAGGTTTTATCAAAGGTCTAAAACTTTTGAAACCTCATACAGCGTGGACAAGTGGCGATTGGCACATTTCTGAAACCGACCGCCGCCCCTGGAACGGTATCCAAAACACGCCCACTGATATCGGATTGCTCACCAAGTATCTGACCGAAAAACTCAAGCAAGAACTGAAACGGCGCTAAATGCAAACCCAGTTCCGAGGAGAGCAGCATGCACACCAAAGCCTTAGTTTTATTCTCAGGCGGACAAGACTCAACCACTTGCCTTGCCTGGGCGCTGGAACGTTACGACCACGTCGAGACCATTGGCTTCGACTATGGTCAAAGACATCGAATCGAACTCGAATGTCGGCTGAATATCCTGCAGGAGATACGTAACAGATTTCCGAACTGGGCCAAGCGACTCGGTGAGGACCACGTACTCGATCTCAAATTACTCGGCCAGATCAGCGATACGGCGATGACCGCTGAGAAAACCATAGAGTTTGAAAAGAATGGACTTCCCAATACGTTTGTTCCCGGGAGAAATCTGCTGTTCTTGACGTTCGCAGCCACGATTGCCTACCGACGGGACCTCACAGTGCTGGTCGGGGGAATGTGCGAAACCGACTACTCAGGCTACCCAGACTGCCGGGACAACACCCTCAAAGCCACCCAGGTGGCCTTGAGCCTCGGGATGGACGTTCCAGTGATAATTGAAACGCCCTTGATGTGGCTCAACAAAGCTCAGACCTGGCGCTTGGCTGAAGACCTAGGTAATCGAGATCTTGTCAGCCTGATTCAAGAAGAGTCCCACACCTGCTACCTCGGGACTCGACAGCAGAAACATGAGTGGGGCTACGGGTGCGGAACGTGCCCGGCTTGCGAGTTGCGCAAGTCTGGATACGAGCAATATGCTAAAAAAATATAAAATTAATCGCCACACCAAAATTCAAACTGATTATATCTAAATGCATGTAATACCATTTAGGCGAATCGCGAGATTCGCCTAAATCAAATAAGCCACGATATTAAATCAAACCTCTTCCTGATTTCCTGTTTGATAGAGCGGATTGTCTTTTCGCCAATCGAAATCATCGCCTTGGTTTTTCGCTATTTGTTTTTTCAACTCTCGAATGCTCACACTGATGATATCGCGACCGGCAGAAGTATCCAAACTCTTGAGTGCCCAATCATCCTGCCAGAATTCAACCGGAATCATAGCAATCAATTTGTCTGCGGCATCGCCAGCTCTCCGAGCATCGCCCGACATAATACTACCGGTTGAAAACGCTGGATCCAATTCCTGCACGAGAAAATCTACAACCATCTCTGTGACCCGTTGTACTACTGCTTTTTTTGTCAAATTTGGAAACTGCTCGATATTCGCGAGACTTATTCCATACTGATTAAATATCCGCATCCAGATAGCCGACATAACAGTTATAGCATCAGCAGGATCAGATTTAGTCTCTGGAAATCCGCTATTAATAGACTTAAGTCCATTTTCTATAGCACTTGGCGAAATAATTTCTTTACGATCATCATATCGATTATTAACCCAAGCAACCATTTTGTGAAATGGACTGTCTGAGTTCTCATTCATTACGTCAACATGTGTTGCAAATTTTGGCGCAGTGATGGAAGCCTGAGTGAGTCGCGAACGAAGCCCATCCTCGATCTCATCGAAATTAGTAATAAGCGCCTTTAAATTGTTGGTAGGGACTTTGTGCGATTTGTTATTGATTGTTATAAATTGAAATGCCCTCTCTAACTGTGATAGGGAAGGAAACAAGCAAATAGGAACCCAGATATCTTGCCCAACTTCGGCCATACCCTTGAGACGATGCTGACCATCAATAATAAAAGAAAAACTCTTAACCGCATTTGTAAAGGTAAGCTCTACCATATCACTTTCGGGCTGCCCCAAAAAATAAGACGGTATCGTTTCTGAAAGCTCTTCTTTTGAGTTCACTCTAGTTAGATTTTCATCGAAAGCAATCGTAACACTTGTGGGTATGACATTTCGAGAAGAAGCGTTAAAAAACTTTCTAACTTGCCTCCACCTTGATTCAACCAACTCGCGCTGAACATTCCCTCTATCCAAACGGATATCATCTGCCTGAGTCCACTGAACTACATCAATAGCGTTCGCAACAAAAAGAACAAATTCAATCTCAGTTGTATCACGCTGGCGAACCAAAAAGCCACGATAGCTATGCACTTAGATTTACTCCATCCCGAAAATGATTTTTATTACAATCTAGACATACTAACATCATATTAAAAAAATGATATGGTTGCGTACGCTCTCGCTTTACCAGGAGCAAATCTTCCGTATCGACATCATGAAATTTTCTTGAACAAAAGAAGCATTTGCCTTGCTGTCGCCAGATGAGCGCAAAACGAAACTCAGCACTCATTGAATACCGTACACTTTCAGGTTCAACTGCAGTGGTCATTATTTGTTCCACAGCAATATCAGTAAAATTAACTAAATGTTTTTTTAGCTTATTGCAAACACTGCAACTCGCTGCCAAATTATCACGTCCTCGACCACCCCCTCTAGCCTGACTCCATATATGTTCAATTTCAAATGCCCGTTTTTGGCGTTTTTCTTTTATAAACGCATCATCATCAGAGCCAAAGGGACTATCATTATAATGCAAAGCCTTACCACACAGATAGCATCGATGCCTGTTCTCTATGGCCAATTTTTTTATACTATTTTTTTGTCCTCGTGTGGGATCGGCCTCCTTTTTCTTTATACGCCATGCGATGCGATCAAGATACCAAACTATTCGATCCCTAATATCAGGTTCCACATCTAAAATAGTTTCCACCGAAGCCGAAAGACTTTCATATGATTCTTCCTCATCTAGCTCGGCCGTATCTATTAAATTGGCTGCATGAACAGCACCAAGAATTAGACGAGAAAAGACATAGTTTACGAATCGATCATGCAGAACCTCTTGAAAGCCAGGCTCACGTAGTGATTCAAAAGAGACTGAGAAGGGGACCTGCGCCTTAACAAAAGCCCAAAGTTGCGGCCCCCAGTCTTCGGCACGAGACTCGTGTGCTTCCTTTATAGCGTATGTTTTTTCTAGCTGCACGCGATTGGAGTAAAGTGTATCTTCCGAGATCTGCATGTTAAGTCTTCCGTATTTAACACTGTTAAATATTATATCTAATCTGACACTCAGTAAAACTCCGTTAAATCCGAATCCTTCTCCATTTTTTTTGCAGAAGAGCGGCTTAAAATACCCTCCCCCGGCGACGATTCATAGTAATTCCGGTATCATTGGGACCTCCCAGAGCAACAGCACATGCTGCGGCGACGGCGACCGGCCAGTCCCGCACCAGGGCACCACCTCTGTGGGTTCCATCACATTCCCGTTCCGACCCTGCGATCATTATGAATTACACCGTCAAAGAGATTTTTTATACCTTGCAGGGAGAAGGCCACCAAGCTGGACGCCCTGCCGTGTTCTGCCGTTTCACCGGTTGCAATCTCTGGACGGGGCGGGAACAGGATAGATTGAAATCAATTTGTCGATTCTGTGATACCGATTTTTTAGGAACCGATGGCAACGGTGGAGGGAGATTCACAAGTTCGGAACAGCTTTCGCAATCAATCAATGAGAAATGGCCAAATGTCGATGCCGAGTATAAATATGTCGTTCTTACTGGCGGCGAACCATTGCTTCAAGTTGATGAATCGCTAATTAATGCTCTACACGCATGTGGATTCACTATCGCCGTTGAAACCAATGGAACAATTAAACCTCCTACCGGCATAGATTGGACTTGTGTAAGTCCGAAGTCGACCACTCAATTAAAAATAACTAAAGGCGACGAATTAAAACTCGTATTCCCTCAACATGATTCAATGCCCGGCCAATATGAGCATCTAGACTTTAAACACTTTTACCTCCAACCGATGGATGGTCCACAAGCCCGCCAAAACACCATAGCGACCATTAACTATTGCAAAGCTCATCCAAAGTGGAGATTAGGCTTACAGCAGCACAAAGTATTGATGATCCCATAACCTTTCCTGAGTTTAAATTTCAGTATGTCGATAGAATGCATAAACACTAAAATTGACTAATTCTCAATCGACTCACAAACTCACGAATGATACTTGAAGCACCTTTTCCTAACGGAAAAATAATATCACTTCTTATCGCCGTCACTGGATAAAACGCTTGATGTTTTGAACTTCTAGAGGAGAACACAAAATAATCGGCCGTTTTGGCCAGATGGCACAAGGCTGGAGTAGCGGTATGATCACTGTTGATCTCGACCGTGAGTCCAGTGAAAATTACTTCTAGTACGTCCCGTGCGCGGCGAGCGGCACCTTCTGTGAGAGTATAAATACCCAACAATTTTCCTTGTAAATTAGGGGTTAATTCTATCACTGAATCGCTATCTGATTCAGAATCCTTGTTATTGCTAAAATCTGGGAGTGGTTCACCAACCTCAAGAATTTCCTGCATTAATACAAAGGTCAGTTCGCGTATCGCTGGATCTTTAATTTGTCTCCAGTGCTTTGTCGCGAAATCCTGTAGTGATTGCCAAACTTGACGACGCAATGGCTCTGCCGGGCAAGGTGCGTCCAGCAGCACATCCATCAACTCAAGCATGCCGGTATACGCTTCAGGCCCTTTATTGACCTCCCAGAGCATCAATATAGAGTCGACCAACCGCGTATACTCATCGACTGCGAACGGTTGCTCCAACATCAACTGCGTCAATTGTGCAGCCAGCGACAGCAGTGCTGGATTGACTATAGAATCAAGAGCAAGTAATTCCAATAATTCTAACCAAACAACCCCTTGGCAAACCACATCGCGCTCATCCAACCAATCTAGCAACAACGGTAGCGTGTTACGAAGAATCGTCTGCCCCACAGGAGACCCAGACTTAATGCACTTAAGCAATCTGTCTGAATGAAATGACTCAACTGTCCAATTTTCGCAATACTCTTGTGCATCTCTCTCCAGTACACCAGTAGGTAGATCGGTATCAAACAAGCGCTGAAACCAACTATCCCAACCACCCAACTGTTCTTTAGAATAGCGTTTTTGCAAATCTTGCAAAATCGCAGTCATCATAGGCAATGATTTCAACGGCTCAAACCACGACGCAGGCATAGCCTGTAATTGCTGCCACAATTGCTGCAACTCAACTAATGACGCGCCCAACGAGCGTTGCAGTAACGCTTGCACCGCCCCTGGCCCTTCCTTCTGATCTTTTGACTCACAAACAACCGATTCTACTTCAGCCTCAGATTGATTTACCGCAACCAAATCCGCCCAATGTAGCAATTTTCGAAACCAATCCGAGTCGATAAAGTCAGGTAACTGCTGCTGAATCTGTGCACACCTTAAAGTAACAGCGCCGGCAACCCACAACTGCCAATCTTGTTTAAAGCTTTCGTGACATTCAAACAACGGAACAGTCATAAAAAGTGGGCTTAATGGGCGGCACAAATCGGCCAATTCGTCCCTCGACTCCTCACCGATGGCCTCATTAATTAGTAGTCGATTAAGTCCCAACTGACCAAGTGCTCGAAGCAATACGCGAACTAATCGTAAAGGAATACGGCCACCGAGCAGACTGGGCAACCGCGGATGATTAACGATGTCCTGCCAACGATCCGCTGAAGCTAAGGCCTGCAACTCCAATGACAGCAAATTAGGTGGAGTGAAACCTCCCGAGTTCTTAAGCTCTCCGTAAAAACGCCAAGCATCCTCACCATCATGTAATCGGTAGGCCAGCATAAAATCACGCAGCACTCGACCTATGGGTCGTTTGGCTAACGAGGTAAGCGCAGGACGTTGTTGATACAGCTTCAGCACGTTAGCTAGTACTGTAAAAACCCGATTTTTTTGCTGCTCATTCACCTCGCCAAGTAAATCAATACGCAATAATCCTGCTGGGGCATGCGCTAGCAATGCTCTCTGCCCCTCAGTACTTGGATTGATGATCAACCCATAATCAAAACAAGTATCCGCTGTCCCCAAAAACGCCGCTAACACCTGGCGTAACTCCTCCAGAGCGCGGCCATCCTCCGCAGCTGCGTAGAACCATAATTCCGGCGGGCGACTGTATGGCAACAGTAAAGGCCACCGCCCCGCACAGGCACTTTGCACCAAAGGCTCCAACAAATTCTGATACGGCTGCGGGTATTTCCCAGCAAGCACTTTGCCCGGATCGATCTGGTTATCGACCGCAAAAAAAGGATGCAACCATGTCGGTATAGTGTTCATGAATGTGCCTCGAAGCGGTAATGCTCTTCAAACTCTAGTAATGCTTCAGAAATTATCTGAGAATTACTGGTCAGCATGACATGTTCGTCATTACGGTTTGTTCCACTCCAGGTGTAATTCATTGAGCCCTTCAAAAAACAACTGTTAGTAAGTAGGCCTTTGGTATGAACTTGTTCACTGAACTGGCAAGAAAAATCATGACCGGAAATTAGGCGACCGCTCAATTGCTGAACAAACCGACGACTGTACGTATCGTCACGGGTCACTACCCGTAAACGGCACCCGCAATTAACTGCCTTCGCTAGCACTTCATTAAAACTAACCTCTCTACTGCCCCAACCTGGTTCTAATGTGTCCCACTGCCCTGAACAGTTGTCCAATAGGGGAAAGTCGCTCAGCCAGGGCGATACCAACCAGATAGGCTCAGGGTTAAGCAACAAGCCGGACATCAGTCCACCCAGTACTTCGCGAAATTGTCGACGACCTAGGGGGCCGTGTAGAAAAATTTGCCGCTGTTCATTCATAGCAAAAACTCTTATTGAATGGCCTCGGCCAGTTCGATCCTCAATACCATGCTATCTTGTAACCGCCTCATAGCCCCAATGCGGGGATATAACCATAACCCGGAGTGATCAACAGGATTTAGCTGAATCTCGGCTATTAGTTTTGAGATTGAGGCGATATGGGTACGCGGTATTAAAAGGTCCACTCGTCCTACTCGCTTTAACACGTGATGTAATTCAGCCAAATAATCAACTGTTAGCTGGACATACAACTCTTGCTCAGCAAAGAGGAGGCTACCTAGCAGCCGTTCAGTTGTGGCGACGCCCGTTTGGAAAGGGTTATAGTAGTTCATTTCAGACTGACGGATGGCGTTACCACGCGGCCACAATAACCCCTGATTACGACAAAGTCCCTGGAACACTTCAACAGCAGACGCCTGAGCACCAAGATTTTTGGCGGATAAGGCATGGGCGGCGATATTTAAACCCCACTCCAAGCCACTAAAGCTTTCTAAATTTCGCCACTGCTCCAGCAAGTTGAGAAGGTACTTGTCGGTGCTGGTATTGCTACCTGGCCTGAGGGCCCTTGAATGCAAAACACTTAAAAAACTGTGGCTAAGGGCAAAGCCTTCACGGAGCAGAACACGGTGCAACTCTTCGTTGGCATCACGCCGTTGTTGTAAATTACTGCAGCCACGCACCTCAGCAAGCGAGCCAGCTAAATCCCCCCCTTTCACTACCAGGCCAAGCAACTGGAAGAGATCAAAGTCGATTTGCTCATAGTCACTTGGCTGCAGGCTGCGTGCGAAGACATTAAGTACGCGCAACGGATCCTGAAAATATGCCAGTTCTAAACGAGTGATGATGCCATTACCTCCCGCCTCGGCCTCACTCAACCAGATCTCTAAGTAGCCCTCACTCCACAACGCATCAGCCAACACAACCCGTTCGTCAACATCGGGCAGCAACACACACATGGATTGCTGGGCTGCCGCGGCCAGAGTATTGGCCAACAAGGCGCGCGCCCATTGGCCCAATTCCGGTAATACGTGCACATCAGACCAGAGGGCATTTGCGCACACTTTTAGACTGCAAAGTAAATCATCTCGGTCTAGTAACTCCCGTAGAGCCACCTGTAACTTCTGCTCTTGCACTGAATCAAGTTGCTCATCAGGCTGAAATAGACTCTGTGGAATGCTGCGCAATCGCTCAATACCCGCACTCGAGTGCAACCGAATCAACGCACTGATTAGTGGTTGCGGATCGTTTGGATTCA
The DNA here is from genome assembly GCF_013385495.1 of Pseudomonas sp. F8002. Lineage (NCBI taxonomy): Bacteria > Pseudomonadati > Pseudomonadota > Gammaproteobacteria > Pseudomonadales > Pseudomonadaceae > Pseudomonas > Pseudomonas sp. F8002. Next base: position 104,377 of record NZ_JACAPW010000039.1, on the reverse strand, counting down.
AATCTAGCAATTCACCCGCGACTGCAGCCAGATAGCACTCTGCGATCCAATTAGCTTTAAATTGGTCACCACCAAAGATATCCAGTTGATCCACAAGATGCCGGAAGTAGATCGGGCGCAATCCTCGTAATACCTGTGGATTTGCTAACATATCAGCTATTACCTGATCATTGATAGCAAAGCGTAATCGCATGCCATCAACCCATTGGCGGGCACCAATGGCAACGGGTTCGCCATTACGCTGCCAATCAAATCGAATTTTAGTAGTTGCTCCCTTGCTAAATCTTAAAGTGGCATCTGCGGCGGTACTAAAACGCAGCACCTCCAGAGGAGTCATTTGCTGATGCAAACAGAACGTTACATCGACCAAATGCTGACCCCAACTGCCAACTGGGGGTTTGTGCAATTCAGTTAGTGCTGGAACGCGAAATTCAGACTGCCATATCAGTCGCGCGTTACTTTTCTCAGATAGGCCTAACTTTGGATCTAAACGCCGGGTATATATGGAGTTAGGGCGCAGTACCGTCAAAGTTTTATCCGCATCACCAGCAACCAAGCCTTCATCTCGTAACTGCTCGCCAAAAGCCTCACCGACTTCAAACCCGCGCTGCTGAATGGTTTCCTGTTCAGGTACAAAATCTACGGGCACTAACCAGTCTGAATCGAGGTTGCTGTCAATCGCATATCGCTTAGAAATTCGCCCTGGGGCAAACTCTCGCAGGGCTTGAAAAATTGGTAGATCCGTCCACTCGATATGCTCCTCCGCCCCCCGCACCAAAGCAACAAACACACTCGGCAAACTAAGTTCGGCAAATAGCGCCTCAGGAATAAACTCCGAGAGCGGTGAACTTCCTCTTACCACATCCGCCCAAGGTTGGCCGTTGGCACTCCAATCTGTCACCAGTTTGCGCTGCAACGTAGGTAACACTTCAAGCATCACCGAACGCGGCGGCGCCCAGAGAATGCGCTTCGCCGTATCGTCATCGACCTGCAGGGCATCTTTCAAATAGGTTTTGAAGTGCTCTTGCTGACTACCTGGTCGTAGCAACTGCTCGACTAAAATGAGCAGTTTCTTGCAACTGCTCTTATTCATTTGCGGTTTGCGTAGAATCGTCCACACGGAACCACTACCTAACTGCGCACTGAGCCAGTCAAGCAGCGCCATAGTTGCTTGCATTTTTTGAATATGGCTGTTGTGCAGTGGCAGACCTTGCCGCTTAATTTCGGGGCTAAGCAACTCTTCATAGCGTTGAAATGCGACTCGATCACGACCGAACTCTGAGAGAACTACAAGCATCCACGGACGCATGGTGCGTGAGCGACCGGCACGGCCCTTGCGCTGCAAATAGGATGCAACATCACGCGGCGCCTTGTGTTGCAGCACAGCCCCCACTGCCGGATCATTGAAGCCCACCTCAAGAGACGCTGTGGCAACAACAATCTCTGCGTCAGCATCCACCCCGACATCCTGGCTTGAGGTGCGCCCGATTACCGCACGATCATCCTCATCCAGCGAATGGCCTATATCGGTAGCCGCTCGCCAATCTTGGCCCAGACGTATACGTTCGAGCGGATTGACTGTGTCTTGCCCGCCATCATCCCGCCCGTCCCTTGGACCACGCAGACTAGCAAGCGAGGGATGATGAGGCTTAAGCCCCCATTTACTAGTGCGCCAACCTTCTGCATCTGCTAATTGATGATAAAGACGATTATTGGCATCCAAATCGTCAGTAAAGACAAAGGTTTTACTACCCCAAGTGCCTAGTGAGCGGCTCTTGCGGACATCCAGAATACGCCTAGTTAGCATGCACGCTTGAATGGTGGTCGACAGCAACGCAGTCTGGGAAACTGGGTCGCCGCGAAGCACCAGTAGGTACTCCGCACCCTCGTCAATCATTTCATCAGGCAGCGCTTCGACCAATTCCACATGCTCTTGGCGTGCGCCGACCAACTCGCCAAAAAAACGCTCAGCATCTGTCAGTGTTGCAGACAGCCCTACAAAGTGCGGACGGCATTGAGCGCGCTTCATCCAGCGCCTAAGTAAGTAAGCAACTTGAGCTCCGCTGCTACCACCGTACGTGTGCACTTCATCGAGTAGCACCAACATCGGACCTGCCTGCTGGCCTACACCAAATAGGTGGTTACAACTGAAGTCACCAAGTCTACGATTGAGCATCTCGGTGGTGGTAAACAGAATATCCGGAGGTAAGTCCGTCTGACAACTACGGGTCAGCGCCACCTCATCATCCGTAACACGGTGACCACAGCGACTACACTTAACCTCTTTAAGATTAGAATTCCACTCCATCTGACCAGTACAACTGTCGGTGGTGCAGCGTAGTAGATCAAACTCAGTTTTTTGTTTCCCCGTTTTATAGTCCTTCCCGGCCATACCCCAGTTGTAAGGTGTATCACCATACAGAGCACCAATGCGAATTTTTCGACCGACCCCTGACTGCATCAGTCCATCGAGTTTTCGGCACTGCCCCCAAGCCTCCATGAACTGGTCTTTGAGCAGTTCATTACGCGGGTAGATTGCAAGAATTCGTACTCGAGGAGAGGGATTAAGTAATAGATCCGCTGCTAGTGAAGCGAGTCCCGGCAAATAAAACGACAGTGTTTTGCCGCTGCCTGTTCCGGCACAGACAATGGTGCCAGAGGCTTGGCTACTACCGCAGCGCTGCTCGCTGTAGGCCTGTAAGATGCGCAATGTTGCTCGCGCCTGAAAACCAGCCAAATGCAGGTTACTGTTTGGGTCAAGCAATAATTCAATTGCCGTTTTCAACTGCTGAGTATTACTAAGTTTCGGTACTTGTAACCACTGAGGCAGTAACTTTCCTATAAACTGATCACGCATAGGGTAACTGCGTGGGCGTCGAATAAAGCGAAAGTCTGATACGAGTGTACGAGACCGATCCAGCGATTGGCCTAAGAACCATTGACGCAAATTACGGTACAGGTACGCCGACTCGCCCATCCGTGTGCGATACACATTTGTCAGTCCTTCAGGGTGCGGCGCCTCTATGAGCATTGCATGCCTGGTTAATTCCATCAGTACATCGTAAGGATCATGATCGGGAAGCACACCTTCCAAGATTGTGATTACCTCATCTGCACTAAAAAATCCGCCAGTATCACCCCAAACCAGCAACTTTGTTTCTTGCTCTTCTAACCTATCTAAACAAGCATGCAAATGCGCCAATGTAATGATCATCAGGTAATTTTCCGGCTAATAATATATTGTCCAAGCTGATCATTTTCTTGTAGCCACTGAAAAGCACTCAAAGTCATCATCGACAACGGTGCCTTACCTTGATTGCCAGGGTGATTAAGCTGCTTAAAGAAACGGGTAACATCTTCTGGCAGGTCGAAAACCATTTGATCACGCATTTGCTGCATACTCGCAGCCAATTTCTCTAACCCTTGTATTACCCAAACATTTTCTGGCAATTGTTTCGTTCCAGCCAAAAACTGTTTACGTAGAGCGACATACTCCGTATAGAATTGATCAACAACTGGAATACCACGCTGGGTATCCAGCATTACTTGTTCGACTCGGCAAGAATTGTCCAATTGCGCAGTCCAGGATCTCCAACATGATTCCACTTTCGCCTCTAATTGAGTGGCCAGATCCCGAAGTGCCACGTGTGCATTATCAAGTGCGTCATCTTGGAGGGCAGCCGATCTTTTCTGCTGCCAAATACTAGTAAACGTTTTCAGACTTACAATTGCTTTACTGCACTGCTGCTGTATTTCAGAACTCAACTGCATCGACTCAGGCGCATCTTCCGGTAGTGCTTTTAGCACATCCGCACTTGCCTCCATAGCCTTTAGGTTCTTGACTATAGCTTGGAAGCGTTCATAAATATGTTCACAGTCCTTAATAGCCTCGCGAGCCTGCCCAGCAGACTGACTTAGTAGTTGCTCACTTCGAAGAGCTTCGATCTGCTGTTCAAGCGGACTCATTGCTAGCCTCCAGCAAGTTATCCACCGTCATGGTGAGTTCATCAAGTAGACGGGTCACACTATTTTGAGATTGCTTCAAAATATCTCCCCCCCAGCGCTTATTTTCCGATTCTAAGCGCGGCTTCACGTATTGGTAAAGGCCATCCCAATCCATCAGCACCTTTATAAGTGTCTCGAGGCGAGGACCATCGATGAGGTTAAACTGTTGCAATCGCTTAACCACATCAGTTTCACCATCCAGTGATAATAGGCGTTTGATCAGCGACCAGTTTTCGCTGTCAGACCTCAATGCAAGCAAAGAACTCTCCATTTTTTTTGCACTTGGAAAGTTTGATTGTGCTGGATAATGTAGCCCACCCACACTAATATCTCGCACTAAATCAGCCATATTCTTCAGCAAATTAAAAAATTCATCTTGCAGAGAACAACCTTCTAGAACAGCAATAACTTTTATCGCTGGCTGCAAAGCATTAGTTACAACGTTGGCCAACCGCACCACTGCCAGATCAGGATTAACTCTTACCGCTTTAAGTCCTTTAGCGGCAATATCGCCATCCATCCCATGCTCATTTACAGAAACCAATTTCAACCAAGCATCACGCTCAGCATCCCAACCTTTAAGCACTAATTCGCGCGCCTGCTTTAACTCTGGAACAATTGCGGCTATTTCACGTTCGCGAATACTCTCAGCGGGCCGGAGCAATTCATTTAAGCGCTGTCGATCATTATTAGCACCTACCATCAATCCAAGTATAATCGCAGATTGAACTTGCTTACCGAGCAAATCTGACAAGCTTTCCCGGGACTGCGCAGCTAATGTCCTCAAAGCATCAGGCACCCAATCCGCAGCAAAGTTTTGATATATTAGATAGTCTTCAAAACCACCGGCATAACCCCAACCAACATCATAAGTAAATTTTGGATTAAAATACTCATAGCGAAGCAGTGCGAGGGCTATGCCTTGTAGAAAAGCTGCCCTCTGCGTATTTTTGAAGTCCTTCTCTAAACAAAAAGACACTTTATTTACGGTACGATTACCGACAGCATAAGGAAGCTCTATATTTACAAAAACGCCGCTCTTCAGCGAAGGCTTTTCACCAAGGCCGAACCAATCTGCGTGCGCATACTGCTCATACATATAAAGAAGACCCGCCCGCAAAGCGCGACTCTCCTCCTGCCCAAGTTCTATTTTACGTTGAAACCATAATGTTACCGCTTCTTCCAACTTCTGCAATTTATCCTGACGAGAATCAGTTGCTGCCTCATTATCTCCTTCAGAAGTTTGAGTTTTGGTTTGCACTGTAATTACGCGTGCGTCCGGCGTGGCGACCACCCCATCCTTGAGCATCGCTGCTAGCCCACCTAAACCAAAGGCACTGGCAACTCCTCTATCCAAATTACTTTGAATATCCTCTATTTTACGACCACCGTACCCCCAGATTGCCGCAACAGTTTTGCTTCGCTCCGGATTTTCAAGTCTCTGCAAAACCCCCTGCAATCCTGACCAAACACTAATCCCCGCAAACCCTGCGGGCGGGAACTCGTGTACCTCGAACGTTTTTCTATAATCACGGAGTGTGCGCAATAAAATTTCATTCAATATTTGACGCGGATTAAATTTAAGCTCTTCGTCGCCCTTACGACAAAAATGGTCTGCAAGAGCTGTAATAGCATTTCGATTAAAAGGGAATAAAGGGGCGCCAGAGGGCGAATAACCAAATGCCCTAATTTCTTCTCCATCATTGGGATCAGACCAAATCTGCGGCCACCCTCCTTCACCTCGAGACAACCATGAGGTTTTCAACGCCGCACTGCCATATCGGGCGGCATTTAAATAGCGACCACAAAAATCGATAATTCGCTCTAAGGTTTGCACGCGGTCCAAGCCATAGTCACGAATGTTCCACTCGTATTGTGCGCGGGTTTTAATCGTATCCTGGCGACGCAAATAACCTTGATAACCGTCAGTCACAGCAATAGCCGAGCGCAGAGTGCATAGCTCCTGCTCACCATCGCGCACTGACTCTTCCAACAAACTATCAATCAGTACATCTTCGATGGCGGAAATAGCCGCCATATCTTCGACTAACACCACCAGAGTACGTCTTTCCACCTTTAACGAGCGACGAATACTCTTAAATAGATCTTGAAAACTGCCGCCATTAAACTGAAACAGATGCCGAAAAACCGTACGGGTTGACTCTCCAAGCACTTCGTTCAACACCCGTGCCGCACCCTCTCTAGCATCTAATTCAGTGGTCAATCGAGTCTTGCTAACACACTGACGCGCGCTGAGCGATAAATCGTCCAAATTAAAGCTAAAATCAAGATCCTTGGCCTTAATTTCGTAATTGTTATCGCCCAACTCATCATCACTTGCACCCTGCGTCAACCGACTCGCAGATTGATAAATGCAATGCTTTGGACTAAGCAAGTTTTTCTTAAAGTTAGGATCAGTGATTAGTTCAGAAAGCCCTTGACCGGGAAGCGTGTATTTTTGAATATCTCGCAAACGTTCTTTCTGAAAATCAGTCAACTGAGCACGAAGTTCGGGACGCTCACGAAGTTCATCCATTGTTAGAGACGCGCCTTGGTACATGCGCTGGAGTTGCTGCGACATAAATGTCAATAATAAATCCGCAACCTCCTCAGTTTTTAACTGTTCACCTACGGAGTGAATCCGCTTACGCGCTTCGTCAAAGTCATCACCTTGAAGCCCGTCTAACAATATTTCAAGTGCCTGACGCAAACTGGAATTTTTCGGTATCCTCACTACGTGCCATTTGGCGTAATCCGCGTGCAATTTTAATTTGGCGTCCATCCAACGAATAAGATGAGACTTACCAACTCCAGACTTTCCGATTATGGGAATCGGCCTTTCTACAGATAGAAAGTGTTCAAGCAAATCTTCTTCACTGCACCACTGGTCTTCGCCAGCACCTACACGCAGCAACTGCATAGGTTCATGGACTGCCAACAGGACATGCTCTGCAAGTTCCTCTGCCTCGGTACGTATGCACTCGTTTATATATTCAGGTCGAGGCCAATAATTAATCAAACTCACGACTTCACCTCCGAAACATAAAAAACTTCGCCTACATAACTAATCTTTTTATTCGGCAACTGTAACTGCATACTGTCTTTGTCATCGGAGGCTTTATCAAAGCGTAAGCGAAAGGCACTTTCCAATCGAACAAGCGCATGGCTTAGAGCCGGACTGACCTGATTATTCTCCCGAGGATACCAACCCAATTCCTGCATTAGTGGTTCGAGCAAAACACGAAAACGCCCGCCATCTAACAGGGGGACTTTTTCGGACAACTTTTCAATAAACACTTTTAGCGACAACTTTACTTCATCAGCAAACAAGCCTTCCAAATAAGGTTCGATCGATCGCGTCGGATCGACAATATAACCAGCACCAAAGGGCTCAAGAAACCCTAAAAACTCCCCAAACTGTAGGAAAGTAGTTAACTCGTTAGTTAAGTTAAGCCCTCGATCCCCTGGCAACCACCTATTGACCGCCTCTTCCGCGTTACCGTTCTTACCGGGTTCTACTGGACTACCACCCATAAATGTATAAGTTTGCTGCGCTAACAGGCAGGTCATCGCACGAAGAAAAGGCTCTACCCGCGTATCATCCAGAATGGATTGATCAGTAGTTTCCTTTGCATTAGCGATTATTAACGCTAAAACTCTATGCGGTAGATTTTTCTCCGTAGATCCTTCAGAGACCGAAATCATTCCACTTTCATCTTGCGCCCACAATCCTTCCTTTATCCAAAAATCTAAATTCCCCTCAAAACGCCATTTTGCACCATCTGATTTCGGTAACCAATCAGGTCTTAAAAGCTCAAAAATCTCAGTACGCGATATAGGCTTCCCCTTCCGCAGGAGCACCCTATCAATTAGGTTCAGTAAACTCAAACTGCTACCGGCATGCGCATTATTTACCATCGACATTACTGAAATCCCCTTACAAAACTTTCCAATTCTCTACTGCCTGGGCGGGTCTCCCACCAATTGCGATTAGGCATAAGCGGATCTGGCACTCCCTCCGAAGCGACTATCACCCGGGGAGGCGCATCGAATTCCGGCACAGGCAAATGAGTATCTCCAGGCATTAGCAGCACCAACTCAAGCCAACTTCCAGCACTATCTTTTGGTTCTAGTGAGCACCAGAACGGTAGGGCTTTTAGTGCCTCGTTTTTGAACATCTCATCTAGTACTGCTTGGCTAGCGCGCACAGCCTGAACCTGTCTAGCACGCAGCAAACTTTGTAACCAATAACGCCACTCATGTAGCATTGCCTTGACCGTAACTCTAGGGTACAACTCGGGCTTATATCGAACACGCAACAACTGCGAAGAAGGCATCCAACTAGGCACTTGAGGTAGTTCAACTCCACGTAATTCGAAAGATGCTCCAAGAGTCGGTTTAAAAGCCGTACGCCCTAGATCACGACAACCTGGACAACCACCACAACTGTATTCAGGTACAACTCCACTAGGCCGATAGAACTCGCTCAATAGCAAACACAATCGTTGCTCCGGATTCTTTAACCATCCGATTAAACGAGCAAAACCCGCGGCTCTTGCTTGTTTTTCCTGATCGCGCCTTTGCTCTACTTGCTGCCACGCTTCAATTGACAGATGGGTGCTAATCAGGATCTGAACGCCGAGTCGATCGTAATACTCCTCAAAATACTCTGTCTGTAGTTGCTCATCTTCAGGCAATAAATCGCCTTCGAATTGCGGCGGTTCGGGTGGTACAAAAAATAGACGAATCAACCCTGCCCGCTGCATCAATTGTAGGGTTTGCAAATTCCATTTTTCGTTGCTCTCGCTATGCCGGTGCACACCACGACGAAGAGCCGAAAGTGAAACCGTTAACAAATCGCCGCTAATTTTTTTGGTTTGCAATAACGTCTTCCAACGCTCCAAGCCAAGACCCGCAGAAATTAATTTCTCCAGCGATAGGCCTTTCGCTAGGTGCAACTGACCAGGGTGATAAATCATCCAAGACCAGCATGCGTTACCATCACGCCCCCCCCGACCTGCCTCCTGATAAAACCGATCCAAACTTTCGGGCACTGATGCATGCAACACCGAACGCACTCCGGATTTGTCCATACCCACACCGAAAGCAGAAGTCGCAACCATGATATCCAGTTCGTCATCACCCCATTGTCGGATCAGGTCGTCACGTTGATTCGCAGGGGTTCCGCCATGGAACAAACCGACTCTTACAAACCCTTGGGCGAGTAGCAAATCCCTCCATAACTCTGCTTCTTTTTGCTTAGTTGTATACAAAATCAACGGTCTAGGTAGACGCATAATCGCTTCCAACACCGCGACTTGATGTTCCTCAGAATCAACAGTTTTCAGCAGGTTAAAATTCAGTTCTGGGCGTAAAAAACTGCCGTGAACTTCAATCGCCTGTTCTCCTTCACGAAGAAACGAATCCTTCAACAATTGCAGGGTCGACTCGCTGAATGTTGCCGACATCAGCACAGTTTTTATGCTTTTTTTCGAATGCTCCTTGAGCGAGCGAAACAGTGGTGCCAACAATTGAAATTCTGGGCGAAACTCAGATCCCCATTGATCGATAATATGTGCTTCATCGACAATCAAAGCCTCTAACCGCCCTTGTTCTGCTAGCCGGAAAAGGGCCGGGCGCAACTTGCCGATCGCTGATTCTGGTGAACAAAACAAAATACGCTGGCTACCCTCTTTCAACCGATCAAGAACTTGCTGAGTCTCAGTTTCAGACTGGCCGCTATACAAAGCATAACTGCCACCATGGCAACATCCAGCACGGTCAAGCACTTCAGCAGCACGGCTTGCTTGTTCCAGCGCCAATCCCACCGTTGGCACAATGACTAGCACCAGCTTATTCTTGCCGGCGAACAGGCTCAACGCATGAATAACCAGGGTCTTTCCACTACCGGTTGGCAGATTAATGATCAACGTGCTGTCCGTAGGGGACGTTAAAACAGTGCGTATGGCGGCTTGCTGCCCAAGCCCTTGATATGAAGTGAATTTCTCATTTTTAAGCCTTTGTCGCAGAGACACATCCATTGGCACGGGCATTAGATGTCGACGAGCGTGATGTCCGTAGACAGCAAGTGCCTCTTCATTCAGAACATCCTCCATGCGCACGTAACTAGTCATGACATTCCGGGCAAGCCCCGTGAGTGAAAGATACTTATCGCCCACTAAACCTTCAGGTAGCAGTAATACAGGATCGTTAATTTTGTTTGCCAGTGCACACCCCAAGGCATCCCGACACACGGCCGCGCGATCAGCCGAGCCTGATCTTGGGTCGCGAAAAACCGTGAGTAACCGAACAAAAAATGACTCAGTCAGGGCCCCAACCTCGCTAACGAGATTGGGTGTCAATAATGCAGTTTTTAGTGCATTCCACTGCGCTTGCATCAGGCCTCCTTTAGCATCTTTTCGTTGCACACAATTACCGCATGCATGGATAGCAAATGCAGTTGGGGAGCAGATAACAAAAGCTGAGTCCGGGGAGAGTCAGTTAGAATCCTCTCTCGACTCTTTGATGCGATCGTCAAAACCATTTGTTTCCACTCGGCTGCTGGTAGAAATGACTCCAACTCAGGCCAAACGTTATTACGCAGATTGATATCTTGAAAGGCGGGATTAGGTTTATTGTAAGGCCACTCCATTGACTTCAACGTGTTCTCAGAAACTACCAAACTGCCATCCTGAGCCAGCCAATGGCTCAGTACTGAAGGCAACATCAACTCATCGCCTCTGAGTTGCTCTAGGCGCCCAGCCCCCAACTTTGTAGCGGTCACCAACCAGGTGAGACGGAAGAATATTTTTGGCTCCCTTAGGTCGCTTTTTTTTAGCACGCGCAGAAAGGCACTGGTTGCTCCGCGCGAATCAACCGTAATCAAGTTATAAATTGAGTCTACAAACGGCTGACCATAGCGAAATGGGTACACCCCGGACTGACCAGCCACCTGGGCTCTCGAAACACTCATTGGTGCAGTTGCTGGGGGATTACCACTTTCGGGATCGATACCGGTTAAACAGTTAGAAACAAAGGTTTGGACGTCCACTAACGTCTTGCTACCCTCACGTGACCCCTCTACCGCGAACCGGAGTCGAAATGGACTCTGCAAATCACCCTCAAAATTGAAGGACAGCCCCTTAGTCATCCATGCGCACATCCGCTTCGCTTGCTCTTCAGCTGAGTCGTCCGCGTCGGCGATTTGTTCGGCGAAGTCCTTAGCCTCGCTAACCTCATCATCTAGTGCCAACAATTCTTCCTGCACCTTCACGCGACGTCGCTCACGCACAAGTAAGCCATCATCGCCACTCAAGCCTGCGGCGCTCCGGAGCAACGCCTCATCACCCGACGAGGCCACTGTGTTCCAGCTGCTCTCAAGATGCTCCTCCAGTACATATTGCAGGCTGGCTACCGTGTTGTTAAACAAGCCTACTGACAGATCCAGCACATCAATCCAGCGGCGGATTAATCCGTCATGCGCAGGAAGTAGTGCCAAACTTTCTACTGGTCGCACCCCCACCAGGTTGGCGCTGTAACGATTAAGTCGACCAAGTCGCTGCTCAATACGGCTGAATGAGCGCGGTAAACTGTAGTGCACAGCAATTCGCTGACCACCGTGCAAGTTAAGGCCGTCCTCACCATGTTGGTCACACACCAACACCCTGATAGAACTCATGGGACGGATGAATCGCAACTCTCGCCCGGGGATATAACGTTCGATTGCCACATCCAGTTCGCAAGCCAGCAAAGTGAATATATGTTGTGCCACCTCATCAACACTACAAAATACCACTGCCTTACCATTTTTATGTTCAGCAAGCCAATTGCGCAGGTTTTCAACTAAGCAAATGTCTTTTTCTATCTGTTCATGAATAGCTTGCTGAGAGATATTATCAAGTAACTCCTGTTCAGCTTGCTTCAGTGAACCAGACAGACGTTGAATGGCCTGATTAGCGCGCCGTCCGACTAGCAAGGGGCTAACCAATAGATCATCTACCCATCGTAAATACACTTCTGCGCTCATCGCTTGGAAATCATCAGGGTCGCGACTTGCTTGACTGCGATATTCCTCCAGCAACAAATCCAAAGACGGCATTTGCTCCGTCAATGGCCAATAACTGCGCTTCAAGCCAGCGAGACCAGGGAACAGCCATGCCAATTGCTGTGACTCGCGACGGTTACGCAACATGCGTTGGTGCAGTCGGTAATGTTCGCCGATATAACGCCTTAAGGTTTGGACTGCCTGCATTCTCAGATCACCACTTTGCTCAGCAAAAAAATCTACTAGCGGAAGGGTCTTATCAACTAAAGAATGCAAAGACTGATCATCAGGGAATTTACTCACCAGATTTTGAAGTATTTGCTCCAAAGCTGCGTTGGAGTTGCTTGGCGTTAGGGCGCTGTACCAACCGCCGACTAATTCTCGCTCAGCGATCTGGGTAGTAAAGCGACGTACACCCTCCTCTGACAATTCATAGGCCTCAGGGCTAAGGCAGTGCAGCATTGCCAAAAAATTTTTCTCATTACCGTTTAGGGGAGTACCAGAAAGAAGCAGTACAACCGAGGCCACCTGACAGCCTGCTGCCAAGGCTTGAAAACGCTCACGCACATCAGACTGTAGATCCCATGCCCAAGGTGCAATTTGGTGAGCCTCATCGACCACCAACAAGGTAGGTAACCACCCCTTAAGGACACTATTTATGTGTTCATGTGAGCAGATTCGAATCAATCGTTGTGGCTCTGATTGACTTGCCAACAATTCACTAAGGTGAAAGCGTCCGGACAACTCATCTCGCCATTGCTCGATTAGTGCCGCAGGCACGGTGATTAGCACTCTTGAGTCGTGTTTTTTCTCTAGCACATGCTCACGAATGATCATGCCCGCCTCAATCGTTTTGCCGAGGCCTACTTCATCTGCCAAGAGGTATTTAGGTATTGGATCTCGCAAAACCCGACGCACTACAGCAATCTGATGCGGCTCCAACTCAACACTACTGCTGGGAATTGATGAAATTGAACGACAGGCGGCGCGCTGCTCGATATAAGCATTTAAAAAATCATGCCGTAAGGAGCAAAAAAAAGGTGCGTCATTTGACCGTGCAGCCAAAAACGCCGCCGGGTCCAGCAGTTCTCCCGGCCCTATATTCAGGCAATTAAGTTGATCAATGTCGACCTCTTGTTGATCTCCATCAGCCCGAAATATCACTAGATGCCTGTTACCAGGGCGAGGACCAGCGTACCTCCCCCTCCTCCAAATACCGCTTGCACGATCCTGACAATACACAATCGACTCTTCGTACAACTGCGCGCCCTCAAGCAAAGCAACATCTACGGCTTTCAGTCGACACTCAGAACTAATGGGCGACTCAAAGAATCCCACCACACCCTCATTGCTCTTGTGATCTATGCTCAGTAATTTTCCGATACCGGAAAAGCCACTGGAACACACGAGATCGCCAACCATCAATCCACTCATTCCATTCCCTAAATGTTCGTCATATAGCGATATTCGGGTGCAACAAAACTACAACCACTATGGGCACGGATAAATAGCAACAAAGAGAGATGATCCAGATCAGGCATGTCGATTATTTTGAACCGCTTCTGGAGGGCGATCCTTGGAGAACCGTGACCTGCCTTGCATGAGCTAAACGGTACATTGCCCACGTCACCAACAGGTGGTAAAGCAAACCAGGTAAGCCAACAGTAATTTTTCGTATTGCTAGTCAACTTATCCATCCCACTACCCATCCTTGTCTTCGTAGCAATCCGCATCGCCACAATCCTGACCCCAACTGCCTTCATTATCGAGATCACGATCTGTGCCGCTTTTGTTCTGGCCCGCATTGGCTATCGTTACCCAGATCGCATTCAGGTGCCATCTCATTGTAGTCCCACTGACCATCGTTGTTCAGGTCACTTTTCTCAGTATGAATGCTGACTTATGCCGGCAGGACTAGCGAAGTCAAAATAAAGCCTCAGAGCCGCAAGGCAATTCCTTTGCGTTGGTTTAAATTCTGTATTGATTGCATCGCGGCCTTCTCGCACCACTCAAAAACTCACTGCCACGCCAGCCAGGTAATCGGTGAGCAAGCCTTGGATCAACACCACTTTGCGCTGCAACTGCTCGACATGCGCACGCTCCGCTCGTAGTGCCGAGTACACCTTCCGATTTTCTTGCGCCAGTTTCTTGTTGACTGCCTGTTGGTGAGTCAGGGCGTCGGCCAGTTGCGCGTGAGTCCCCTGTATAGCACTAAGGTGCAACGCTTGAATCAATAACGCAATCATCAACGTGATGATGACCAAGCTTGAGCCTCCCAAAATTGCCCACACCAACTCCATACATTCCATCTCTTTCCCCCGACACTCGCGACCAATCTTGAACCGCAATCGCAGGGTATGTAACCTTTGACGACAGGTCTATGATGTAGGCATATACAGGTAAAGTTTCTGCACAGATGGAGACGTCATGAAACGCAAGCAGTCGGTTGAGCAAGTACGCTGGGATCTAGCCTTACGCTATCGCCTGATCGAGACCATTGTCTGGTGGGAGGGCCGCCTGACCACAGGGCACCTGATGCAGAGCTTTGGCATCAGTCGGCAGCAGGCATCGAAGGATATTAACGGCTACATCAATGAACATGCGCCTAAAAACCTTACATATAGCAAATCGCTGAAGGGCTATGTGCCGAGCAAAACTTTCAAGCCACTGTTCATCGATGACAGTGCCAGCGCCTATCTACATCTGCTCAACCAGAATCACGAACGCGCGCCGCACATCGACGGCCTAGCTCTGGCCTATGCCCATACTGAAGTACTGCATGTACCGGACCGCTCGATCCGCCCAGAGGTGCTGCGACCGCTACTTAAGGCCTGCCGTGAAGGCCTCCGACTGGAAACCGAGTACGTATCATTTACCACGCCGATTTCAGAAATCCGACTGATTGCTCCGCACACGCTCATCTACACCGGCATGCGCTGGCATGCACGCGCTTACTGCGAGAAGAATGGAGCATACCGCGACTTCGTTCTTAGTCGCTTGCGGGGTGAACCGGAAGTATTGGACACCTCGGCATTTAGCCGCGAGGCAGATACAGCTTGGAACACCCTGGTTGATGTAATCATCGAACCTGACCAACGCCTGACACCCGAACAAAAGAACATCATTGAGATCGACTACGGCATGCAAAACGGCCAACTCATCCTCCCTAGCCGCGGAGCTCTGGTGCAGTACGTATTGCAGCGTTTTCAAATTGACGCGAACAAAGTGGAATCCAAGGCCAGCGCACAGCAAATCGTGGTAACAAATCTCGACGCGCTACAGTCCTGGCTGTATCACTGAGGACAGGAGACGACGACATATACGGGTGAGCGGTGGGTGCGGCGGCGTAAGCTGCTTCGATTCTCCTGGCGACCATAGGCTGAAACAACTGCCAACTGCATACGTTTGTGGCTGCCAAGCAGCGCTATTTGCCCCCCCAGAGTTCCCCCGAGCAGTACATATACGATGATGGCGAGTACCAGATACGTTGTTCTGAAGACTGGCGATTACCTGCGGCACAGAACCGACCTATTCGCATCCGGATTGGGGGGGGGGCGCAGAGATATGTTCAGTCGAGCTTACACAACGAAGATCGATGAGTTTCAGGGTGGTAGTTGCCTAATAGATCCTGTCAGAGAGTGACGAAAATCGAGCGTTTGCAGACGCTGACTGACCGAAAACGGCTAGTTTACAGAAAGGTGCGAGGGGAATTCTTAACACCAAAGACCCTGCAAAACTCGCTAGTCAGAAGCATTCTTGCCAGCACCAAATATCTCGCGCGCTTACAACGAGGCAGCATCACGACAAATGGTCGAAAATTCTGTGGGGGTAAATGTGGGGGTATTTTATCGGGCATGAAAAAGCCCAACCTGCAAAGATTGGGCTAACTCATTGAAAAATATGGTCGGGACGGAGTGATTCGAACACTCGACCCCTAGCACCCCATGCTAGTGCGCTACCGGACTGCGCTACGCCCCGACTAGGCGTGTTACTGGGTTCGCTTCGCAACGAAGCGATCAGGAATATACCGCAAGCTTTTGAAATGTGGAAGTATTTTAAAAGCCGGAATTACTTCTTCAAAACCACCAGCACATCTTCGAGTTCGGAGATCATCTGGCGGATCATTTGCTTGTATTGGGTGGTGTCGTCTTTGGCTTCATCACCGGACATACGCTGGCGCGCGCCGCTGATGGTGAACCCCTGGTCGTACAGCAACGCACGGATCTGTCGGATCATCAGCACATCCTGGCGCTGATAATACCGACGGTTCCCGGTGCGTTTGACGGGGTTGAGTTGAGGAAACTCCTGCTCCCAATAGCGCAGCACGTGCGGCTTTACCGCACAGAGCTCGCTGACTTCACCAATGGTGAAGTAGCGTTTGCCTGGGATGACGGGCAGTTCGTCGTTATGACTTGGTTCCAGCATAAGCCTCAACTCGGGCCTTCAACTTCTGCCCTGGACGAAAGGTGACCACACGGCGAGCCGTGATCGGGATTTCTTCTCCCGTTTTTGGATTGCGGCCAGGCCGCTGGCGTTTGTCCCGCAGGTCAAAATTGCCGAAACCGGACAATTTGACCTGTTCGTTGTCTTCAAGTGCGTGCCTGATTTCTTCAAAGAACAGCTCGACCAATTCCTTGGCCTCGCGCTTGTTCAGGCCCAGCTCTTCATACAGACGTTCCGCCATCTCAGCTTTCGTCAAAGCCCCCATACGTCACTTCCTTAACGTGGCGTTCAACCTTTGTTCGAGCGAGGTGAGGATATTTTGCGTCGTCGTATTCACCTCATCGTCATTAAGAGTGCGCGATGGATGCTGCCAGGTCAAGCCAACTGCAAGGCTTTTTCTATGCGGATCAATGCCTTTACCCTGATAGACGTCAAATAGCCTGAGGTCTGTCAGCCATTCCCCTGCATTTTCACGGATTACGTCCAGAACAGCACTGGCCGCAACACCTTGATCGGCAATCAGCGCCAGATCACGTCGTACTTCAGGGAAACGCGACAACTCGCTGAATTTAGGCATTTTGCCCGAGGCCACTTCAGCCAAGACTAGCTCAAAAACGAAGACTGGACGGTCCAGCCCCAAGGTTTTCGACAGTTCCGGGTGAATCGCGCCAACGAAGCCCACCAGGCGACCTTCACGTTCGATACGGGCGGTCTGGCCCGGGTGCAACGCCGGGTGTTTGCCAGGGGTGAAAGTGAAGGCATCCAGCGCACCGGCAAAGCCCAGCACCGCTTCCACATCGGCCTTGACGTCGAAGAAGTCGACGGTGTCGCGACCTTGTGCCCAGCCTTCCGGCAGACGGCTGCCGCAAACCACGCCAGCCAGCATCGGCTCTTGCTTCAGGCCATCCAGCTGACCGACGAAACGCAGGCCGCTTTCGAACATGCGCACGCGGTCTTGCTGACGGTTCAGGTTGTGGGACAGCGCCTTAACCAGACCCGGCCACAGCGACGAGCGCATGGCGGCCATGTCGTTGGAGATCGGGTTAGCCAGCAACAGCGGCTCGACACCCGGGTTGAACAGTTCGAATTGCTTTGGATCGATGAAGCTGTAGGTCACCGCTTCCTGATAACCACGGGCAACCAGCAGGCGACGCAGTTCCGGCAGGTGTGCACGGGCTTCGGCTTTCGGCTGCGGCGCCAGGCGCGCTTGCGGGTAACGAACCGGCAGGCGGTTGTAGCCGTACAGGCGGGCCAGTTCTTCGATCAGGTCGACTTCCAGGCTGATATCGAAGCGATGGCTTGGCACTTCTACGTGCCACTGCCCTGCTTCACCGGTCGAGATGCCGAGGCCGAGTGCCGACAGCAGGCGCTCGATTTCAACCGGCTCGATCACCAGGCCGAGCATTTGCTCAACGGCCTTGGCGCGCAGGATGATCGGTGCAACCGACGGCAGGTGCTGTTCGCTGACGGTTTCGATGATCGGGCCGGCTTCGCCGCCAGTGATTTCCAGCAGCAGGCCAGTGGCGCGCTCCATGGCTTCACGGGCCAGCTGCCAGTCCACGCCACGCTCGTAGCGGTGCGAGGCGTCGGTGTGCAGGCCGTAGGAACGGGCCTTGCCAGCGATGGCGATCTGATCGAAGAAAGCGCTTTCGAGAAAGATGTCGCGAGTGGTTGCGGACACGCCGCTGTGCTCACCCCCCATCACGCCGGCAATCGCCAGGGCGCGGGAATGGTCAGCGATCACCAGGGTATCGGCACGCAGGCTGACTTCCTGGCCGTCGAGCAGTACCAGCTTCTCGCCTTCCTCGGCCATGCGCACGCGGATGCCGCCGTTGATTTCGGCGAGATCGAAGGCGTGCAGCGGTTGGCCCAGTTCCAGCATCACGTAGTTGGTGATGTCGACGGCAGCGTCGATGCTGCGCACTTCGGAACGGCGCAGGCGCTCAACCATCCACAGCGGGGTTGGCTTGGACAGGTCGACGTTACGGATCACGCGACCCAGGTAACGTGGGCAGGCGTTGGGGGCCAGCACTTCGATCGAACGCACTTCGTCGTGCACGGCAGGTACCGCTGCAACCACCGGGCGGGTCACGGTCGCGGCGTACAGTGCGCCGACTTCACGCGCCAGGCCCGCCAGCGACAGGCAGTCGCCACGGTTCGGGGTCAGGTCGACCTCGATGCTGGCATCTTCCAGTTCCAGATAGACACGGATGTCCTGGCCCACTGGCGCATCGGCCGGCAGTTCCATCAGGCCATCGTTGCCTTCACCGACCTGCAGTTCCGCCTGGGAGCACAGCATGCCGTTGGACTCAACGCCACGCAGCTTGGCCTTCTTGATCTTGAAGTCGCCTGGCAGCTCGGCACCGATCATGGCGAACGGGATTTTCAGGCCCGGGCGCACGTTTGGCGCTCCGCACACGACCTGGAAGGTTTCCGCGCCGTTGCCGACCTGGCACACACGCAACTTGTCAGCGTCCGGGTGTTGCTCGGTGCTCAGCACCTCACCCACAACCACACCACTGAAAACACCGGCGGCCGGCGTGACGCTATCGACCTCAAGGCCGGCCATCGACAGACGAGCAACCAGCTCGTCGCGACTTACCTGCGGGCTTACCCAGCCACGCAGCCATTGTTCACTGAATTTCATCCTGCTCTCCTAAAGATCCGTTACGACTAGCGAAATTGCGCGAGGAACCGCAAGTCGTTGTCGAAGAACAGACGCAAGTCGTTCACGCCGTAACGCAGCATGGCCAGACGCTCAACGCCCATGCCGAAGGCAAAGCCCGAGAATTCTTCCGGGTCGATCCCGGACATGCGAAGCACGTTGGGGTGAACCATGCCGCAACCCATCACTTCCAGCCAGCCGGTCTGTTTGCAGACGCGGCAGCCTTTACCGCTGCACATCACGCATTCCATATCGACTTCAGCGGATGGCTCGGTGAACGGGAAGAATGAAGGACGGAAACGTACCGCCAGCTCCTTCTCGAAGAACACCCGCAGGAACTCTTCGATGGTGCCTTTGAGGTCGGCGAAGTTGATGTCGCGATCAACCAGCAGGCCTTCGACTTGGTGGAACATCGGCGAGTGGGTGATATCGGAGTCGCTGCGATACACACGGCCTGGGCAGACGATGCGGATCGGCGGCTTCTGCGATTCCATGGTGCGGACCTGTACCGGCGAGGTATGGGTGCGCAGCAGCATGTTCGCGTTGAAATAGAAGGTGTCATGCATCGACCGGGCCGGGTGGTGGCCTGGGATGTTGAGCGCCTCGAAGTTGTGATAGTCGTCTTCGACCTCAGGGCCTTCGGCAATGCCGTAGCCGATGTGGGTGAAGAACTGCTCGATACGTTCCAGAGTCCGGGTAATCGGATGCAGGCCGCCCGAGGTCTGGCCGCGGCCAGGCAGGGTCACGTCAATGGATTCGGCGGCGAGCTTGGCCGCAAGATCAGCCTCCTCGAGCGACGCCTTGCGCGCATTGAGAACCTCTGTAACACGCTCCTTGGCCACGTTGATCAGCGCACCGACTTGCGGACGCTCTTCAGCCGGCAAATTCCCCAGGGTCTTCATCACCTGAGTCAATTCACCCTTTTTGCCAAGGTAGTGAACCCGGATTTGCTCCAGGGCATTGATATCTTCTGCGCTTTGCACAGCCTCTAGTGCTTGAGAGACCAGCGCATCCAGGTTTTCCATGTACAGACTCCAGATACAAAATAGGGGAAGAGCTTGAAGGCTCTTCCCCTATTTAAGACGTTTAACACCGTGGGCCGCGGAAGCGACCCAGGGTGACTGTCGGGGGTACTTAAGCCAAGGTGGCTTTAGCTTTCTCGACAATCGCAGCAAACGCCGCTTTTTCGTTCACTGCCAGATCAGCCAGAACCTTACGGTCGATCTCGATGGACGCTTTTTTCAGGCCAGCGATGAAACGGCTGTAGGACAGACCGTTAACACGTGCACCAGCGTTGATACGAGCGATCCACAGAGCGCGGAACTGACGTTTTTTCTGACGACGGTCACGGTAGGCGTATTGGCCAGCCTTGATAACCGCTTGCTTGGCAACACGGAATACGCGTGAACGCGCGCCGTAGTAGCCTTTAGCAAGTTTCAGAATTTTCTTGTGGCGCTTACGCGCCATGACGCCACGCTTTACACGAGCCATGAGTTACTTCCTCTATTCTTGACTAAAATTAACGAAGGCGCAGCATGCGCTCGACTTTTGCCACGTCAGACGGATGCAGCAAGCTGCTACCGCGCAGTTGACGCTTACGCTTGGTCGACATTTTAGTCAGGATGTGGCTCTTGAAAGCGTGCTTGTGCTTGATACCGTTAGCAGTTTTCAGAAACCGCTTAGCAGCACCACTTTTAGTTTTCATCTTTGGCATGTTCGGTACTCCGCATTCAGTTGATAAACATAATCAGAAGGCCTGCCGTGCCCTATTGATTACTTCTTCTTTTTCGGGGCGATGACCATAATAAGCTGGCGTCCTTCCATCTTAGGATGCTGTTCGACCGAACCGTACTCGAGCAGGTCAGCTTCAACCCGCTTGAGGAGTTCCATCCCCAGCTCCTGGTGGGCCATCTCACGGCCGCGGAATCGCAAGGATACCTTGGCCCTGTCCCCATCACTCAGGAAACGTACCAGGTTGCGCAGTTTTACCTGGTAATCCCCTTCCTCCGTCCCTGGACGAAACTTGATTTCTTTTACTTGAATCTGCTTCTGGTTCTTCTTCGCCGCGGCAATCTGCTTCTTCTTCTCGAAGATCGACTTGCCGTAGTCCATCACCCGGCAAACGGGTGGGATTGCGTCGGCGGAGATTTCCACCAGGTCCAATTTGGACTCTTCAGCAATACGAAGCGCTTCATCAATCGAGACGATGCCAATCTGCTCGCCGTCAGCGCCAATTAACCGAACCTCGCGTGCCGAGATATTCTCGTTGATCGGGGCTTTCGGTGCAGCTCGTTTATCTTGTCTCATTTCACGCTTAATAATAATTACTCCGAATCTGGGCGACCACGCCGGGAAACCGCTTGCGCGAGGAACTCAGCGAACTGGGCGACGGGCATCGAGCCCAGGTCAGCACCTTCACGAGTACGCACAGCGACAGTCTGCATCTCGACTTCCCGATCTCCGATAACCAAAAGATAGGGAACCTTGAGCAAAGTATGCTCGCGGATTTTAAAGCCGATCTTTTCATTTCTCAAGTCGGACTTGGCACGAAATCCGCTTTCATTGAGAGTTTTTTCAACTTCAGCGGCAAAATCTGCCTGTTTATCAGTGATATTCATGATCACTGCCTGGGTCGGAGCCAGCCACGCAGGGAATGCACCCTCGTAGTGCTCGATCAGGATCCCGACGAACCGTTCGAACGAGCCGAGGATCGCCCGGTGCAGCATAACCGGGTGTTTACGGCTGTTGTCTTCGGAGACGTATTCGGCTCCCAGACGGATCGGCAGGTTAAAATCGAGCTGCAGGGTACCACACTGCCAGACGCGACCAAGGCAATCTTTCAGCGAGAACTCGATCTTCGGACCGTAGAACGCGCCCTCGCCCGGCTGCAAGTCGTATGCAAGCCCCGCACTGTCCAGCGCTGCGGCCAGTGCAGCTTCGGCGCGATCCCACAGTTCGTCGGAACCGACGCGTTTTTCCGGACGAGTGGACAGCTTCATCTCGACTTCGGTGAAACCGAAATCGCGGTACACGTCCATGGTCAGCTTGATGAATGCAGCGGATTCGGCCTGCATCTGCTCTTCGGTGCAGAAGATGTGGGCGTCATCCTGAGTGAAGCCGCGCACGCGCATGATGCCGTGCAGTGCACCCGATGGCTCGTTACGGTGGCAGGCACCGAACTCGGCCAGGCGCATCGGCAACTCGCGGTAGCTCTTCAGGCCCTGGTTGAACACCTGTACGTGGCACGGGCAGTTCATCGGCTTGATGGCGTAGTCGCGGTTTTCCGACTGGGTGGTGAACATATTGTCGGCGTAGTTGGCCCAGTGCCCGGATTTCTCCCACAGGCTGCGGTCAACGACTTGCGGCGTCTTGATCTCCAGGTAGCCGTTGTCGCGCTGAACCTTGCGCATGTACTGCTCGAGCACCTGGTACAGGGTCCAGCCGTTCGGGTGCCAGAACACCATGCCCGGCGCTTCTTCCTGGAGGTGGAACAGGTTCAGGCGCTTGCCGATCTTGCGATGGTCGCGTTTTTCGGCTTCTTCGATGCGCTGGATGTAGGCCGCCAGCTGCTTCTTGTCAGCCCAGGCAGTGCCGTAGATCCGCTGCAGTTGTTCGTTCTTCGCGTCACCGCGCCAGTAGGCACCGGACAGCTTGGTCAGCTTGAACGACTTGAGGAAGCGCGTGTTCGGCACGTGCGGACCACGGCACATGTCGACATATTCTTCGTGGTAATACAGGCCCATGGCCTGCTCGTCCGGCATGTCTTCCACCAGGCGCAGCTTGTAGTCTTCGCCGCGGGCGGTGAACACGTCGATCACTTCGGCACGCGGAGTGACTTTCTTGATGACGTCGTAATCTTTTTCGATCAGCGCGTGCATGCGCTGTTCGATAGCCGCCAGGTCGTCCGGGGTGAAAGGACGCTCGTAGGCGATGTCGTAATAGAAGCCTTCGTCGATGACCGGGCCGATGACCATCTTCGCGGTTGGGTACAGCTGCTTGACCGCATGGCCAATCAGGTGCGCGCAAGAGTGGCGAATGATCTCCAGCCCCTCTTGATCCTTGGGCGTGATGATTTGCAGGCTGGCATCGCCGGTGATCAGGTCGCTGGCGTCAACCAGCTTACCGTCGACCTTGCCGGCCACGGTGGCCTTGGCCAGGCCGGCACCAATGGATGCGGCGACCTCGGCTACGGAAACCGAATGATCGAATGAACGTTGACTGCCGTCGGGAAGAGTAATAGTTGGCATGGCGCCTCCTCTCCTAGTGGTGACCCCTACCAAAGGTCACGTGGGTTGGGATGAGCCAGTACAAGATCCAATACCAGGCCGTTCAGTGATGAACGCCTGCCTTACAGCGGCAGGAGCCTTTCGGCCAACCGATAATCGAACCAGAGTGACTGGAGTTAAACAAAAAAGACCTTGGCAAGGCGGCATAGGGCGCGCCGGAAAATAGCCAAGCGGAAGATGCTAGCACAGATGAACGGTCATGGCGCCGAAGCCGCTTCACGAAACGAAAATTCCCGGCTTTTAAGGGCAAAAGTGAACTTGAACTGTACGGCAGCCCTCAAACACACCGAGAATCGCCGTTCGTCCACGACTCCAGGAGCATTTGATTATGCGTTTTACCTCGACTTTCGCCCTTGCTGCATCCCTGACCCTCATGTCCCTGGGTGCGCACGCCGCAGCCCCGTCGAACTGGCCTGCCGGTGCGCGGGACAGCTTCATCAAGGATTGCAGCGCAGCCGCCCAGCAAAGTGTTGATGCCAAAACCGCCAAAGACCACTGTGAATGTGGCGCGGACAAAATCAATGCCGAATTGAGCAGTGCCGAAATCAAGGAACTCATGACCAACCAGAACGCAGATCCTGCGCTCAAGACCAAAGCTGTGACGGCTATTTCGTCCTGCAAAGTCGTGAAGAAAAAGTAATTTTTACACCCTGCCAGACCGGCTGAAGGACCAGAAATCGCCATGAAAACTGCCATTTCTCACAAATTACGCAGCTTTTACGGCTTTTTTTAACAGCTGATATTTCGCCTGAAAGCCCCGTAGATCGGGGCTTTCAGCCAACCAAGGCATGAAACACAACGCGATTGATTAGCAAACAATGCCTTGGGGGGGCTCCCAAGCCGAACATTTCGACTATGATAGCTCGGTGTGCCCAGTTGGCCTGAGCAGCACAGCACTACTGAAAATATATGTTTCTTGGAGATACACCATGTCTAATCGCCAAACCGGCACCGTTAAATGGTTCAACGATGAAAAAGGCTTCGGCTTCATCACTCCTCAAGGTGGCGGTGACGACCTGTTCGTACACTTCAAAGCTATCGAAAGCGACGGTTTCAAAAGCCTGAAAGAAGGCCAAACCGTTTCCTTCGTGGCTGAGAAAGGCCAAAAGGGTATGCAAGCTGCACAGGTTCGCCCAGAGTAAATCTGCGCCGAACTAAAAAAACCCCGTCCATGTGACGGGGTTTTTTATGGCCTGGAGAAAAGCGCTGGAGCAATCAGCCGCAATTGACCCGATTGATCACAAGGTTGTCATCGGTATTGAGGTTCAGGCGATCGGAGCGGTATTCCAGCGTGACCATGTCATCTGGCTTGAGAATGCGTGCGTTCTGCGCTCCGGCGCGGCTACGGGCCTGTTCCAGCAATTGTGGCGAAGCTTTCTGGCCGATTGCGAACTCGGCAGCCTTCGCCTCACAGCGGCTATGACCAGCATCGGTCACGGCAGTGTCTTTGGCTGGCTCAGAGGTACCCGGGGTGCTGCAACCCGACAAGGCGAGCGCAGCCAACAAAGTACCGAATGATGCGAGCTTCCAAGGCATGAAGCCTCCTTTGAGAAAAAATGGACAGAGATCGTGCGACCGTGGTTTGGCCGATTGGTTTCAGAATTGTCACAATTGGCTGTGGGCCAGTCTGCCTGAGTCGACACCGGGCGCTGGCGAATCAATCGTCACCAGATATGAACGCACTCAATAGATGTCGATGTAATCAAACGGCGGCGTTGGCCAATTCTGCTTGAGCGCGTTGAAAATCTGCATCACCCACACCTCGTCGCTGGCTGCGACGTTGCCGACATAACCCGAACCCGCCGCCCAGGTCTCCAGGCGGAACAGAAGGCCGTCGATATCGACGCCACCCACCACGCCCGAAGAAATGTAGGCAATGCCGGCCTTGGTAACGCGCAATTGGGTGTGAACGTTGTCACTGGCGGACGCAAGCAGCTGCCGCACAGCGTCCAGCGTCAGGTTTTCGGGGTTGTTCAAGTCGATCTGCACGCGGTTTGCCCTGGCAATTAAACAGGCGGACAGTGTCGCACAGCCCTCCCCTCATGCCTAAGTAGCAGTGCCAAACACGGCGCAAAATGGTTAACTCCACACGCAGAACGCACTAACCGCCTTTCAGCCTCGCGAGACACCCATGACCATCGTCACGATCCACGCCGACATCAAAGCCAAGTGGCCCCACGGGCAAAGCTCCTACAGCCCGGGCAGCCCGGAGGAGTTGGCAATCATCGGTATCGACCTGCTGGTCAAGGAACTGGGCACACAGGCCGCGCAGGCATTCATCGGCCAGGTATTCGAGAAATACCCGGCCGATCACATGGGGGCGCCAGACCCCGAGCGCGAATAAGACCCGGCCGACGAACGTCGACCGGCAGGCTGTTTACTTCAGGCGACCAAGGCGTTCGGTCAGCAGATCGAAGAAGCCTTGGGCATCGCCGTTTTCAACCCAGAACGCGTTCTTCGGTTGTTTCAGGCCGTCGTACCAGTCGACGATGGTCTGGCCGAAGGTCGGGCCTTCACGGCTATCCACCACCACATTGACTTCACGGCCGCTGAACAGCGCAGGCTTGAGCAGGTAGGCAATGACGGTAGCGTCATGCACCGGGCCACCCGGGATGCCGTAGTGCTCCATGTCGCCTTTGACGTATTCATTGAGAATATCGCCCACCACCTTGCTCGCGTTGTTGTTCAGCGCAGCGATTTGCTTCAGGCGTGCGTCGCTGGTCAGGACCTTGTGGGTCACGTCCAACGGCAGGTAGGTCAGCTTGACGCCGCTCTTGAGCACGATCTCGGCCGCGATCGGGTCGGCGAACAGGTTGAACTCGGCCACCGGCGTGATATTGCCGCCGTTGAAGTGCGCGCCGCCCATCACCACCACTTCCTTGATGCCTTGAGTGATCTCCGGCGCCTGGGTCAATGCCAGCGCCAGGTTGGTCTGCGGACCGAGCATGGCGATGGTGATGCTGTGGGGCTTGGCGGTGCTGAGGGTCTTGATCAGGTAATCAACGGCATTGCCTTCGGCCAGGCCTTTTTTCGGCTCATGCACGGTGACGCCGGAGATACCTTCCTTGCCATGGATGTTTTCAGCGTAGATCGGCGTGCGCAGCATCGGTTTCGGTGCACCGGCATATACCGGGATGTCCTCGCGCCCTGCCCATTCGCGGGCCAGGCGTGCGTTGCGGGAGGTCTTGTCGAGGCGCACGTTACCGGCAACGGTGGTCAGCGCGCGGATCTGCAGTTCATCGGGCGAAGCCATGGCGAACAGCAAGGCAACCACGTCGTCGGCACCGGGATCGGTGTCGATGATCAGGTCGATTTTTTCCGCCGCGTGGGCGCTTGCAGCAGTTAGAACGGACAAAAGCAGCACACTCCGGAACAGGTGTCGCAGGGTTTGGGTACCACGTTGCATGACGCACTCCTTGTCGTTGGGGAATTCTAGAACGTTACGCCGGAAACCAGCGCGATATTGCAGTAGGGCTGGCACTCGCCGGTGCGCACCACCGCCCTCGCCTTGCGGCTGAGCTGCTTGAACTCTTCATGGCTGACCAGGCGGCGTTCGCCGAGGGCGGCCTGTTCGGTCAGGGTATTGAGATCCGCCAGGGCCGGCGGTTGCTTGAGCAGGATTTCTTCAGCGAGCACGTGGCTTTCCACCTGCATCTCGCTGAGGACGATGCGCAAGGTACTGACGAAATCCGGAATGCCTTTGGTCAGCGCCAGGTCGATCAGCTCGACACCCGGCGGCACCGGCAAGCCGGCATCACCGATCACCAGAATGTCACCATGGCCAAGGGATGCGATCACCCGTGACAGCGCGATATTGAGCAAGGGAGTCTTTTTCATGAGGGCACAAAACCTTGGACGTCATGCAATGTGGGAATAGAGGGTTGCGCACCCGCGCGGGTCACGGACAGCGCGGCGGCTACCTGGCCGAAACGAATGGCCTCGGCCTCGCTCCTGCCGTTGGCCAGCGCGGCTGCGAAACCGC
This sequence comes from Pseudomonas sp. F8002, assembly GCF_013385495.1. Taxonomy (NCBI): domain Bacteria; kingdom Pseudomonadati; phylum Pseudomonadota; class Gammaproteobacteria; order Pseudomonadales; family Pseudomonadaceae; genus Pseudomonas; species Pseudomonas sp. F8002. Next base: position 76,952 of record NZ_JACAPW010000039.1, on the reverse strand, counting down.
CGACGAAGGTGTCACCGGCAGCCGTGGTATCGACCGCCTTGACCTTGGGCGCGACCAGGTGCTCGAAGCCTTGGCCATCGGCAAACAACGCGCCTTCGGAGCCGAGGGTAATGATCACTTTGCCAGCACCGGCCTTGATCAGGCGTGTGGCGGCGGCCTTGGCGCTGTCCAGCGAGTCGACCACCACGCCGCTCAAGGCCGAGGCTTCGCTTTCATTGGGAATCAGGTAGTCGATGGCGGCGTACCAATCCTCGGGCAGCGGACCACTGGCCGGCGCCGGGTTCAGGATCACCGTCTTGCCCAGCTCGCGACCGCGCTTGAGGGCATGGCCGACAGTCTCCATCGGCGTTTCCAGCTGGCAGACAATCACGTCGGCAGCCTGCAGCACACTGTCAAATGCCTGTAATTTGGCTGGGGTCAGCTCGCCATTGCTACCGGCGACAATAACGATCGCATTCTGGCTGCTGTCATCCACCACGATCAGCGCCACGCCGCTGGAACCGTCGACGGTGCTGACGGCCTGGCAATCAATGCCCTCCACCAGCAACGCGTCGCGCAATTGCGCGCCATAGGCATCGGTACCCACGCAGCCGACCATGGCGACCTCAGCCCCGAGGCGCGCCGAAGCGACCGCCTGGTTCGCGCCCTTGCCGCCGGGAACGGTGGAAAACGATTGGCCGATCAGAGTTTCACCGGCGCGGGGCAGCCGGCTGGCCCGGGTGACCAGGTCCATGTTCAGGCTGCCTATTACCACTACTTTTGCTGGCATACATCAATACTCATCAATTCGGTTCAGCGGTATTGGGCAAACACACCGGCCAACGGCGCCGTCGACTCGCGCAGGACAATACTCGGCGTCACGATGCGTTGATCGATCGGCAATTGGGGTGTCGCAATTCGTCGCAGTAAAAGCTCGGCCGCCATCTCTCCCAGCTGCAGGATCGACTGGCCCACGGTGGTCAGCGCCGGGTACACGTACTGGCTCATCTGGATATCATCAAACCCGATCACCGACAGCTCACCGGGCACCCGGATGTTACGTTCGGCAGCGGCACGCAAGACGCCGAAGCCAATCATGTCGTTGCCGGCAAAAATCGCGCTGGGGGGATTATCCGCCAGCAATTGCGCCGCGGCCGCGTAACCACCGGTACTGGTGAAATCACTTTCCAGCACACGGCCGGCCGGCACTTCGAGCCCCGCCTCGGCCAGGGCACGGTAGTAGCCCGCCATCCGCATTTGCGCCACGCGGGTATGACTCGGGCCACCAATGCAGGCAATGTCGCGATGACCCAGATCGAGCAAGTGCCGGGTCGCCAGGTAAGCGCCCTGTTCATGGTCGATGCGCACCAGGTCGACATCGATCCCGTCCAATGCACGGTCGACGATGACCATCGGCGTGCGTACCGCCTTGAGGCCTGTCGCCAGGCCGCTGTCGTCGCCGCCCACCGAGGTCACGATCAAGCCGTCGATGCGTTTTTCCAGCAGCACCCTCAGGTAGCTGCGCTGCTTTTCGGCATTATCGTCGGAGTTGCAGAGGATCACGCAATAGCCGTTACGCTCGCAGTAATCCTCGATGCCCCGGGCCAGTTCCGCAAAATACGGGTTGAGGCTGTTGGGCACCAACAGGCCGATGGTGGCTGTGGTCTTGGCCTTCAGCGAGCGCGCGACCGCACTGGGTACATAGTCGAGCTGCTTGATGGCCGCCTCGACCTTGATCCGTACCGGCTCGCTGACCGGGCGCGTCTTGTTCACCACATGAGACACGGTGGTGTAGGAAATCCCCGCCAGCGCGGCCACATCCTTGATCGTTGCCATGGCTCAGGCTCGCCGACTGGCGCGCTGGCTGCGGTAAGTATCGAGCACCACCGCGATCACGATCACGGCACCGGTGATGATACGTTTGGTCGGCTCGGTGGCGCCAATCTGCGCCAGCCCTGCCGCCAGTACCGAGATGATCAGCACGCCGAAGAAGGTACTGATGACCGAGCCACGCCCGCCCATCAGGCTGGTGCCACCGATCACTACCGCAGCGATCACTTGCAGCTCCAGGCCGGAACCGGCGTTGGGATCGGCCGCTTCCAGGCGCGAAATCTGGAACAGCGCCGCCACACCCGCCAGCAGGCCCATCAGGCTGAACACCAGGATCTTGTAGGGCTTGGGATTGATACCCGCCAGGCGCACGGCCTCTTCGTTGGTGCCAATGCCGATCAGGTAGCGACCGAACACGGTACGGGTCAGCACCAGCTGCGCGGCGATGATCACCAGCAACGCGATGATGAACGAAGGTGAAATGCCGAAGGCCACCGGGTTGGACAGCCAGGCAAACGAATCACCGATGTATGCGGTACGCGAGCCGGTCATCTGGTACGCCACGCCGCGAGCCATTTCCAGCACGCCGAGGGACACGATGAATGACGGGATCCGCCAGGCCACTGTGATCGAACCGGTAATGGTCCCGGCCAACGCGGCGCAGCCCATGCCCAGCACGGCTGCCGGCAACACACTCCAGCCCCAGCCGAGAATCGCCACACTGACGGCCGATGCGGCCAGGGCCAGCACGGAGCCTACCGACAGGTCGATGCCGCCGATGATCAGCACGAAGGTCATGCCGACCGCCAACACCATCAGGTCGGGAATCTGGTTGGCCAGGGTGCTGAAGGTGTCGTACGAGAGGAAGTGGTCGCTCAGGAACGAGAACAGCGCAATCATCGCCAGCAAGGCGCCGGCCAGGCCCAGGTAGGTGCCCAGGCCATAGAAGTTGCCGCCACGTTTTGCGGGGGAGGAAGTGGTTTTCATGGGGTATTCCTAGGCGCTGCGTCGTTGAGCAGCGCATCACGTTTCTGATAGCCGGCAAAAGCAGCGGCAAGCAATTCGTCCTGGGTCCAGCTGTCGCGCTCGAAGGTCTCGATCAGGCGCCCGGCGGAAAGTACGCCGATGCGGTCGCAGATCAGCATCAACTCACGCAGGTCGCTGGACACCACCACCAGCGCCTTGCCCTGGCGGGTCAGGTCGCCGAGCAACGCATAGATATCGAATTTGGCGCCGACGTCGATGCCTCGGGTCGGTTCATCGAACAGCATCACCGCGCAATCGCGCTCCAGCCAGCGGCCAATCACCACCTTCTGCTGGTTGCCACCCGACAGCTCGGACACCAGCTGCGCCGGACTGGAACTGCGGATACGCATGGCGTCGACCTGCCGCTTGGCCAAGGCCGTTTCGTCACGACTGTTCACCAGGCCACCGCTGGACACCTTCGGCATGTTGCCCAAGGCAATGTTGGCGCCGATGGATTGGGTCAGCAGCAGGCCTTCGCCCTTGCGGTCTTCGGTGATCAGGGCGATGCCATGGCCAACCGCGTCGACGGGCGAGCGAATGCTGACGACTTGCGCAGGTGTGCCCAGGGCCACGGTGCCGCTGTCGGCCAGGTCGGCGCCGAAGATCAGGCGCAGCAACTCCGTACGGCCCGCACCGATCAGGCCGGAGATGCCGTAGATTTCGCCGGCACGCACTTCAAACGACACGTCGCGGACCTTGTCCGAGCGGGTCAGGCCTTTTACCGTCAACAGCGGCGCGCCGATGGTGCGCGGGCCCAGGTCGATTTTCTCGCCCAGTTCGCGGCCCACCATCAGCGTGACCAGTTGCTCACTGTTGTAGTTGGCCATCGGCTCGACACACACCAGCTTGCCGTCGCGCAGCACCGCAATGCGCTGGGCAACCCGGGCCAGTTCTTCGAGCCGGTGGGAAATATAGATAATCGCCACGCCCCGGGCCTGCAGGCGGGTGATTTGTTCGAACAGCATCTCGACTTCACGGGCGGTCAGCATCGCCGTGGGTTCGTCGAGGATCAGTACGTGGCAATCGCCAATCAGGTTGCGGGCGATCTCGACCATCTGTTGGTGGCCGATGCCGAGGCTGCCGACCAGGGTGTCCGGGTCGATAGCGTCCAGGCCGACCTGGGCCATGGCTTCAATGGCGGCCTTGCGCAGTTGCTTGCGGCTGATCCAGCCACCGTGGCTGGGCAGGTTATCGAGGAACAGGTTTTCAGCGACCGTCAGGGTTGGCAGCAGGTTAAGCTCCTGCATGACCATGCGGATGCCCTGCTCTTCAGCCTGGGTCCGGCTGCCTGGCGTGTAGGCCTGGCCATTGAACTGCATCTGGCCGTCGGTCGGGGTGACCAGCCCGCCGATGATTTTCGACAGGGTGCTTTTCCCCGCGCCATTCTCACCGGTAAGCGCCAACACTTCCCCACGATTGAGCGTCAGGGTGATGTCGGACAGAACCGGTTGGGCATAGGTCTTGCCGATACCGCTGACCGAGAGGACAGCGTTCGGTGCGGAAGATGACATAGGAACGTCTCCAGGCGTCCGCTCGGGTGAGCGGACGCTGTTTTGTGCTGCCGGGGAATTACTTCTTGAGGATGAGTTCGACCGGGGTTTCGATCATGCCATCCACGGCATCGACTTTTTCACCCTTGACCAGCTTCAGAGCGTTCTGGATACCGAAAACGGCTTGCTGGGCAGCAGCCTGGTCGGCGGTGGCCAGGACACGGCCGTCCTGCAGCATCGGCTTGATGGCCTCGATGTTGTCGTAGCCTACGACCAGCACCTTGCCAGCCTTGCCGGCGCCACGTACGGCGGATACTGCGCCCAGTGCCATGTTGTCGTTACCGGCCAGCAGTGCCTTGATGTTCGGGTTTGCCTGGAGCATGGCAGCGGCAATCGCGTTGCCCTTGTCGATTTCCCACTCACCGGATTGGGTGGAGACGATCTTCATGCCGGCGGCATCCATCGCGTCCTTGAAGCCAGCGGTACGCTGCTGGGCGTTGGTGGTGGTGGACACACCTTCGATGATGCCAACCTGGTCACCCTTGGTGAGGTGCTTGGCCAGTTCTTCACCGACCAGGCGCGCGCCCTTGCGGTTGTCTGGACCTACGAACGGGATATCAAGGTTTTTGCTTTTCAGTACATCCACATCCAGACGGTTGTCGATGTTGACGACCTTGATGCCTTTGTCGGAGGCCTTTTTCAGCACGGTGACCAGGGCTTTCGAGTCGGCGGGAGCAATGACGATCGCGTCAACCTTGGACAGGATCATCTGATTGACGATATCGATCTGCGCACTGGTATCGGTTTCGTTCTTGATCCCGTTGGTGATCATGTCGAAGTCGGCGGCGTGGGCTTTCTGGTATTCCTTGGCACCGTCCTGCATGGTGACGAAGAATTCGTTGGCGAGGGATTTCATGACCAGGCCGACCTTGGGTTTGGCGGCGGTCTCGGCAGCAAATGCAGAGGAAAGAGGCAGGGCAGCGGATGCGGCAGCAAGCACAGCGACAGCAAGAAGACGTCCAGCAAATGGCAGCTTCATGGGTTCACTCCGATCTTATGATTATTGTGAGCAACGCTTGCACCGAAGAACGCTTCGGCAGCCAACCCACCCGGGCGGCTGATACGAGCTTTCACGACACTCGAGGAGCACCCCGTGAAACATCTCGCAAACGTTTGCGTTAGGTCAAACTATGAGAAGCTTGTCGAGATTTGTCAACGGGAGAAAACAGCCTTTTGATGAATCCGCTTTACGCCCTGCCCTCGAAGCCATCCGGTACCCCCTTTAAACATCCGCGTTGCTGGATCGTTCTCTGAAACGACAGGTCGGGGCGTGCCTCCTGCGTTTAAACCCAAACTTTTCCGTCATCCTTTTCGGACAACCGAACACCTGCGCACCGCTTTGTTCGGAAAGCCGGACAGAAGACCAAGCCATTTACTTACAAATCAAACAAATATAGATATAAATCAATAGGTTAAATTCTATTGCCCAACAAAATCCCGCTGGTACAAATCCTGCTCTTACTCAGCACCTCGTGGCGTTCAGAACCGCCCGGGTGTTTCTAGATGAACCTGCATCAGCACTCATCAAAACTAGAGAGAAGAATAATGAAATCTGCGTTGAAAACTTTCGTACCGGGCGCGTTAGCCCTCCTGCTGTTGTTCCCCGTTGCCGCTCAGGCAAAAGAAGCTGAAACCCAGCAAAAACTGTCCAACGTGGTGATCCTTGCCACCGGCGGCACCATCGCCGGCGCCGGCGCCAGCGCGGCCAACAGTGCGACCTACCAGGCCGCCAAGGTCGGCATCGAACAATTGATCGCCGGTGTTCCTGAGCTTAGCCAGATCGCCAATGTCCGCGGCGAACAAGTATTGCAAATTGCCTCCGAAAGCATCACTAACGAAAACCTCCTGCAACTGGGTCGTCGTGTCGCCGAACTGGCCGACAGCAAGGACGTCGACGGCATCGTGATCACCCACGGTACCGACACCCTGGAAGAGACTGCCTACTTCCTCAACCTGGTGGAAAAGACCGACAAGCCAATCGTCGTGGTCGGCTCGATGCGCCCAGGCACCGCCATGTCGGCTGATGGCATGCTCAACCTGTACAACGCCGTTGCCGTCGCCGGCAGCAAGGACGCCCGCGGCAAAGGCGTACTGGTGACCATGAACGACGAGATCCAGTCGGGTCGCGACGTCAGCAAGATGATCAACATCAAGACTGAAGCGTTCAAGAGCCCATGGGGCCCGCTTGGCATGGTGGTAGAAGGCAAATCCTACTGGTTCCGCCTGCCAGCCAAGCGTCACACCATGAACTCGGAATTCGACATCAAGACCATCAAAAGCCTGCCGGACGTCGAAATCGCCTATTCCTATGGCAACGTAAGCGACACCGCCTACAAGGCCCTGGCCCAGGCCGGCGCGAAAGCCATCATCCATGCCGGTACCGGCAATGGTTCGGTGTCGTCCAAGGTGGTGCCTGCCCTGCAGGAACTGCGCAAGCAAGGCGTACAGATCATTCGCTCTTCCCACGTGAATGCCGGTGGTTTCGTTCTGCGTAACGCCGAACAACCAGACGACAAATACGACTGGGTAGTTGCCCATGACCTGAACCCGCAGAAAGCCCGCATCCTGGCCATGGTCGCCCTGACCAAGACCCAGGACAGCAAGGAACTGCAACGGATGTTCTGGGAATATTGATCGCTCCCTGGCCCGGCCGGTAACGGTTGGGCCATCCCGCTCGTGGCGTACCGCGAGCGGGTCTGATTTCCCCGCTTTATCCCCCGCGCAAAAAAACCTTTGAAAAACAAAGCGTTCCTACACCAAATCGGCAAAACCACTGTCAGAGGAAATTCTTGAATTTTAAGCAGTTGCGAAATTGCCCACAGTTAAATACTGTATGCACGTACAGCCCAATAAGGAATACTCCGTGGCAAAGCCCTCTTCCGCAGCACCAACACCTCCTGATGCCTACCAACGACTGGCCGTTCGTGTGCAGAAAATCATCAACTCCACCAATGCCCAAAAAAACAAGGCGGCGTTGATTTTTCGTTTGCCGGAGGAACCGGAAGACGAGTGGGCACGACTACTGGAAGAGATAGCAGAAAACGATAACGTCACCCTCGCTTATCGCGATGACGGCGGCGTGCAGATTTTCTGGGTTGTGCCGAAGGAAGATTGAGTCAATGAGTGTCCGTTTTATCAGTGTGTTGTTCGTGTTTTTTGCTGTCACCGCTCACGCCCAAGCCCCCAGGACGTTCAGCGAAGCCAAGAAAATCGCCTGGAAACTGTATGAACCGCAATCCACGGAGTTCTATTGCGGCTGCAAATACAACGGCAACCGGGTAGACCTGAAAGCCTGCGGCTATATCCCGCGCAAAAACGCCAACCGGGCGGCACGTATTGAATGGGAACACATTGTTCCGGCCTGGCAGATCGGCCATCAGCGCCAGTGCTGGCAGGATGGCGGGCGCAAGAACTGCACCCGCAAGGACGCGGTCTACAAGCGGGCCGAAGCCGACCTGCACAACCTGGTGCCGAGCATCGGCGAGGTGAATGGCGACCGAAACAATTTCAGTTTTGGCTGGCTGCCGGTACAAAGCGGCCAGTATGGATCATGCCTGACCCAGGTGGACTTCAAGGCCAAGAAGGTCATGCCCCGCCCTTCCATTCGCGGCATGATCGCCCGAACCTATTTCTATATGAGTAAGCAGTATGGCCTGCGCCTGTCGAAACAGGATCGCCAGCTGTATGAAGCCTGGAACAAGACCTACCCGGTACAGCCCTGGGAACGCCAGCGCAATCAAACCGTGGCGTGCGTGATGGGGCGCGGCAATGAATTTGTCGGCCCGGTGAACTTGAAAGCCTGCGGCTGAACGAAAAAAGCGGGAGCGCCATGGCCTCCCGCTTGTCGACTCTTTACTGCGCAACCTTGTGTTCGATGACCTCGGACACCGTGTCATTCTTCTTCGCAGTGGCCAGTTTCTCGGTCAACTGCGCTTGTTTCGCCTCGGCCTCGGCCTTGGTGCTGAATGGGCCCAGCAGCACCTGGTCCTTACCGTCTTCCTTCGCCAGATAGAAACTGAAACCGTGTTCCAGCAACCACGCGGTCAGGTCAGTCATCGCCTGCAGCTTGTGATCCGGCGGCCCCACCCATACATCCCATTCTTGAGAGGCGATCGCGCCGACCGCAGGTTGCGCCTGGGCGGGCGCCTCGGCAACGGCAGGCCTGGCCTTGGGGGCGTCGACACTTTTACCTTCACCGCAACCGGCCAATGCCAACACCGCAATTGCCATCGCTACTTTACGCACTACCCTGCTCCTTAGAGGATCAAAGAGGCGACTTTATCATTCACTGTCTATTCTGGCCGTCATAAACGTTGGCTTAAACAATGCGAATGATGTATCGCAGACCTGTATGATGGCGGCATGGGAATTAATGCCGCCTCTATGCGTCCTAAAAGAGGCAGCCACAGGGAAGCGCTTCGCAGTAAGCTACACACATCCGACATCTGCCCTGTCTGAAACATGTGTCCTTCAAAGCAATCAAGGAGAAGTCCATGCTGATACTCACCCGCAAAGTCGGTGAAAGCATAAACATCGGTGATGACATCACGATCACCATCCTGGGCGTTAGCGGCCAGCAAGTAAGAATCGGCATCAATGCTCCAAAGGACGTTGCCGTGCATCGCGAGGAGATCTACCAACGTATCCAGGCGGGCCTGACGGCTCCGGATAAAAACCAGACACCTTGAAGCGCCTCCAGTAGCCAGCCCTTTCGTTCACTGTAACGGCTGGCGAAAACCTCTTTCAGCCTGCTCGCGGCTTCCCGCGGCCAGCGCGCCCTATTCCCTTGTTCCAGCGCCAGGCCAGCGTCATCCCAGGCCGACACCGCGTGCCATGCCGCTCGCTGCAATCATCATCAGCACCAGCAGTAACGCCTGCATATGGCTGATGCGCGCAAAAAGATCTGCCTGGTGCAAATCGAGGCGCGTGCCACGCGCCAACGCGATGCGCCATTTGATAAAGCGAATCATCGGCGCGAGCTCCAGTAACAAAATTAATACAAGCAGCGTCATCTTCACGTGAAACAACGGCTGGTGCAGGTAATAATCACTGCCCTTTTCGTAGCCGCCGAAGGCCCGCAGGCCACCGGTTACCAATAACACCAGGGCACTGATTCCCCAGATGTTGTCCGCGATCAATACGCGGCGCAGGGTGGATGGGTCACTATCAGATACACCGCGCAATGCCTTGCCACGCGCAAGCACGGCCGACAATGCCATGGCGAATGCCAGTAAATGGACTGCTGCAAGAAACCACTGAACCAACATAAGGCGTACTCCCTTTTGTATGACACATGGCAGGAACACTTCTCAGTAATAGTCGCTGGCTGCGTTCAACGCATGAAACAGCCTGCAAACAAAGGGAACTTGTGGAGTTTTCCAGGGCCGAATCTCGTGACAAATCCCCTACAGTCTGCAGCGCGCCAAGGAGCACGTTGATGAGGCGTCCCGTTAAACAGCCTTATTTATCCAAGTCTTGGTTGATCGTCACGCTGATCAGCGTGGCGTTTGTGGCGCTGGAGTATGGCCTCAAGTTCGAAATCGAAGGTTCCTCCGACAAAGCCTACTCATGGCTGGACCTGACGCTGTTCCTGAGCGCGTACTTGTTTTTCTTCTGCCTCAAGCCCATTCAGGTCGCCGTCCATCGCAGACTGTGCCGGCGCGCGCCTCACAGTGATCGCCGCAAAGCCTCATCCTGACGGCTTTGGGTTTCATCTTGAAGTTCATTGCCCCAGCGCGGTGTATCCCGCAAGCGGGTTGAAACCGTCGCCGCAGTTGCTATCAGATCGCCGGTATTTACAGCTGCGCGACACAACCTATGCTTGGGCATGCACGGTCGGTGAAAGGTTGTAGCGCTGATGGACACACTGAGTAAAAGCGAAATCGAATCAGCACTGGCAGCGCGCCTGCCGAGCTACAAAATCGTCTGCACCCTGCATGCCGATGGCACGCTTTCCGCGATTCTCAGCGGCCCGGAAGCTGATCACTTTGCGGTGACCGGCATCGTCCGCGCACACCATCGAGGGCCGGAGGCGATTGCCAGGCTTGCCAGCGAAATCCTCAAGGAAATGGTCTTGTCCCGCCAGGGGCTCAAGGGCAACCGCCTGCAGACGCTCACTGGAAACAGCTCCAACGCTGAACCGCCCCTTTACGAAGAAGGCCGATCCGGGTAACCGGGTCGGCCTTTTTTTACGCCAGGCGCTGTAGATGCAACAGCCCGGCTTCGTCCCGCTGAACCTCTAGACGCTCATACCCGTCAATCGACGGATGCGCGGTGACCATGGGCACAAGGTGGGTCGACGTCACCACCATCACATCGGCCCCCGCCGCCTCGCCGGCGCGAATCCCGACGCTGGCATCCTCAAACACCAGGCAGTCCTGTACCGGTACTCCCAGCCGTTGCGCACCGAGCACATAACAGGCCGGATCCGGCTTGCCGCTGGCGACATCCTCCGCGGTGACCAGCACCGCCGGCGGGTTGATCCCGGCCGCCTGCATACGGCGCAGAGCCAGTGCCTTGGGGGCAGACGTAACCAGCGCCCATTGATCGCCGGGCAATGCGTTGAGGAATTCCACCGCGCCCGCAATCGCCACCACCCCTTCCACATCCTCAAGTTCAGCCTCGGTAATCCACTGCGCCTCAGCCTGCGCGTCCACACCGGGCAACGCCTGGCGGGTGATGGTATCGATGGCCCGGGCACCATGGATGGTCTTCAGAAAAGCCTCGACATCCAGCCCATGGCGTTCAGCCCAGGTGGCCCAGACGCGCTCGGCGGCGGCAATGGAGTTCAGGAGTGTGCCATCCATATCGAACAGAAAGGCGCGGTAACGGTGGGCGAATACAGCTGAATCGCGGGTGGACACTGCTCGGCTTCCTCTTGCTTTCGTCACCCGGTCTTGGGCGCTGACGAACCACTTGCCTAGTGCAATCTACGGATCGGCCCAAACGCTGTAAACCTTCCCGTGGTTTGTATCGGACTGTATGGGAACCCCGCCTGGATACGCGAACCCGCATTTCGCCATGGCTGGGCACACATGGCAGATACACCCCGGCGATTAACTACGACCACCAGCCAATCCGGCTGACTCACGCGTAGGAGCCTCATCATGTTCAATCTCTCGAAAGCTTCGTCCCTGGTACTCGGCCTGACTGTCATCGCGGGCCTCGGGCTGTCATCCATGGCGTCGGCCGACACCCACGCTGGCGCGGTCAAAGACCAGCCATCCCACCTGCTCGCCGAGGGCGGCGCAGATCGCCTGCACGAACGCGGCCTGGCGGAAGGCGGCGCTGAACGCCTGCAAGCAGCCCGTACTGTCTGATGGGTCACCGTCCAACCAGGGCAGCCTTCCGGCTGCCCATTGCATTACAAACTTGTCATCAAGCTGTCAGTGTTGCCAGCACCCTCACTTCATACAGTGAAGTCGTCAGTCACCCACAGCGGGTGACCCAACTTCCCACTGAAAATGAAGCGAGCCCGCCCATGAAACCTGCAAGCAAACTCTGCCTGATCGCCGCCAGCCTGTTGATGCTGGGGACCGGCACCGCCGTGGCCGGCCCGATTGCACCGGTGAAAGCCAATAACGTAGTGCTGGTGCACGGCTCCTGGGCCGACGGTTCCAGTTGGTCCGAAGTGATTACCCGCCTGCAGGCCGCCGGCTTGCATGTAACCGCCGTGCAAAACCCGCTGACCTCGGTGGCGGATGACGTCGCTGCCACCAATCGCGTACTCGATCAACAGGACGGTCCTACCGTGTTGGTCGGCCATTCCTACGCCGGCACCGTGGTCAGCGACGCCGGGGCCAACCCCAAGGTCAGCTCCCTGGTATACGTCGCCGCCCGCGCTCCGGACGCCAACGAAGACTTCGTCGCCCTGTCCGCCAAGTACCCAAGCACACCCGTGCGGGCCGGTGTGGTGGAGCACGACGGTTACCTGACCCTGAATCAGGACGCCTTCCTCAAGTACTTTGCCGCCGACGTACCCCACGCCAAGGCCATGGAGCTGTACGCCGTGCAACAACCGATCGCCAAGACCCTGTTCAGCGGTCGCACCGTCAACGCCGCGTGGCACACCAAGCCGTCCTGGTATGCGGTGTCCAGCAATGACCAGACCATCAACCCGGACCTGGAACGCTTTCTCGCCAAGCGCATGAACGCCACCACCATCGAGCTGCCATCGAGCCACTTGTCCCTGGTTTCCCACGCCAAGGAAATCACCGACCTGATCCTCGAAGCGTCCGGCCGCCAGCCTTAAGCCCTTCATTACGATCTTGTCATCATCCTGTTGGCTGGCTGTTTGTGTCGCCTGGTTACTGTGAACTCACTGCCGGATACCGGCAGCCAACCCTTAAAGAGAGATACCGCCATGAAACTGTTTATCCTCGGCTTTGCTGCCCTCCTCGCCACCGGCTCGGCCTTTGCCGATACCACCGCCACCACCTCGGTGATCCATGACACCCCCGGCTTCTTCATGCACATGGACGTGGCCAAAGTACTGTCGAGCACCGATACCTACGGCCAGTGCGGCATTGTCCCTGCGCGCCTCGACTACCTCGACAGCCAGGGCCGCGAACACGTGCTGGACTATCAAGTACAGGGCATCGGCTGCCCCAATGACAATTGATCGGGCTACACTTGCGCCACGCAAGAACTGCACATCACCAGGGCGAATCCCATGAATATCCTCGTAGTCGAAGACGAGCCCAAGGCGGGCAACTACCTGCTTAACGGCCTGCAGGAACTGGGTTACTCCGTGAGCCTTGCCCGCGATGGCGTGGACGGTTTGCACCAGGCCCTGGAAACCCCGTTCGACGTGATCGTGCTGGACGTGATGATGCCGAAGATGGACGGCTGGGAAGTGCTGCGTCGCCTGCGCAAGGAAGCCGACACGCCGGTGCTGTTCCTGACCGCCCGGGACGATATTGCCGACCGCATCAAGGGCCTGGAACTGGGCGCCGACGATTACCTGATCAAGCCGTTTTCCTTCGCCGAACTGGTGGCGCGCCTGCGCACCCTGACCCGGCGCGGGCCAAGCCGTGAAGAAGAACACTTGCAGATCGCCGACCTGCAGATCGACGTGCTCAAGCGCCGCGTCAGCCGTGGCGGCGTGCGCATCACCCTGACCAACAAGGAGTTCGCCTTGTTGCACTTGTTCGCCACCCATCAGGACCAGGTACTCTCGCGCTCGCTGATTGCCTCAAGGGTGTGGGACATGAATTTCGACAGCGACACCAATGTGGTCGACGTGGCCGTGCGCCGCCTGCGCCTGAAAATCGACGACCCGTTCCAGCTCAAGCTGATCCATAGCGTGCGCGGCATCGGCTATCGCTTCGATACGCAACCATGAGCAAGCCCCGGCATTACTCCCTGACGCTGCGCCTGGCGCTGATCTTCGCCCTGCTGGCGTTCGCCCTGCTGGCGACCCTCGGCGTGGCGCTGTACCGCGACCTTGAGCGCGAACTGATCCACCGTGACGACGCTGCGCTGATCTACCGCGTCGACCAACTGCGCAACCTGCTGAACGACAGCAACACCCTGGACCTGATCAAGACCAAGCCCGAACTGTTCCAGAACATGCTGGGCAACCGCGAATCGGTGCTGAGCATCGCCGCACCCGGGCAGAAACCGCTGCTGGAAGTGAACCCCGGCAACATCGACATGCCCGACGTTGCACCGGTGCCCCGGGACCACGCCCTGGAATTCGCCGACGTGCAGCATTTACCCGGCGTCAATGGCGTCCCCTTCTCCACCCTCGCCGCCACCATCGATTCAGGCGACCTGGGCAGCCTGCAAGTCACTACCGGGCGCTTGATGACCGAGCGAACCGCAGTGCTCGCCAGCTACCGGCTGAGTGTCTATATCCTCGCCAGCATCGCGGCATTGGTACTGGCGGTGGTCGGTTACCTGATGGTGCATCGCGGCCTGCTGCCATTGCGGCGCCTGGCCGTGCATGCCCAGGGCATCGGCGTCGGCAACCTCGCCGCGCGCCTCGACAGCCACGGCGCCCCCAAAGAACTGCTGCCGATGATTGATTCGTTCAACACCATGCTCGAACGCCTGGCCAAGGGTTTTGTGCAACTGGGCCAGGTCTCCACCGACATGGCCCACGAACTGCGCACGCCGATCAATAACTTGCTCGGGGAAACCCAGGTGGCGCTGCAGCAACACCGTAGCATCGAGGCCTACCAGCAATTGCTGGCCTCCAACGTCGAAGAACTCGAACGCCTAGCGCGCATGCTCGACAACATGCTGTTCCTGGCCCGCACCGACCCGGCCAGTGCACTGCGCCAGCGCCAGGAACTGGACGCGGCCGATGAAGTGGAACGCATGGCCGACTACTTCGAAGGCCTGGCGGGCGATGTCGATATCAGCATCCTCGCCCAGGGCGCCGGTGTGATCTGGGCCGAGCCGATGCTGCTGCGCCGTGCCCTGGCCAACCTGTGCGCCAACGCCATCAAATATGGTGCGCCCGCCTCTGAACTGCTGATCCAGGCCACACCCTGCGCCGAAGGCATCAACCTGACAGTGACCAACCACGGCGCGACCATCCCGGCGGAGCACTTGCCCAGGTTGTTCGAGCGGTTTTATCGCGTGGATGAATCACGGGAGCGTTCGGCGCATTCCAATGGATTGGGGCTGTCGATTGTCGCGACCATCATGCAGTTGCATAACGGCCGATACAGCGTGAGCAGCGAGAACGGTGTGACCTGCTTCGCGTTGTTTTTCCCGGGACGCGAAGCCGAAAACCTCAGCTGACTTGCCCACCCGCTTCACTGATATCCACCAAGGTATTCCAGGCCGTCAGCAACGCAATCCGCAAGCCCTCGACCTGCATCGGCAATGCCATCGAGGCCGGCTCGGGTATTCGGCCCGCCACCTGCTCGGGCAGCCACGGCACATGGATGAAACCGCTGCGTACCCCTGACCCGGCGAGCGCGTGCTGCAACAGATAGAACACCTGGTTGCACACGAAAGTGCCGGCGGTTTGCGACACGCTGGCCCCAATGCCGGCCTCGCGCACGGCCCTCACCATGGCCTTGCTCGGCAAGGTGCCGAAGTAGGCCGCAGGGCCGCCGGGCAGCACTTCCGTGTCGACAGGTTGCTCACCCAGGTTGTCCGGGATCCGCGCGTCGTTGAGGTTGATCGCGACCCGCTCGATGGAAATATCACTGCGCCCGGGGCCCAGCCCGACAGCAATAACCATCTGCGGGCGGTGTTCGGCCAACAGCTGAGCCAGGCGCTCGCCCGCCGTGGCAAAGGCACAGGGTAACTGCCGCGCGACAATCCGCACATCAGCGCCCAGTTGCACACCCTCCAACAGGCGTACCGCCTCCCAGGACGGGTTGACAAGGTCTTGGTCAAACGGTTCGAAACCCGTCAGCAATACAGTGCGCATTACAGCCTCACATCAGCAGGTAGAGCAGGACAATATTGACCACCAGCATCATCAATGCGGTCGGCATCTGTGCCTTGATGACCGCGTTTTTATCCGGCAGCTCCAGCAACGCCGCCGGGACAATATTGAAGTTGGCCGCCATGGGTGTCATCAGCGTACCGCAGTAACCGGAGAACATGCCGATGGCAGCCATCACCGCCGGGTTGCCGCCGTAGATGCCTACCAGCACCGGTACGCCAACGCCGCCGGTCATCACCGGGAAGGCGGCAAATCCATTGCCCATGATCACGGTAAACAGTGCCATGCCCAACACATACACCATCACCGCTACCAGCTTGTAATCCAGGTTGATATAGGTGGTGGTGATGTGCGCCACCGCTGTGCCCACGCCCGCTTCGTTGAACAACAGCCCGAGCATCGCCAGCATCTGCGGCAGCACCATCGCCCAGCCCAGCGCTTCGGTGAGGCGCCGGGATTCGCGAAGGGCTTGCACCGGGGTGTCCCGCGTCAGCCAGCAGGCCAGCGCCAGTGCAATCAGGCAGCCGATACCCAGGGAAACAAAGGTGGTGTTCTTCGGGTCCAGCAGCGGCACGCCGCCGATCTCGGTGTGTTTGAGCAACACCGAGCCGATCACCGTGGTCAACGGAATGGCCAATGCCGGGATAAACAGTTTATGCCCCAGGCGACCAGCGCTGGCCCGTGCGGCCTTGTCATGCAACTGGGCATGCGCGCCGCGACCTACGCCGCCCAGGCCCGCGATGAGTGCCATCACCACCACGCCCACGCCGACCACCACCGAGGGCAGGCGCTCCCCCACCAGGAACGGAATGGCAAACAGCAGCCAGAACAACGAACTCGACCAGCGCCTGGGGTGGGTGCGATCCATCAGGATCATCCCGGCGGTGATCACCAGCAGAACGCCGGCCAGCCAGTACAGGTATTGAATGGAAATGATCATTGCGCCGCCTCCGCTGTGTTGGCCGGCAACAGCTCTCGGGTCAGCATTCGGTCAAAGCGGTGCAAGCGCATGGCATGAATGATGAAGGCGCAGATCGCCGTCGGGATGCCCCAGACCGCAATGTGCAGAGGCTCGACATCAATCCCCGAACCCAGCAGGAAGGTGTGCATCAACGCAATCGCACCAAAGGCGACGAAGATATCCTCGCCAAAAAACAGCCCGACGTTGTCGGTCGCGGCACACATGGCCAGGACCTTGTGGCGAAGCTTGTCGGGGAGTTTGCCATAGCGTTTTTCCGCCGCGCCTTCCGCCATCGGCGCCAGCAACGGGCGCACCATCTGCGGGTGCCCGCCCAGGCTCGTCAGGCCCATGGCCGCTGTGGATTCACGCACAAACAGGTAGATGATCAACAAGCGCCCGACCGTGGCACGCTCAAAACGCGCGATCCAGTTTTGCGCATGCAGGCGCAAGCCATGGCGCTCCAGCAAGCCGATGACAGCCAGGGGCAACAACAGGATCAATTGCAAGGCGCGAGTCTGGAGGAAGCCGTCGCCCATGGTGGCGAGGATCTTTTCCAGTGGAAAGTGGGCGGCAAACCCGGTGGCAATCGCTGCCGCCGTGACGACCAGCAGCGGATTGAAGCGCAACACAAAGCCGACCACGATGACGAGTACGCCAATCAGCGGCCATAGGTTCACAACAGTTTGCATGGTGGTGAGGTCCTTAAGTGCGCGCTGCGGCGCCAGTAAAGCAGGTAGTGAACAAAGGGTTCACTGCAAGAAGACGGCGTGCAGCCCGGCTCGATTTTTTATTGTTGACCTGGAAGGTCGAGCGTCAGTGGCCGCATCTTTGCTGCTTGGGGAGGGAGGTGTCCAACAAGAAAAATTGTTGCTGCAATCCAATAAAGTTTGTGGGTGTTTGAAGCGTTAGAGGGCCTTTGTATCGCAGCGGCTGGGTGGTGCGCCCTACGCCGATAACGACAAAGCGTTTGGCGAACGGGTTGCGCAACTGCGGGCGCTCGATGTGCCCACCGTGCTCGATGAGCCGCCTCACGCCTTTGTCGGCCCGTTTGAAGAGAAGGCCCAGGCGCAGAACGTGCTCAGGTACTTGAAGTCCGATCAGGGCCTCGACGGCTTGGTCACGTGGTGAACGGTGACCCGCCAGCCCTCAGGCCAGGTGCTTCTGGAAAAAGTGGCGCGTGTGTCCTGGCGGGTACTCGGCAATATGCCCGAACTCGCTGAAACCCAGCTTCCGGTAGAACCCGGGCGCCTGGAAGCTGAAGGTGTCCAGCCAGATCCCCGCACACCCTTTCTCCCGTGCCAGCTCCTCAGCCGCGTGCATCAGCCGCGAGCCCATGCCTTGAGTGCGCAGCGATTCCGGCACGCTCAAGAGTTCAACGAACATCCAGCCATAGGAGATTTTCCCGTAGAGGCCGCCTACCACTTCCTGGCTGGCGGGATCACGCAGTAACAGCCCAAACGTTTCGAACGGGTTCTCGCCGCATTGGCTGATGTTGTATGCCCTCAGCGGCTGAAGGATGGCCTGGCGCTCTTGCTCCGTAACTTCAAAAGACAACTCTATCGCTGATGCCATCTCAATCTTCCTGATGTGAATGCCCAATTCTGCGGACACTACCAGCGATAGCCACCTGTCGCATACAGGACAGTCTTTGCGCCCTCAGCTACACACAGGTCGCAACCGCCCGCGGGCATGCACTTCACCGCCAGTACTCTTGGAGCACCACCCGGGAGATTTCCAATGACTCTACGCGCTTGCTTGGCCGCTCTATTGGTACTGACCGCCTCCACCGCCTTTGGCGCTCCCCGCTACGATCACCTCTATGCGTTCGGCGATAGCTACTCCGATAACGGTGCGGGTGAACGCTTCACCAAGACCCTGGCCACTCTGAAGGTCAAGGATGCCCAGGAACTGCCCGGCTCGTTGTACTGGAAGGGCCGCTGGAGCAATGGCCCAACTGCCGTCGAGAACCTGGCCCACGCCTTGAAAACACCCTTGACCGACTACGCAGTGGGCGGCGCCAAGAGTGGCAATGGCAACTACTACGCCTGGATGGAGCCCGCCCGCGACACCGGCGTTTCAGGCCAGATCGCTGACTACCTGAAGTCCGCCAAGGCACACAAAGCCGACCCGAAGGCGCTGTTTTTCATTTTCATCTCGGCCAACGACTTTTTTGAATGGGCCGACTTCTCGCACCCCGAGTCGGTTGCCGTACTCAGCCAGAACAGCGTGGCAAATATTCAGAAAGCCACCGAGACACTGATTACAGCGGGCGCAAAACACGTGATGGTAGTGGGCACCACGGATTTGAGTCATGTGCCAGCCGTGGTGCAGGGCAATCAAGTCGAGAACGCGAAAAACTACCAGCAGGTACTGGAACAAAAACTGCCGGTTGTGCTGAGCACATTGGCTAAGGCGCATCAGGTCAGCATCAGCTACTTCGACCACGTGGCGTTCAGCGACAAGCTGCGCGCAGCTCCCCAGGTGGCGGGGTTGAAAGACCTGGATATGCCCTGCCAACACACCTATCCGGACGTGAAGCCGGTGTGTGAAAACCCGGATGCGCATTACTACTGGGATGAATGGCATCCGACGCGCAAGGTGCATGCGCTGGCAGCACAGGCGATGCTTGAAACGTTGAAGGCCGGCCAGTGATTACCCAGGTGACGCCGTCCTACTGAGTCAAGGCGAACACCCACCGATAACCGCTTCTCTTCTGAACGAATCGGGAGAGCCCCCGGTGCTTTTGTCGGTGACATCCACCACGCAGCCACTCACCGGCACGGACTCGACGACTTGATAAGTCGCACCAACGGCAGGGATAAAACTGACCAGGTTTGCGCAACTGCGAAGAGCGTTGGCGCCCTCCTTGTTGGCGCCACCGCTGCTCATGACATTCACGTAGATCCAATTAGACATCACCGCACACTGGTCGCCTGCCGATACTGGCGCGGCGTAAACCCGGTCAACGCCTTGAACTGCCGGGTAAACGCACTGTGGTCGGTATACCCGCACTGCAACGCCACCTCAGTGATCGGCAGCTCGGTATGCAGCAGCCGATGCGCATGTTCCAAGCGTACCTTCTGGATCATCTGGCGCGGTGTCAGGTGGAACACGCGCTTGCAGTAGCGCTCCAGCTGCGCCACGGAAATCCCGGCGATCCGCGTCAGTTCACCCAACGTGACCCGCCGATTGAAATGCGCCCGGATGTGCTCGTCCACCGCCGCCAGCCGTTGATAGGCCGGGTGGGTTTCGCTGGCGGTTTGCAGGTCGACCGAGATGCCCGCCAGGCCGATGATTGCAGCGTCGCGGCTGTACAGCGGCCATTTGTGGGTCAGGCACCAACCCGGCTCGCGGGTACCGTACAAATGCAATTCCAACTGGTCTTCGAGGACAAATCCCTGCTCCAGCACCCGCCGATCCTGCTCGGTATAGCCGGGCCCCAACTGCGCGGGAAATACCTCGGCGCTGGTTTTTCCCAACAGCGGCTGCAAGTCCTTCAAGCCGCACCGCTGCACCAGGGTGCGGTTGGCCAATACGTAGCGCGCCTGCACGTCCTTGATAAAGATCGCGGCATTGGGAATCACGTCCAGCATCGGCAACAGCAACCCCACGCCGGCCAGTAATTCTTCGATGGTCTGTGGACGGTTCGACTCGCTCCCTTGGCATAGGGTCGCGAACGCGCTCTGCATCATGACGCTCTCTCCTGCATTTTGCGGACAGGCCAGGCGCCCGGCGGGCGGTGCCTGGCGAGCAGATTGCCGCATGGCGGTGGCCCTGTCGAGCACTCGCAATTGTGCTGATTTCGTCATCGCAGCCTGCGCAAAACATCAATCGCGGCGCCGTTGATGGGTTCACTGTATGGCCACTGCATGCCTATCCAATAACCCACAAGAAGGCGCCGCCATGTCAGCCCAAGGCAAGTTCAAGAAACAGCTTTCATTGATCGACCTCACCTTTATCGGACTGGGAGCGATCTTCGGTTCGGGCTGGCTGTTCGCGGCCAGTCACGTCTCCGCCATCGCCGGGCCGGCGGGGATTTTTTCCTGGTTGCTGGGCGGCTTCGCCGTGTTGCTGCTGGGCATTGTGTACTGCGAACTGGGGGCGGCATTGCCCCGCGCCGGCGGTGTGGTGCGCTACCCGGTCTATTCCCACGGCCCGCTGCTGGGCTACCTGATGGGCTTTATCACGCTGATCGCGTTTTCAAGCCTGGTGGCAATTGAAGTGGTCGCCTCGCGCCAATACGCCGCGGCGTGGTTTCCCGAGTTGACGCAGGCGGGTTCCAGCAACCCCACCGTCCTCGGCTGGTTCGTGCAGTTTGCGCTGCTCTCGCTGTTTTTCGCCCTCAACTACCGCAGCGTGAAGACCTTCGCCATGGCCAACAACCTGGTCAGCGTGTTCAAGTTCATCGTGCCGCTGCTGGTGATCGGCGTGCTGTTCACCTTTTTCAAGCCGGAGAATTTCCACGCCCAGGGCTTCGCGCCGTTCGGCCTGTCGGGGATTGAAATGGCCGTGTCTGCCGGCGGGGTGATTTTCGCCTACCTGGGTCTGACGCCAATCATCTCGGTGGCCAGCGAAGTGAAGAACCCGCAACGCACCATTCCGATTGCACTGATCCTGTCGGTGCTGCTCTCCACTGCAATCTACGTGCTGTTGCAGACCGCTTTCCTCGGCGGCATCCCCACCGAAATGCTCGCCAACGGCTGGGCCGGCGTCGCCAAGGAACTGGCCCTGCCGTACCGCGACATCGCGCTCGCCCTGGGCGTGGGCTGGCTGGCGTACCTGGTGGTCGCCGACGCCGTGATCTCCCCCAGCGGCTGCGGCAATATCTACATGAACGCCACGCCACGGGTGATCTACGGCTGGGCGCAAACCGGAACCTTCTTCAAGATCTTCACCCGCATCGATGAAAAGTCCGGCATCCCGCGCCCGGCGCTGTGGCTGACCTTTGGCCTGTCGGTGTTCTGGACCCTGCCCTTCCCGTCGTGGGAAGCGCTGATCAACGTGGTGTCCGCCGCGCTGGTGTTGAGCTACGCCGTGGCGCCGGTATCCGTGGCCGCCCTGCGCCGCAATGCACCTGACCTGCCGCGCCCGTTCCGGGTCAAGTGGATGGGCTTGCTCGGCCCGCTGTCGTTCATCATCGCCGCGCTGATCGTCTACTGGTCCGGCTGGAGCACCGTGTCGTGGCTGCTCGGCCTGCAAATCCTGATGTTCGTGGTGTACCTGCTGTGCGGGCGCTTTGTGCCGACCCTGCACCTGAGCCTGGGCCGCCAGGTTCGCTCCTCCGCCTGGCTGATCGGCTTCTACGCCGTGACCATCATCCTGTCGAAACTCGGCAGCTTCGGTGGCCTGGGCATCCTCAGCCACCCGTTCGACACCGTGGTCGTCGCCGCTTGCGCGCTGGGGATTTATTACTGGGGCGCGGCCACCGGCGTGCCGGCGCACCTGGTTCGCCTGGAAACCGAAGACGACGAAAGCGAAGCCCCTGAGCCCGACATCGGCCGAGTGCAGCTTGCTTCCTGAGCCTCAGCCAACCACTGGATGGATTGTTCTATGAAACGAGTGCACATCATTGATTCCCACACCGGCGGCGAACCCACCCGCCTGGTGATGACGGGGTTTCCCACGCTGGCCGGCGAGACCATGGTCGACAAGCTCGACGACCTGCGCACCCGGCATGACCAATGGCGCAGGGCGTGCCTGCTGGAGCCCCGTGGCAACGATGTTCTGGTGGGCGCGCTGTATTGCGCGCCGGTCTCGGCCGATGCCACCTGCGGCGTGATTTTCTTCAATAACGCCGGCTACCTCGGCATGTGCGGCCACGGCACCATCGGCCTGGTTGCCTCGTTGCACCACTTGGGGCAGATCGCGCCGGGGGTGCACAAGATCGACACGCCGGTCGGCCCGGTGAGCGCCACGTTGCACGCCGACGGCGCGGTCACGTTGCGCAATGTGCCCGCCTATCGCTATCGCCAGCATGTCTCGGTGCAAGTGCCTGGACATGGCTTGGTCCACGGCGATATCGCCTGGGGCGGCAATTGGTTCTTCCTGGTTTCCGATCATGGCCAAGCGCTGGAAATGGACAACGTCGAAGCCCTGACCGACTACACCTGGACAATGCTCAAGGCCCTCGAAGCCCAGGGCATCCACGGCGAAGACGGCGCGCTGATCGACCATATCGAACTGTTCGCCGACGACCCCCAGGCCGACAGCCGCAACTTTGTCATGTGCCCGGGCAAGGCCTACGACCGCTCGCCCTGCGGCACCGGCACCAGCGCCAAGCTCGCATGCCTGGCGGCCGACGGGAAACTCGCCGCCGGTGAGCCGTGGATACAAGCCAGCATCACCGGCAGCCAATTCGAAGGCAGCTATGAATGGGAGGGCGAACGTGTGCGCCCTTCCATCATCGGCCGCGCCTACATGACCGCCGACAGCACCTTGCTGATCGACGAACAGGACCCCTTCGCGTGGGGCATCTGAACCACCCCCGCCCCTTCAATCAAACTGGAGCTGAAACAATGAATACCACTATCTTCACCGGTTGCATCCCTGCATTGATGACGCCGTGCACCGCCCAGCTCAAACCGGACTTTGACGCACTGGTCGCCAAGGGCCGCGAACTGATCGATATCGGCATGAGCGCGGTGGTGTACTGCGGCTCCATGGGCGACTGGCCGTTGCTGACCGAGGCCGAGCGCCAGGAAGGCGTGGCGCGCCTGGTAGCCGCCGGTGTGCCGACCATCGTCGGCACCGGCGCGGTCAACAGCCGTGAAGCCGTGGCCCATGCAGCGCATGCGGCGAAGGTCGGCGCCCATGGTTTGATGGTCATCCCGCGGGTGCTGTCCCGTGGCGCATCGGCGACGGCGCAAAAGGATCACTTTGCAGCCATCCTCAAGGCCGCGCCAAACCTGCCGGCGGTGATCTACAACAGCCCTTACTACGGCTTCGCCACCCGCGCCGACCTGTTCTTCGAACTGCGTCGCGAGTACCCGAACCTGATCGGCTTCAAGGAATTCGGCGGTGCTGCAGACCTGCGCTACGCGGCCGAACACATCACCTCCAAGGACGATGACGTGACCTTGATGGTCGGCGTGGATACCCAAGTGGTGCACGGCTTCGTCAACTGCAACGCCACCGGCGCAATCACCGGCATCGGCAATGCACTGCCACGGGAAGTCCTGCAACTGGTGGCCTTGAGCAAGAAAGCCGCCAAGGGCGACGCCACTGCACGTCGCCAGGCGCGGGAGTTGGAGTCGGCGCTGGCGGTGCTGTCGTCCTTCGACGAAGGCTGCGACCTGGTGCTGTTCTACAAGCATCTGATGGTGCTCAACGGCGACAAGGAATACACCCTGCACTTCAACGAGACCGATGCCCTCAGCGATGCCCAGCGTCGTTATGCAGAGAACCAGTACGCGCTGTTCCGCCAGTGGTACGCCAACTGGTCGGCCGAGCAGAACGTCGCTTAAAAATACTCAAGGCAGCAAAGATCAAATGTAGGAGCTGTCGAGCTCCGGCGAGGCTGCGATGGGATCACTGCGGTGTACCTGCCAGACCGCAGCGCCTGCATCGCAGCCTCGCTGGGGCTCGACAGCTCCCACAGTGGATTCTCTTCGCCAAGCCAATCTTTACTTTCCAGGACTACGCCATGACTCTGACGGGCACCATGCTGATTGGTCAGCACTCCATTCCAGGCAGCCGCGAGGCCATCCGGGCGATCAATCCTGCCACCAACCTTGCGTTGGAACCCGCCTACGCCGGCGGCACCGCCGAACATGTCGAACACGCCTGTGCGTTGGCCTGGAGCGCCTTCGATAGCTATCGCGAAACGCCGTTGGCCGCTCGCGCCGAATTCCTTGAAACCATCGCCAACGAAATCGAAGCCCTGGGCGATGAACTGATTGAACGGGCGATGGCCGAGACCGGCCTGCCCCGCCCACGCATCCAGGGCGAACGCGGGCGCACCTGCCAGCAATTGCGCACCTTTGCCCGCACCGTGCGCGCGGGTGAATGGCTGGATGTGCGGGTGGATACTGCACAACCGGACCGCCAGCCGCTGCCTCGCTCGGACCTGCGTCAACGCCACGTACCGCTGGGGCCGGTGGCCGTGTTCGGCGCGAGCAATTTTCCGCTGGCATTCTCGGTGGCGGGCGGTGATACAGCGTCGGCACTGGCGGCCGGTTGCCCGGTGATCGTGAAGGCACACGGCGCGCATCCTGGCACCAGCGAACTGGTGGGCTGCGCGGTGGCCCGGGCCGTTCAGCAATGTGGCCTGCCTGAGGGTGTGTTTTCGCTGTTGTATGGCTCGGGCCGCGAGGTCGGTATCGCGCTGGTGTGCGATCCGCGCATCAAGGCCGTGGGTTTCACCGGCTCGCGCAGCGGCGGTATTGCCTTGTGCCAGGCGGCCCAGGCGCGCCCCGAGCCGATCCCGGTGTATGCAGAGATGAGTTCGATCAATCCGGTCTACCTGTTTCCCGCTGCGTTGAGCGCACGCGGTGAAGCATTGGCACAAGGTTTTGTCGCGTCCCTGACCCAGGGTGCCGGCCAGTTCTGCACCAACCCCGGGCTGGTGATTGCCGTTGCAGGGCAAGCGCTGGACCACTTCGTCGGCACGGCTGCCAACCTGCTTCGATACAGCACTGCCCAGACCATGCTGACACCGGGGATCTTCAAGGCTTACGAAGACGGCGTCAGCGCCCTGACCCGGCATGCTCAGCTCGCAGGTACCGGTCTGCCGGCAGAAGGGCCGAACCAGGGACAGGCCCATTTGTTCGTGACCCAGGCCCGGGACTTTCTCGCCAATCACAGCCTGCAAGCCGAGATATTCGGCGCCGCGTCATTGATCGTGCAATGTGCCAACGTCGATGAGGTCCGCCGGGTCAGCGAACACCTGGAGGGCCAACTGACCGCAACCCTGCATCTGGATGACGACGACCTGGCAACTGCCCGCGCGCTGCTGCCGACCCTGGAACGCAAGGCCGGCCGCCTGCTGGTCAACGGCTGGCCGACCGGCGTTGAAGTGTGTGATGCGATGGTGCACGGCGGACCATTCCCGGCCACCTCGGACTCACGCACCACCTCGGTGGGCACCGCCGCGATCCTGCGATTCCTGCGGCCGGTGTGCTACCAGGATTTCCCGGATAGCTTGCTGCCGACGGCCCTGCAACACGGCAACCCATTGCTGCTGCGGCGCTTGCTTGACGGTCAGAGGGAAGCCTAGAACATGTCCGATAACGTCATGCCAGACGTCGCCGTAGTGGGCGCCGGCATCATCGGCGTCGCCTGCGCGCTGCAACTGGCGCGCCAGGGCCGGCGGGTGGTCATCATCGATCAGCAGGAACCCGGCCACGGCGCCTCGTTCGGCAATGCCGGCCACCTGGCGACCGAGCAAGTGTTCCCCATCGCGGATGCGTCGATCCTGACGCGTTTGCCCGCCATGCTCATGGACCCGATGGGCCCGCTGCGCCTGGACTGGAAATACCTGCCGCGTGCACTGCCGTGGTTTACCCGGCTGCTGCTGAACCTGCGCCCGGCGCACTTCCAGCGCACCGTCGCCGGGATCCGCGCGCTCAATGAAGGCAGCCTGGGCGCCTGGCACCGGCTGCTGGGCAGCATCGAGCGCCCGCACCTGATGCGCGAAGACGGCTCGTTGCTGGTCTTCGAGCGCGCCGAGTCGCGACAGGCCATTGATGCATTGCAGGCACGCATGAGTCAGCAGGAAGTGCCGGTGGACCACTGGCACGCCAGCGTGGTGCAGGACGCGGCGCCACAGCTCAGCGAAGAGATTCAGGGCGGGTTGTTTTTTCCACGCACCGGGCATTTTCTCGATCCCTATGGGGTGGTTTGCGAGCTGATGGAAGCGGCCAAGGCCAGCGGGGTGCAATTTCTCAAGCGCCAGGTCGTGGACGGGAAGCTGGACGAGCACGGTGTTTCATTGCGGACCGACCAAGGCAGCGTGGCCGCGCGCCAGGTGTTGATCGCATGCGGTGCGCACTCAGCCAGCCTGACCGGCGCACTGACTGGCAAAAAGGTCCCGCTGGATACAGAGCGCGGCTATCACCTGATGTTGCCCCATGAGCATGGACGGTTGCCGTTTGCGGTCACGTCATTGGAGCGCAAGTTCATCATGACGCCCATGGACGGCGGATTGCGGCTGGCAGGTACCGTGGAGTTCGCCGGCCTTGATCGCCCACCGAACATGGAACGCGCGTGGCAGTTGCATCGACTGAGCCAGGGGCTGTTTCGTCGTGACTTGAGTGCCGAAGGCGCGACGCCGTGGATGGGGTTTCGCCCTTCCCTGCCCGACTCGCTGCCGATTATCGACAAGGTGTGCGAGGGCAAGGTGCTGCTTGCCTTTGGGCATCAGCATCTGGGCCTGACGCAGGCTGCGGTGACGGCGGAGTTGATTGCACGGCTGGCATCGCCTGCGGCCGCGTCCAACGGGCTGCCGGCGCTTGAGCCCTACCGGCTGGATCGTTTCTGAGATCATCGGAAACGTCTTGCTACTGTTTCGCACTTTCGGCGATACAAGGCAGGTCATTATCGTGCATGACCTTACGGTTACGCTCCGTTGAGAACCTGCCTTGAACAACCACACCTGTATGCAGCACCGTCCATCGATGCGCAGAACGCTCCGAAGCGTTGCTTGCGGCATGCTCGCCCTATTGCTCTGCACGACAGCCCTGGCAGAACCGGGCATGCCGCTTGGCCAGAAGTCATTCGAAGCGTATCGCGCCGATACCTTGCAATGGCTGCGGGACCATCGTGACTTCCAGGGCATCGACAAGGATGCCGAACTCAACTGGAACGCCCCGCAGGAATGGCGCCCGGCGGGTGCCCCCAAGCGCGGGATCATTCTCGTGCATGGCCTGGGCGACTCTCCGTGGTCGTTCCACGATATCGGCAGCGCACTGGCAGCCCGCGGCTTCCTGGTAAGGACCGTGCTGCTGCCCGGCCACGGCACGCAACCGGCCGACATGCTGCAGGTGCGCATGGAAGACTGGCGCCGGGTGGTGGACGAACAGGCTGCGATCCTTCGCGCAGAGGTGGGAGAAATCTACCTCGGCGGCTTTTCCACCGGCGCCAACCTGGTACTCGACTACGCCTACAAACACGACGACGTCGCGGGGCTGCTGTTGTTCTCTCCCGCGTTCCAGTCCAGCATGACCTACGACTGGCTGACACCCCTGATCAGTTGGGCGCGCCCCTGGCTGCTGGCGCCAGACGCCAGCCGGCCACAACAGAGCCTGGTGCGCTACATGACAGTGCCCACCAACGGTTTTGCCCAGTTCTACCGCAGCAGCCGGCTAGCCCGCCAGGACCTGGAGCGGCGCCCCTATGACAAGCCGGTATTCATTGCCGTCGCAGCCCACGACTCAGTACTCGATACGCACTACGTGCTGGAGACCTTCCAGCAACGCTTCAGCAACCCCCATAGCCGCCTCGCCTGGTACGGCACATTGCCAGAGAGCGCCTGGGATACTCGCCGTGTAAAAGCGCGTACCGACTACCTGCCGGAGTTGCGGATCAGCCAGTTCTCCCACATGGGGTTGCTGTTCTCACCCGACAACGCTCTGTATGGCGAACAGGGCAGCCTGCGGTTTTGCTGGAACGGCCAGACGGACGACGCAACCCGCGCCTGCGAACAGGGGGCCGACGTGTGGTATTCGGACTGGGGCTACCGTGAGCCGGGCAAGATGCACGCGCGGTTGACGTTCAATCCGTATTTCACCTGGCAGCTTGGGGTGATTGACGAGGTCCTGGGCAAGCAGGACCTGGCGAGTCATTAAACGGCAAATCCGGTAAACCGCGTTTATCCCGCGACGCCCAGGAACGGCAGCGCCAGGTACAACTTGATCACGATCGCATTGGTGATATCGATGAAAAAGGCGCCCACCATCGGCACCACCAGAAATGCAATCTGCGATGGACCGAAACGCTGGGTCACCGCCTGCATGTTCGCAATGGCAGTTGGCGTGGCACCGAGCCCGAAACCGCAGTGCCCCGCCGCCAGGACCGCCGCGTCATAGTTGCTCCCCATCACCCGGAACGTCACGAAGATCGCAAACAGCGCCATCATCAACGCCTGCGCGGCCAGCAGGATGAAGATCGGCAGGGCCAGTGCGGCGAGGTCCCAGAGCTTGAGCGACATCAATGCAATCGCCAGAAACAACGACAGGCTGACATTCCCGAGCACCGAGACTTCGCGCTCGAATACCTGATGCCAGCCCAGCGCCGACAGGCCATTACGCAACACCACACCGACAAACAAGACACACACAAACGTCGGCAGCTCAAAGGCCGTGCCCTGGATAAAACCGCTGAGGAACGTGCCCACTTGCAGGCTGATGGCGAGCAGCGCCAGGGTCTCGATAAAGGAGAAGGAGGTGATCATGCGCTCTTGATTCGGCTGCTCGAACCCTTTTGGCCCTAGCGGTTGTACCGGCGCCAGGGCGGGCGTCTGGACGCGCTTGATCAGCAGGCGAGCGACCGGGCCGCCAATCAGGCCGCCGAGCACCAGGCCAAAGGTCGCGGAAGCAATGGCCAGTTCGGACGCCGACGCCACGCCATACTTCTCGCTGAACACCGCGCCCCAGGCCGCGCCGGTCCCGTGCCCACCCGACAGCGTAATGGAGCCCGCCAACAACCCCATCAATGGATCGAGCCCCAGCGCCTTGGCCAGCGCAATCCCCATCGCGTTCTGGACCACCAGGAGCGCCGTCACCACCAGCAGGAAAATCCCCAGCACCCGCCCGCCTTTCTTCAGGCTGGCGAAATCCGCATTCAAACCAATGGTGGCAAAGAAAGCCAACATCAGTGGCGTCTGCAGCGACGAATCAAACCGGACCTCAATGCCAGCGAGCATACGCAGGACCAGGAGCAGCACCGCCACCACTAAACCGCCGGCCACCGGCTCCGGAATATTGTAAGTGCGCAGGAAACCGACTCGAGCGACCAGCCCGCGCCCGAGTAAAAGCACCAGGGAGGCGGCGACCAGCGTTGAATAGAAGTCGAGTTGAAGCATGGGGCAGCTCTCTGTAGTTATTTATGACGAATCGGGGCAGGCCTATCGATCCTTCGGAACAACACAGGAAGAGTAGTAGTACGACGCCATCTTTAACCTCGGAAAAGTCCTAACGTTGCCGAACGGAATCCCCAGGACATTCAGGCGAAAGACTTGCGAAGCACTATCAGGAGGGGGCGACGGAAAGATGATCAAAAAATGCGTGGAGGTCGGCGCCGAATGGCGCGCTGAGATGGGAGCCTTGCAAATCGCAGGCAACAAAAAAGGGCCCACCTTTCGGTGAGCCCTTCTAGACCGCCCAGCAGAGCGGATTTTGTTTGGTAGGCGCGATTGGACTCGAACCAACGACCCCCACCATGTCAAGGTGGTGCTCTAACCAACTGAGCTACGTGCCTGCTGTGAGGCGGCATTCTACGGAATTCCCGAGGGGTGTCAACACCTTTTTTGCAGCTAAGCCTATGAATATGCGAATTTTTTATTTGTGGCCAGCACAACCGTATTTTCCGGCGGCTGGCAGCGGATTTTCAACTCAGGTAGGATCGGCGCACTCGTAAAAAATATAAAACAGAGGTTCCAGGATGGCGAACACCCCCTACCCCCAGTCGTATTACGCCGCGTCTGCGAATGCGGTACCTCCTCGCCCAGAGCTGCAAGGTGAAGTTGAAACCGATGTGTGCGTGATTGGCGCCGGTTATACCGGCCTGTCCAGTGCGCTGTTCCTGCTGGAAAACGGCTTTCGCGTGACAGTGCTGGAAGCTGCCAAGGTAGGCTTTGGCGCGTCGGGCCGTAATGGTGGGCAGATCGTCAACAGCTACAGCCGTGATATCGATGTGATCGAGCGCAGTGTCGGCCCCCAGCAGGCGAAATTACTCGGCGACATGGCATTTGAAGGCGGCAGGATCATTCGGGAGCGGGTGGCCAAGTATCAGATCCAGTGCGACCTGAAGGACGGCGGTGTGTTCGCGGCACTGAACAGCAAGCACATGGGCCACCTGGAGTCGCAGAAGCGCCTGTGGGAGCGCTACGGCCACACCCAGCTGGAGCTGCTGGACGAGCGGCGCATTCGCGAAGTGGTCGCCTGTGACAACTATGTGGGCGGCCTGCTGGACATGAGCGGCGGGCACATTCACCCGCTGAACCTGGCGCTGGGCGAAGCGGCAGCCGTGGAGTCCCTGGGCGGCACCATTTATGAGCAGTCGGCGGCGACTCGCATCGAGCGCGGCGCCAATCCGGTGGTGCATACGGCGCACGGCAAGGTCAGGGCCAAGTTCATTATTGTCGCGGGCAACGCCTATCTGGGGAACCTGGTTCCGGAACTGGCGGCCAAGTCGATGCCGTGTGGTACGCAGGTGATTACCACCGCACCACTGGGCGATGAACTGGCGAAGACGCTGCTGCCGCAGGATTACTGCGTCGAGGACTGCAATTACCTGCTGGACTACTACCGCCTGACGAGCGACAAGCGCCTGATCTTCGGCGGTGGCGTGGTGTACGGCGCGCGTGACCCGGCGAATATCGAGGCGATCATCCGGCCGAAGATGCTCAAGGCCTTCCCGCAGCTCAAGGACGTGAAGATCGACTACGCCTGGACCGGCAATTTCCTGCTGACCTTGTCGCGCCTGCCGCAGGTCGGTCGCCTGGGGGATAACATCTACTACTCCCAGGGCTGTAGCGGCCATGGCGTGACGTATACCCACTTGGCGGGCAAGGTACTGGCGGAAGCGCTGAGAGGCCAGGCAGAACGTTTTGATGCGTTTGCCGGCCTGCCGCACTACCCCTTCCCCGGCGGACAACTGTTGCGCACGCCGTTTGCGGCGCTGGGGGCCTGGTATTACGGGTTGCGGGACAAGCTGGGATTCTGATCCGGGACCAAGGGGCTGGCTTGCCGGCCCCTGCACTTGCCGCGCCGGCACCCAATCGCAGACACAAAAAACCCCGGTCTTTCGACCAGGGTCTTTGCTATCGATCCAACCAAGCCAGCGGCTTGCTTTGGCGTCTCAGGGCGTTCAGTGGGCCCTGGAACAGATATGGCGCAGCGGACGGGACTCGAACCCGCGACCCCCGGCGTGACAGGCCGGTATTCTAACCGACTGAACTACCGCTGCGTATCGCTCAGACTGCTGAAGTGTCACCTTCAACCGCCTTCAAACATCTGACTGACCAGCCTTGGCTGTTCAATCTCAAATCTGAAACATCAGACCTGGAAAATATGGCGCAGCGGACGGGACTCGAACCCGCGACCCCCGGCGTGACAGGCCGGTATTCTAACCGACTGAACTACCGCTGCGCGTCGGTGCAACCTTTAACGTTGCGTCTTACCCTAGGGCAAAACTCTCAAGAAGTGGTGGGTGATGACGGGATCGAACCGCCGACCCTCTGCTTGTAAGGCAGATGCTCTCCCAGCTGAGCTAATCACCCTTTGCTTCGTTGAGGCCGCGAAATTTACGCAGGTAGCGGACCTAAGTCAATAGCCTGCTTGAAGTTTTTCTGAAAAAGACAAAATGGCTTCAGGACCGCGACCCGCCCTACTCGGTGTAAATCATCTTCTTGCTCATGCCGCCGTCGACGACGAACTCTTGCCCGGTGACAAACCCGGCATTGCGCGACAGCAACCACGCCACCATCGCCGCTACGTCTTCCACAGTGCCTACCCTGCCGGCCGGGTGCTGGGCGTGATCCGCATCCGTCAGCGGCTCGGCACGGCGTGCAGCCGGGTCACGGGCATCGATCCAGCCCGGGCTGACTGCATTGACCCGTACTTCCGGCCCGAGGCTGATAGCCAACGCGTGGGTCAGGGCCAGCAAACCGCCCTTGCTCGCCGCATAGGCTTCGGTGTCCGGTTCCGACTGGCGTGCCCGGGTCGACGCCAGGTTGACGATGGCGCCGCCGTGGGCCCGCAGGTAGGGCGCACAGTGCTTGGCCAGCAACATGGGACCACTGAGGTTCACCGCCAGTACACGATTCCAGTAAGCCAGGTCGAGACTTTCCAGGGTGATGTTGCGCGGGTCGGCCACGGCGGCATTGCACACCAGCGCATCCAGGCGCCCGAACTGGCCAAGTACCTCGGCCACGCCCTGGGCAACCTGCCGCTCATCGGCCACGTCCATGGTAATAAACCAGGCGTTGTCGCCGAGCACCTTGGACACCTTGGAACCGCGCTCACGGTCCAGGTCCGTCAATACCACCTGCCAGCCTTCGCTGATCAACCAGGCGGCAATCCCCAGGCCGATGCCCCGCGCCGCGCCGGTCACCAGCGCGACCCGCCCGTTACTGGCGCTCGCCGCCTCCATGGACCACTCGATCACAGGGCAGCCAACCCACGGGCCAGGTCGGCCTGCAGGTCAGCGACGTCTTCCAGGCCCACGGCAATGCGGATCAGGCTGTCACGAATCCCGGCAGCTTCACGCTCCTGCGGCGCCAGGCGGCCGTGGGAGGTGGTGCTCGGGTGAGTGATAGTGGTCTTGCTGTCACCCAGGTTGGCGGTGATGGAGATCAGGCGAGTCGCATCGATAAAGCGCCAGGCGCCCTCTTTGCCGCCCTTGACCTCGAAACTCACCACGGCGCCGAAGCCACGCTGCTGGCGCTGGGCCAACTCGTGTTGCGGGTGGCTCTTGAGGCCGGCGTAGTGGACCTTCTCGATACCGTCCTGTTGCTCCAGCCACTCGGCCAGGGCCTGGGCATTGGCACAATGGGCCTTCATCCGCAGGCTCAGGGTCTCCAGGCCTTTAAGGAAGATCCAGGCGTTGAACGGGCTCAGGGTCGGGCCGGCGGTGCGCAAGAAGCCCACCACTTCCTTCATCTGCTCGCTGCGGCCGGCAACCACGCCACCCATGCAACGGCCCTGGCCGTCGATGAACTTGGTGGCCGAGTGCACAACGATGTCTGCGCCCAGCTTCAGCGGCTGCTGCAATGCAGGGGTGCAGAAGCAGTTGTCGACGATCAGCATCGCGCCCTTGGCGTGGGCCACTTCGGACAATGCGGCAATGTCCACCAGCTCGGCCAACGGATTGGACGGCGACTCGACGAACAGCAATTTGGTGTTGGCCTTGATGGCCGCGTCCCAGCCGGACAGGTCCGCCAGCGGCACGTAGTCGACTTCAATACCAAAACGCTTGAAGTACTTTTCGAACAGGCTGATGGTCGAACCAAACACGCTGCGCGATACCAGGACGTGGTCACCGGCACTGCACAGGCTCATGACTACCGCGAGAATCGCGGCCATGCCCGTGGCAGTGGCGACAGCTTGCTCGGCGCCTTCCAGCGCGGCGATACGCTCTTCGAACGCGCGCACGGTCGGGTTGGTGTAACGCGAATAAACGTTGCCTGGCACTTCACCGGCAAAACGCGCAGCGGCGTCGGCCGCAGTGCGGAACACATAGCTGGAGGTAAAGAACATCGGGTCACCGTGCTCACCTTCCGGGGTGCGGTGCTGGCCGGCGCGCACAGCCAGGGTATCGAAAGCTACGCCATCGAGGTCGCTGTCCAAGCGACCGGCATCCCATTCCTGACTCATGCTCTACTCCTCAACTCGAATGCTTTATCAAAGATACAAAACCGGCCCCTCAGGGCCGGTGTCTACTCAGTTGTTGTACAGGTCGATGATCGCGCTGACCGCCTGGGTCTTGATCTTCGAGGAATCGTTACGGGCCTGCTCGATCTTGTTCAGGTAGGCCTCGTCGACATCGCCGGTGACGTACTTGCCGTCGAACACCGCGCAATCGAACTCCTCGATCTTGATCTTGCCACCACCGACGGCCTCGATCAGGTCCGGCAGGTCCTGGTAGATCAGCCAGTCGGCGCCGATCAGGTCCGCAACGTCCTGGGTCGAACGGTTGTGGGCGATCAGTTCGTGGGCGCTCGGCATGTCGATGCCGTACACGTTCGGGTAACGCACGGCAGGCGCGGCGGAACAGAAATAAACGTTCTTCGCACCGGCTTCGCGGGCCATCTGGATGATCTGCTTGCAGGTGGTGCCGCGTACGATGGAGTCATCCACCAGCATCACGTTCTTGCCGCGGAACTCCAGCTCGATCGCGTTGAGCTTCTGGCGCACCGACTTCTTGCGCGCAGCCTGGCCAGGCATGATGAAGGTACGGCCGATGTAACGGTTCTTGACGAAGCCTTCGCGGAATTTCACGCCCAGGTGGTTCGCCAACTCCAGCGCAGCGGTGCGGCTGGTGTCCGGGATCGGGATAACCACGTCGATGTCGTGATCCGGGCGCTCGCGCAGGATCTTGTCCGCCAGCTTCTCGCCCATGCGCAGGCGCGCCTTGTACACCGAAACACCGTCGATGATCGAATCCGGACGCGCCAGGTAGACGTGTTCGAAGATGCACGGGGTGAGTTTCGGGTTCAGTGCGCACTGACGGGTGTGCAGCTTGCCGTCTTCAGTGATGTAGACCGCTTCGCCCGGCGCCAGGTCGCGAATCAGGGTAAAGCCCAGCACGTCCAGGGACACGCTTTCGGAAGCGATCATGTACTCGACGCCTTCGTCGGTATGACGCTGGCCGAACACGATCGGGCGGATGCCGTGGGGGTCGCGGAAACCGACGATACCGTAGCCGGTCACCATCGCCACTACCGCATAGCCACCGACGCAACGGTTGTGCACGTCAGTCACGGCAGCGAATACGTCTTCTTCGGTCGGCTGCAGCTTGCCGCGCTGGGCCAGCTCGTGGGCGAACACGTTCAGTAGTACTTCGGAGTCCGAGTTGGTGTTGACGTGGCGCAGGTCAGATTCGTAAATCTCCTTGGCCAGTTGTTCAACGTTGGTCAGGTTGCCGTTGTGCGCCAGGGTGATGCCATAGGGCGAGTTGACGTAGAACGGCTGGGCTTCGGCCGAAGTCGAGCTGCCCGCTGTCGGGTAGCGCACGTGGCCAATGCCCATGTGCCCGACCAGGCGCTGCATGTGGCGCTGATGGAACACGTCACGCACCAGACCATTGTCCTTGCGCAGGAATAACCGGCCGTCGTGGCTGGTCACAATACCGGCAGCATCCTGGCCGCGGTGCTGGAGGACGGTTAGCGCGTCATACAGCGCCTGATTCACGTTCGACTTACCGACGATACCGACGATGCCACACATGCGACGCAACCCCTACTTAATGAATCTTGACTGAACACAACTTACTGAGGCGTTTTGGCCGGCAAGAGGTGTTCCTTGAACGGAAGATCAGCGGGTACGCTGATCCCGCTGGCCAGCCACTGACTGCTCCACCCCAAAATGAGGTTTTTGGACCAATCTGCAACCAATAGAAATTTTGGCACGAGTACCGACTCCTGCCACCACGAATCCTGCTGTACCGGCCCCAGGCTCAACAGCCCGACCGCCACGACCACCAGCAAGCCGCCACGCGCGGCGCCGAAGGCCATGCCGAGAAATCGATCGGTCCCGGAGAGGCCGGTGACGCGTATCAATTCGCCGATAAGATAATTGACCATTGCCCCCACCAACAACGTGGCGATGAACATGATGGCGCAGCCCGCGATGACGCGAGCCGAAGGTGTCTCGATGTATCCGGCCAGATAGACAGACAATGAACCGCCGAACATCCAGGCTACAACTCCTGCGATGATCCATGTCAGCAGCGACAATGCTTCTTTGACGAAGCCGCGGCTCAGACTGATCAAAGCGGAGATGGCGACGATTGCAACGATCGCCCAATCAACCCAGGTAAATGGCACAGTTCAGCCTACAGACGGATAAGGCGGCGCATTTTAGCAGAGCGCTGGGCTATCGGTAAGCTGTGATTGGCAGTGCATTTGAAATCAATGAGTTATAGGGGAAACCGGCCTGTTGCGGCACACCCAAAACACTTGTGGGAGCGGACGTGCTCGCGAAGGCGGTGGGGCAGCCAATAAATCTGCTGACTGATACACCGCTTCGCGAGCAAGCCCGCTCCCACATTGACCGCATTCCAGCTTGAATCCTTGCAGCCTCAGCCTTTTTCGGGCTGGAAGCGAACCACAAAACCCTTGAGGTTCTGCTGGCGATCCAACAGGTCCCGCAGGCGATCGGCTTCAGCCCGCTCGATCAGCGGCCCGATGAATACCCGGTTCTTGCCATCGGCGCTGCGGATATAGGCGTTGTAACCCTGGGTACGCAGCTTCTTCTGCAACGCATCAGCACTTTCGCGGTTAGCCAGGCTGGCCAGCTGGATCGACCAACTGATCGGCAAGCCATTCGGGTCAATACGGCTCTGGCCCACGTCCGGCTTGCCCGGTGCCGCAGGTTGCGGGGCCACAGGTTTTGGTGCTGGCGCCGGCGCCGCAGGCTTCGCAGCAACTGCAGGAGCAGCAGGCGCAGGCTTAACCACCAGCACGCTCGGCTGCACCGGCATCGACGGCGCTTGCTGTGCAGCCACTTCGTCATCGGTGGGCACCGGCTCTTCTTCCGGCAGCGCTTGCGGCTCGGGAACCACCACCGGCTCAACCTGAACCTGAGGCACCGCAGGCGCCTGGGGCGCAGCTGGCGCTTCAACGGTCACTTGGCGCTGCTCATCCTGACGGGAAAACAGCATCGGCAGGAAAATCACCGCCAACGCCACCAGGACCAGGGCTCCAACCATTCGCTGCTTGTATGCGCTATCCAGTAATGCCATGTGCAGCTTCCTCCGTGGAGCGCCGGGCCAACCATTCGAGCGCCTCGGCAACACAATAAAATGATCCGAACAACAGAATCTCATCCTCAGGCGTCGCAACCGCGCACTGGGCTTCCAGGGCGGCTGTCACGCTTGCATGGGACGTCACGGACGCGCCAAGGTTCTGCAAGGCAACCTGCAACTCGATGGCAGGACGACTGCGGGACGTATCCAGCGGTGCAACCGCCCAGGCCTGGACGTCGCCCAGCAAGGGTGCAACCACGCCGTCCAGGTCCTTGTCGGACAACAACCCGAACACCGCGAGGCGGCGACCGGCGGGCGGCGTGCGTGCCAGGCGCCTGGCCAGGTATTCAGCGGCGTGAGGGTTATGCCCCACGTCCAGCAGCAGGTTCAGGCGCTTGCCCTCCCAGTCGAACGTGCGCCGGTCAAGGCGCCCCACCACGCGAGTAGCCTGCAACGTAGCGGCAATCTGCTCGGCATGCCAGGGCAAATCCAGCAACAGGTAGGCTTGCAGCGCGAGCGCGGCGTTTTCCATCGGCAGGTTCAGCAGTGGCAAGTCGCGCAACTCGACGGTTTGACCGCGCGCGTCAAGCCCGCGCCATTGCCAGAATTGGTCGCCAATCTCGAGATTGAAATCACGCCCGCGCAGGAAGAACGGGCAATCCAGCTCGCGCACCTTGTCCAGCAAGGTATGCGGCGGGTCCAGGTCGCCGCACAGTGCAGGCTTGCCCTGGCGGAAGATCCCGGCTTTTTCATAGGCCACGGACTCACGGGTGTTACCCAGGTAGTCCGCATGGTCGACACCAATACTGGTAATCAGCGCCAGGTCGGCATCCACCACGTTGACCGTGTCCAGACGCCCACCCAGGCCGACTTCCAGCACCACCACATCCAGCTGCGCACGCTCGAACAGCCAGAACGCCGCCAGGGTGCCCATCTCGAAATAGGTCAGGGAAATCTCGCCACGCCCGGCATCAAGTGCGGCGAAGGCTTCGCAGAGTTGCTCGTCAGTGGCTTCGACGCCATTGAGCTGCACCCGCTCGTTGTAGCGCAGCAGGTGCGGCGAGTTGTACACGCCGACCTTCAGGCCCTGGGCTTGCAGCAAGGCCGCGACAAAGGCGCAGGTAGAGCCCTTGCCGTTGGTGCCGGTCACCGTGATCACACGCGGCGCCGGCCGGCCCAACCCGAGGCGGGCCGCTACCTGTTGCGAGCGCTCCAGGCCCATGTCGATGGCTGACGGATGCAACTGCTCAAGGTAGGCGAGCCATTCGCCCAGGGTACGTTGGGTCATATGTTTGCAGGCACCGGTGGCACGACAATCGGCTCGATTTTAGGCGCGACGTACACAGGTGTCGGCAGGCCCATCATTTGCGCCAGCAGGCTACCCAGGCGCGGACGCAGTTCGCCGCGCGGAATGATCAGGTCGATCGCGCCGTGCTCCAGCAGGAACTCGCTGCGCTGGAAACCTTCCGGCAGTTTTTCGCGAACGGTCTGCTCGATAACACGCGGGCCGGCAAAGCCGATCAGCGCCTTCGGCTCACCGACGATCACGTCACCCAGCATCGCCAGGCTGGCGGACACACCGCCGTAGACCGGGTCGGTCAGCACGGAGATGAACGGAATACCTTCTTCGCGCAGACGCGCCAGTACCGCGGAGGTCTTGGCCATTTGCATCAGCGAGATCAGTGCTTCCTGCATCCGCGCACCACCGGAGGCGGCGAAGCAGATCATCGGGCAACGGTTTTCCAGCGCGTAGTTGGCGGCACGTACGAAACGCTCACCGACGATGGCGCCCATCGAGCCGCCCATGAAGGAGAATTCGAAGGCCGAAACCACCACCGGCATACCCAGCAGCTTGCCGCTGACGGAAATCAGCGCGTCCTTTTCACCGGTCTGCTTCTGGGCCGCGGTCAGGCGGTCCTTGTACTTCTTGCCGTCGCGGAACTTCAGACGGTCAACCGGCTCCAGGTCAGCGCCCAGTTCGGAGCGACCATCGGCGTCGAGGAAAATATCAATGCGGGCGCGGGCGCCGATACGCATGTGGTGATTGCACTTGGGGCAAACGTCCAGGGTCTTTTCCAGCTCCGGGCGGTACAGCACCGCGTCGCAGGATGGGCACTTGTGCCAAAGACCTTCAGGAACCGAGCTTTTCTTCACCTCGGAACGCATGATCGAAGGGATCAGTTTGTCTACTAACCAGTTGCTCATGCTTTCTTTCTCCAGTACCGGTGGCTTGAACACAGCCCCGCGTATGCCCTTGAGCTAAATTCATATGTGGCGATGACACAAACTGGACGGGGTCAGACGTTCGACCAGCCATTTCCTGCCTGTGCCCTCAGCCTTCCAGACAACCTGCCGTGCAGGGTTGCCACTTCATTTCCGGGCCTCCCACAGGCGGCGCCGGGCTGTTTTACACAGTGGTAGTTATGGACGGCGGCAGACTGCCAGCCGTCACATCGTCCCGCTGCTGTCGCGCACGGCCTGCATGAATGCGCGAATCCTTGCGTGATCCTTGATGCCCTTGCCCTGCTCTACCCCGCCGCTGACGTCCACGGCATACGGCCGAACCTGCTGGATGGCACTGGCCACGTTGTCCGGATTCAGGCCGCCCGCGAGGATAATCGGCTTGCTCAACCCTTCGGGAATCAACGACCAGTCAAACGCCTCGCCCGTACCACCGGGAACGCCTTCGACATAGGTGTCGAGAAGAATCCCGCGAGCCCCGCCATAGGCAGCGCATGCCGCGGCAATATCGTCCCCGGCCTTGACCCGCAGCGCCTTGATGTACGGGCGCTGGTAGCTCTCGCACTCGTCCGGACTCTCATCGCCATGGAACTGCAGCATGTCCAGTTGCACGGCGTCGAGGGTTTCATTGAGCTCGCAGCGGCTGGCGTTGACGAACAACCCCACGGTGGTCACGAACGGCGGCAACGCGGCGATGATCGCCCGCGCCTGCAACGCATTCACCGCCCGCGGGCTTTTGGCATAAAACACGAAACCGATGGCATCGGCCCCCGCCTCGACCGCCGCCAACGCGTCTTCTATGCGGGTAATCCCGCAAATCTTGCTGCGAACGGCAGACATGTCGATGAAACCTCAGGGCGTGTCCGGGAAAGTCCCGGATGGTAACAAATGCTTTTGAGGGCGTCAGCCGCCAAGTTCGCTGAAACCTGTGAGGAAGTGTGGCCCGATGAATCGCTGGGGCAATTCGAACTCGTCGCGGTACTCCACATCCACCAGATACAGGCCGAACGGATGCGCCGTGACGCCGCCGGTACGGCGAATCCGGCTTTCCAGCACTTCCCTGGCCCATTCCACCGGGCGTTCGCCGGTACCGATGGTCATCAGCACCCCGGCGATATTGCGCACCATATGGTGCAGGAACGCGCCGGCGCGGATATCCAGCACGATCATCTTGCCGTGGCGCGTCACCCGCAGGTGATGGACTTCCTTGATCGGCGACTTGGCCTGGCACTGCCCGGCACGGAACGCGCTGAAATCGTGGATACCTACAAGATGCTGGGCCGCCTCGGCCATGCGCTCGGCGTCCAGCGGGCGGTGGTTCCAGGTGATTTCTTCGTTGAGATGGGCCGGGCGGATCTGATCGTTGTAGATCACATAGCGATAACGCCGGGCGATGGCCTTGAAGCGCGCGTGAAAGTCCGCCGGCATTACCTTGGCCCAACTGACGCTGACGTCGTGGGGCAAGTTGATATTGGCGCCCATCACCCATGCCTTCATCGAGCGCTCGGCCTGAGTGTCAAAGTGCACCACTTGCCCGCAAGCGTGCACGCCGGCATCGGTCCGCCCGGCGCACATCAGCGACACCGGTGAGTCGGCGACTTTCGACAGGGCCTTCTCCAGGGTTTCCTGCACCGTCGGCACACCGGAGGCCTGGCGTTGCCAGCCACGATAGCGCGAGCCTTTGTATTCCACGCCCAGGGCGATTCTGAAAAAGCCTGCGGCCGCCATTTCGGCGGCCGCGTTATCTATATTTGCCAAGAACTGAGAGCCTGATGAGTTGCGCAAAGGCGGCCATTATAAGGCCGCGCGCCTGGGACGCCATGGGTTTGGTGCCTGGATGGCAAAACGGCAGCCCGAAGGCTGCCGTTGTATTTACCGCGCGTATCAAGCCAGCCGGCTGAGCATTTCCTTGGCTTCGCCCTTCTGACCGTCATCGCCTTCCTTGAGCACCTCGCCAAGAATGTCCCGCGCCCCGTCGGCATCGCCCATGTCGATGTAGGCCTGCGCCAGGTCGAGCTTGGTGG
Source organism: Pseudomonas sp. F8002 (assembly GCF_013385495.1). NCBI lineage: Bacteria > Pseudomonadati > Pseudomonadota > Gammaproteobacteria > Pseudomonadales > Pseudomonadaceae > Pseudomonas > Pseudomonas sp. F8002. Next base: position 35,309 of record NZ_JACAPW010000039.1, on the reverse strand, counting down.
CCACTTCGTCGGTACCGGAGAGGAAGTCGAATTCCGGCTCATCGCCACCCAACGCCGCGTCGTCGGCGGTGAAGGACGGTTCGATTGGCGGATGTTCCAGGCTTTGCGACAGGCGATCCAGCTCGGCGTTGACATCATCAAGCTCCGACGCAAACGCGTCCGGCTTGGCCGCTGCAGGCGCCTCGGGCTCGTCGGCCAGGGACAGGTCGAAATCCTCCGGCAGGTCGAGGTCGTCCAGGTCGGCCGGCGTCAGTGTCGGCGGCTCTACCGGCGGCAGGTCCTTCATCTGGTCTTCAAGGCCGGAGAGGAAGTCGTCGTCGGACTGGGCCGACGAGGGTGGATCGAGTTGCAGGTCCAGGTCGAAATCCGAGAGGTCTTCCGCACTGGCCTTGGCCTCGGTCTGCTGTTGCAGCACCGATTCAAAGCTAAGGTCGTCGTCCGACGTCGGGCGGACCACGGCTGGCGAAGCAGCCTCCAGATCGTCCAGGCTGAGGTCGAAGTCAGTGTCAAACGCGTCCGGCTCAGGTGCAGGCGGTGCCGGTTCGTCCTTGAGCAGGTCCTTGACGTATTGGGCGTCGAGAGCGGCAGCGGCAACGGCAGCGCTGACGCCCGCTGCGAACACGGCCATGGCCGGGAAGCGGCTTTTCAGTTGTTCGACCTGGGCATGGTTGTCGCCATTGGCGACCAACTGGCGCTCCTGGGAGACAAACCCGTCCTTGTTGCCCTGCAAGCCGTGGACTTCCATCAGCTTGAGACGCAGGTCACTGCGGGCGGGCTCTTGCTTGATTGCATCTTCCAGCACTTCCGCAGCCTGGTTCAGGTGGCCACGGTCGATATGCGACTGGGCTTGCGACAGGGCGTCGGTCGGACGCTGCACAGCAACAGGTGCGACCACCGGCGCAATCACCGGGGCAACCACCGCCGCCGGGGCTGGAGCTGGAGCTGGAGCTGGAGCCAGCTTGACGTTCGGCGGCGGCACATCAAGGCCTTCGAAACTGTCAGATGGCAGATCGTGATCAATGTTCGGCGCAAATTCTGGCTCTTCAGCCAGGGCCCGTGCCATGCGCAGGTGCTTTTCTTCTTCAAGCCGCGCATTGCGATGACGGGCCCACAGCAGCAGAAGCAACAGCACCAGCAAACCCGCTGCGCCGCCGATCACCCCCAGCACGATCGGGTTGGTCAGCAGGTCGTTGAATTTACCTTCAGTGCTGGCAGGCGCCGCATCCGGCTTGACCGGGGTCTCGACCGGCGCAGCCGCGGGGGTTGCTGCCGGAGCTGCCGCTGCCGGCGTCGCCGGTTGTGCAGCCAGCTCGGCCGGCATCGCCGCCGTTGCAGCAGGCTGCGCCGCAGCGCCACCCGGGGCCTGCAACTTGGCCAGCTGGTTATTCTTGAGTTCGATCAGCCGCTGCAGCTTGTCCAGCTGACTTTGCAGGTCAGCCATGCGGCTTTTCAGTTCTTCATTCTCGCGGCGGGTCGAATCCAGGCTTTCCTGGGTCACCGCCAGCTTGTTGTTCAAGGCCCGGCTGTCGCCCGCCGCGCCCTTCCCGCCCTTCCTGGCCGCTTCGGCCGAGACCAGGCTCAAATTGTCCTTGGTATTGGTCTGCGACGGCGCATTACCCGCCTGGGTACGCTTGGTCGCGTCCAGCTGCGCCTTGCCGGCGAGCTGATTGCCGCCACGGCGGCCCTCGCGCCACGCCGCGTTTTGCGCCGTCACTTCAGCAATCGCCTCGGGCTGCGGCAGGCTGGTGCTTTGCCCCGAATCCGGCAGGCGCAGGACCTGGCCGGTTTTCATGCGGTTGATGTTGCCGTCGATAAAGGCGTCAGGGTTCAGCGCCTGAATGGCCAGCATGGTCTGCTGCACCGAGGCGCCATTGCGGTTTTTCGCGGCGATTTCCCACAAGGTGTCACGGGAAGTCGTGGTGTGTTCCTTGGCCTTGGTGACTGCCGGAGCCGTCGTCGCGGGCGCACTCAAGCGTGGCGCGGGTGCAGGTGCACCGGCGGCCGGGGTCGACTGGTCGAACTTGGCCGGGTCCAGCAGCACGCTGTAGTCGCGCATCAGGCGGCCGTTGGGCCATTGCACCTGCAGCAGGAAACGCACGTAGGAATCCGGCAGCGGCTTGCTGGAGGTGACACGCACCACACTGCGGCCGTTGGGATTGACCACCGGGGTAAAGGTCAGGTCGTTCAGGAACGCCTGGCGATCGACGCCCGCATCCACAAAGGCCTGGGACGACGCGAGGCTGGGGGTGATCTCGGAGGCGGTCAGGCCACCGACATCGAGCAACTCGATTTCCACCGACAGCGGCTGGTTCAGCTTCGACTTGAGGGTCATCTCCCCAAGCTGCAGTGCTTGCGCCATACCGGAGGACAGCGCCGAGGCGGCCGCTATTGCTAACACCAGTTTGCGAACTTGAACCATAGCCTCATCCTTTTTGAACACTCCCCGGCCGGCGAGAAGGTGGGTAACCGCTGCCATTAGGCATGGCGAGCCGATAGGTCACCGACGCGCAATTTTTCCAGCTTGGGGCCAAGCATAGCGCTTGGCTAGAATCAATCTACAAATTGCCGCCAAGTATCTTTTACACAAGGCCTTTTATCAACAACTGCGCCAGCTGTACGGCGTTCAGTGCCGCCCCTTTGCGTACGTTATCTGACGCCAGCCACATATTTAGTTCCGCGGGGTCATCAATACCGGCACGAACCCGGCCCACGTAGACCACGTCCTGACCGACCGCATCGCCCACAGCCGTGGGGTAATCGCCCTCTTCCACCAACTCGACACCCGGTGCCGAGTCCAGGGCACGGTTGACGGCAGCGAGATCCACCGCTGCCCCCAATTGCAGCGACACAGTCAGGCTATCGCCAAAAAACACCGGGGCTTGAACGCAAGTGACGGAAATCTTTAGCAAAGGCATTTCCAGCACGGCGCGCAATTCGTGCACCAGGCGTTTTTCCAGGGCGGTGTGGCCTTGCGCGTCAGGCTTGCCGACCTGGGCCAGCAGGTTAAAGGCCATTTGCCGGTCGAAGAACTTCGGCTCCAGCGGGCGCACATTCAGCAACTCGGCGGTCTGCCGGGCGAGTTCGCTGACAGCCTCACGGCCCTGGGCGGAAACGGCGAGGTTGGCGGTGACGTTGACGCGCTGAATGTCCAGCAAGCCGCGCAGTGGCGCCAGCACCACGGCCAGGGCAGTGGCCGACGGGCTTGGGCTGCTGACCTGATAAGGTTTTTTCAGGCCATCGAGGATCTGCGCGTTGGCTTCCGGCACTACCTGCGGCGCCTGATCGGCCGGCAAGGCGCCGGACAAGTCGATCAGGGTGCAGCCCGCAGCGGTGGCGCGCGGGGCAAAACTCAAGGTGACCGCAGGGCCGGCGGCGAAGAACACCAGTTGGACTTTGCTGAAATCGAATTCATCGACTTCCCGCACCCGCACGTTCTTGCCACGAAACGGCACCGAATGCCCGGCCGACTCGCTGCTGGCCAACAGGTGCAGGCTGCCTACCGGGAAGTCCTGCTCTTCGAGGATCTGCACCAGGGTTTCGCCAACGGTGCCGGTGGCGCCGATCACGGCAATATCAAAGGTCTGGGTCATGGGGGCTGCCTCGGGCATTGCGGGGGGAGCGGCACTTTACCGGGTGGCTGGGGGTGAGGCAATTAACCTGGGGCTTGTGGTGTGGCTGATGGCCCCATCGCGGGCAAGCCCGGCTCCCACAGTCGACCGAGTTGTTCAGACAAACACCGTTCAATGTGGGAGCCGGGCTTGCCCGCGATGAGGCCCTGAAGAGCAATAAAAAAACCCGCGCCTGTCACCAGAACGCGGGTTTCTTATTACCAGCAGCGATTACCGCTCCAGCAAGATCCGCAGCATGCGACGCAACGGCTCAGCCGCGCCCCACAGCAGTTGGTCGCCGACGGTGAACGCGCCCAGGTACTGCGTCCCCATGTTCAGCTTGCGCAGACGGCCAACCGGCACATTCAGGGTACCGGTCACCTTGTTCGGGCTCAGTTCCTGGATGCTGATATCACGGTTGTTCGGCACCAGCTTGACCCAAGGGTTGTGCTGGCTGATCAGCCCTTCGATATCGGCGATCGGCACGTCTTTGTTCAGCTTGATGGTCAGCGCCTGGCTGTGGCAACGCATGGCGCCGATGCGCACGCAGATGCCGTCCACCGGGATCGGGCTCTTGAAGCGACCGAGGATCTTGTTGGTCTCGGCCTGGGCCTTCCACTCTTCACGGCTCTGGCCGTTAGGCAGTTCCTTGTCGATCCACGGGATCAGGCTGCCGGCCAGTGGCACACCGAAGTTCTCGGTCGGGTAGGCCTCGCTGCGCATGGCCTCGGCCACACGGCGGTCGATGTCGAGGATCGCGCTGGCCGGGTCAGCCAGTTGATCGGCGACAGCGGCGTGGGTCGCGCCCATCTGCTTGATCAGTTCACGCATGTTCTGCGCGCCGGCACCGGAGGCCGCCTGATAGGTCATGGCGCTCATCCACTCCACCAGGCCGGCTTCGAACAAGCCGCCCAGGCCCATCAGCATCAGGCTGACGGTGCAGTTGCCGCCGATGTAGTTCCTGGTGCCCGCGTCCAGTTGCTGGTCGATCACCTTGCGGTTGACCGGGTCCAGCACGATCACCGCGTCATCCTGCATGCGCAGGCTGGAAGCGGCATCGATCCAGTAGCCCTGCCAGCCGGCTTCGCGCAGCTTGGGGAAGACTTCGCTGGTGTAGTCGCCACCCTGGCAGGTCAGAATGACGTCGAGGGTCTTCAGTTCTTCAATGTTGTAGGCGTCCTTGAGCGGAGCAATGTCCTTGCCCACGGACGGCCCTTGACCACCTACATTGGAGGTGGTGAAAAACACCGGCTCAATAAGATCGAAATCCTGCTCTTCCAGCATCCGCTGCATGAGCACGGAACCGACCATACCGCGCCAACCGATCAGACCTACACGTTTCATCGCAACTACACCTTGTTCAAAAGTGGGCCGCCTTGCAGCAACATCTGCAAGCGGGCCCGAGAGATTACAGATTCCGCAGCGCGGCGACTACTGCGTCGCCCATTTCTTGCGTACCGACCTTGGTGCAACCCTGGGACCAGATGTCGCCAGTGCGCAGGCCCTGGTCGAGCACCAGGCTCACGGCCTGCTCGATGGCATCCGCGGCGTCGGTCAGGTTGAAGCTGTAACGCAGCATCATCGACACCGACAAAATGGTCGCCAACGGGTTGGCAATGCCCTGCCCGGCGATGTCCGGCGCCGAACCGTGGCACGGCTCGTACATGCCCTTGTTGTTGGCATCCAGGGAGGCCGACGGCAGCATGCCGATGGAACCGGTGAGCATCGAGGCCTGGTCGGACAGGATGTCGCCGAACAGGTTGTCGGTGACGATCACGTCGAACTGCTTCGGTGCACGCACCAGCTGCATGGCGGCGTTGTCGACGTACATGTGGCTCAGCTCGACGTCCGGGTAGTCCTTGGCGACCTCCTCGACGATTTCACGCCACAGCTGGCTGGACGCCAATACGTTGGCCTTGTCCACCGAGCAGACCTTCTTGCCACGCACACGGGCCATGTCGAAACCGACACGGGCGATACGGCGGATTTCACTCTCGCTGTACGGCAGGGTGTCGTAGGCCTGACGCTCGCCATTCTCCAACTCGCGCACGCCCCGTGGCGAGCCGAAGTAGATACCGCCGGTCAGTTCGCGGACGATCAGGATGTCCAGGCCCGCGACGATTTCCGGCTTCAGGCTGGAAGCGTCCGCCAGCTGCGGGTAAAGGATCGCCGGGCGCAGGTTGCCGAACAGGCCCAGTTGCGCACGGATTTTCAGCAGGCCGCGCTCAGGGCGGATGTCACGTTCGATCTTGTCCCATTTCGGGCCACCCACGGCACCCAGCAGCACGGCGTCGGCTGCGCGGGCACGCTCCAGGGTCTCGTCGGCCAGGGGCACGCCGTGCTTGTCGATGGCCGCGCCGCCGATCACGTCGTGGCTCAGTTCGAAGCCCAGGCTGTACTTGGTGTTGGCCACTTCCAGGACTTTGACCGCTTCGGCCATGATTTCCGGACCAATGCCGTCGCCAGGGAGAATCAGAATCTGCTTGCTCATGGGTTCCTCATTTCATCAAGCGACCCGCCCGCGGGCAGGTCGGGAAAAATTAATCAGCGTTCGGCCCACACCACCAGCACGTCGGTGCTGAAGGTGCCATCGGCTTGAATCTCGAAGTAATCGCGCACTTCCTGGCCCATTGCCTTTTGCAGCTCCAGGATCGCGGCACGCAATACCTCTGGGGTGCGCATGCGCTCGACCCACGAGGTGTATTCCAGGCGCAGGCGCTGGCGGCTGCTGTTGCGCACATGCAAACCGGCTTCGCTGAGCTGGCGCATCCACTCGCCGGCGGAATAGTCACGCACGTGGCTGGTGTCGCGCAGCACTTCGACGGTTTGCAGGTAAGTGTCCAACAGCGGGCTGCCCGGTGACAAGACGTCCACAAACGCGGCCACGCCGCCCGGCTTGAGCACCCGGCGCACTTCACGCAGGGCCAGGCCCAGGTCGCTCCAATGGTGCGCCGAGTAGCGGCTGAACACGAAGTCGAATTCGCCATCGGCAAACGGCAGGCGCTCGGCGGCGCCGTGCACGGTGCGGATGTTGTCCAGGCCACGGTCCACGGCAGCGGCGGCGACCACGTCAAGCATTTGCTGGGACAGGTCGTACGCCACCACTTCCTTGACCAACGGTGCAACGTTGAAACTCACGTGACCGGCGCCGCAACCCAGGTCCAGCAGTCGTGCTGCGCCCTGCCCGGCCAGTTCGGCCTGGAGCAGCGCGAATTCGGTGCCTTGAGCATGTACTGCGCTGCTCAGGTAGGCCGAGGCCTGTTCGCCGAATTGCTTTTGCACGACTTGGGTGTGGGCGGTGCTGGTCATGATGATGTCCCTGGTTTTTGTGTTGCTGTTGCTGGCCCTTTCGCGAGCAAGCCCGCTCCCACATTCGACCGAGTTCCTTCAGTTGAAATGCAATCAAATGTGGGAGCGGGCTTGCTCGCGAAGGGGCCAGTCCGGTCTACATGGAATCAAGCGTCGCGAAACAACCAAGGCTGGCTGGCCCGGTGTTTGGTTTCAAACGCGGCAATCGCATCGCCGTCCTGCAAGGTCAGGCCGATGTCGTCCAGGCCATTGATCAGGCAGTGCTTGCGGAAGGCGTCCACTTCAAAGTGATACACCTTGCCGTCCGGACGGGTCACGGTCTGTGCCGCCAGGTCGATGGTCAACTGGTAGCCCACATCGGCTTCCACCTGCTGGAACAACTCATCCACTTCGGCATCGCTCAAGATGATCGGCAGCAAGCCGTTCTTGAAGCTGTTGTTGAAGAAGATGTCGGCGTAGCTCGGCGCGATGATGCTGCGAAAGCCATATTCTTCCAGGGCCCACGGCGCGTGCTCACGGCTGGAGCCGCAACCGAAGTTTTCCCGGGCCAGCAATACACTGGCGCCCTGGTAACGCTCGGCGTTGAGCACAAAGTCCTTGTTCAGCGGGCGCTTGGAGTTGTCCTGGTAGGCGTAGCCCACGTCCAGGTAGCGCCACTCGTCGAACAGGTTCGGGCCAAAACCGGTGCGCTTGATCGATTTCAAGAACTGCTTGGGAATGATCTGGTCGGTGTCCACGTTGGCACGGTCCAACGGCGCGACTAAACCGGTGTGTTGAGTAAAAGCTTTCATCGGGTATTCCTCAGATCAATTCGCGAACGTCGATGAAACGACCGTTGACGGCAGCCGCAGCAGCCATGGCCGGGCTGACGAGGTGGGTACGGCCACCGGCGCCCTGACGCCCTTCGAAGTTACGGTTGGAGGTGGACGCGCAATGCTCGCCCGACTCCAAACGGTCCGGGTTCATCGCCAGGCACATCGAGCAACCCGGCTCGCGCCATTCAAAACCGGCTTCGAGGAAGATCTTGTCGAGGCCTTCGGCTTCAGCCTGGGCCTTGACCAGGCCCGAACCTGGCACCACGATCGCCTGCTTGATGGTCGAGGCGACTTTGCGGCCCTTGGCGATCACCGCCGCAGCGCGCAAATCCTCGATCCGCGAGTTGGTGCAGGAGCCAATGAACACGCGATCCAGCTGGATGTCGGTAATCGCCTGGTTGGCTTTCAAGCCCATGTACTTCAAGGCGCGCTCGATGGAACCACGCTTGACCAGGTCGGTTTCCTTGGCCGGGTCCGGCACGTTCTGGTCAACGGCCAACACCATTTCCGGCGAGGTGCCCCAGCTGACTTGCGGCTTGATCTGGGCGGCATCGAGGGTAACCACGGTGTCGAACACCGCATCGGCGTCGGACACCAGGTCTTTCCAGGCTTCGACAGCGGCGTCCCAATCAGCACCGGCAGGTGCGAACGGGCGACCCTTGACGTAGGCAATGGTCTTTTCGTCCGCCGCCACCATGCCCACGCGGGCACCGGCTTCGATGGACATGTTGCAGATGGTCATGCGGCCTTCGATGGACAGGTCGCGAATCGCGCTGCCGGCGAATTCGATGGCGTGGCCGTTACCGCCGGCAGTGCCGATCTTGCCGATCACGGCGAGGACGATGTCCTTGGCAGTGACGCCGAAAGGCAACTCACCTTCCACCGACACCAACATGTTCTTCATTTTCTTGGCGACGAGGCACTGGGTGGCGAATACGTGCTCCACCTCGGAGGTCCCAATACCATGGGCCAGGGCGCCAAACGCACCGTGGGTAGAGGTGTGGGAATCGCCGCAGACCACGGTCATGCCGGGCAAGGTAGCGCCCTGCTCCGGGCCGATCACGTGAACGATGCCCTGGCGCACGTCATTCATCTTGAATTCGGTGATGCCATATTCGTCGCAGTAATCATCGAGGGTCTGCACCTGGAGGCGCGACACGGTGTCGACGATGGCGTCGATCCCGCCTTTACGTTCCGGGGTGGTCGGCACGTTGTGGTCCGGGGTGGCGATGATCGAGTCGACGCGCCAAGGCTTGCGCCCGGCCAGTCGCAGGCCTTCGAACGCTTGGGGCGAGGTCACTTCATGGATGATGTGACGGTCGATGTAGATCAGCGACGACCCATCATCGCGCCGTTTCACTTCATGGGAATCCCAAAGCTTGTCGTAAAGCGTTTTGCCGGCCATCACGCGGTCCTCATCAGGTGTTTCTATGCCCCGGGCCTTGAACGATTCAATAACCCTTTGGCTTGTGAGGCTGATGGTATGGCGCTACATTAAATAACTCAAATTCATATTTTTTATGCTTTGGATTACCAACTGGAATAGCACAATGGACCTGGCCAACCTCAATGCCTTTATCGCCATCGCCGAGACCGGCAGCTTCTCCGGTGCCGGTGAACGCCTGCACCTGACCCAACCGGCCATCAGCAAGCGCATCGCCGGCCTGGAGCAACAATTAAAGGTGCGCCTGTTCGACCGGCTGGGGCGTGAGGTCGGCCTCACCGAAGCCGGACGGGCGCTGCTGCCCCGGGCGTATCAGATTCTCAATGTACTGGACGACACCCGCCGCGCCCTGACCAACCTGACCGGCGAGGTCAGCGGTCGTCTAACTCTGGCCACCAGCCATCACATCGGCCTGCACCGCTTGCCACCGGTCCTGCGCACGTTCACCCGGGAATACCCGAATGTCGCGCTGGACATTCAGTTTCTCGACTCGGAAGTGGCCTACGAAGAAATCCTCCATGGCCGCGCCGAAGTGGCCGTGATCACCCTGGCGCCGGAGCCCCACACGCTGGTGCGGGCCACCCCGGTGTGGGACGACCCGCTGGATTTCGTGGTGGCGCCGGAACACAGCCTGATCAGCAACGGCAGCGTCAGCCTGGCGGACATCGCCCGGCACCCGGCAGTGTTTCCCGGCGGCAACACCTTTACCCACCATATCGTGCAGCGGCTGTTCGAGGCCCAGGGCCTGACGCCAAACATCGCCATGAGCACCAACTACCTGGAAACCATCAAGATGATGGTCTCCATTGGCCTTGCCTGGAGCGTGTTGCCGCGCACCATGCTCGATGACCAGGTGGCACGCATCGCTTTGCCGGGCATACAGCTCAGTCGCCAGCTAGGCTATATCGTGCACACCGAAAGGACGCTGTCGAACGCTGCGCGGGCTTTCATGAGCCTATTGGATGCACAGGTCGATCTGCCAGGGAATCAGGCTTGAATCGCCGTGGCCCGTAGACCGTGGAACCCGCGCCGAACGCCCATCGAGCCAAGGCCCTTTGAAAATGCGCAACCCCGTCGATACCGTGCCACCCCTGCCCCGCATCTACGCCCTGGACCCACAGGAGGCGGAGCAAAGCTGGGACAGCGCGCCGCAACTGCTGGCGGCGCTCAACGCTGCCCGGCTGGGCGCCTGGAGCTGGGAAATCGATACCGGCCGGATCAGCTGGTCCCGAGGCACTCAGGCCCTGTTCGGCTTCGACCCGCGCCAGCCGCTGCCTGAAGACCTGGAGTACCTGGATCTGCTGGCCCCCGAGGACCGCGCCAAGGTGGTCCGGGCCTTTCATGCGGTGCTGGCCGGCGAACCCGCTGTCCAGGCCATGCACCACCGTATCCAATGGCCCGATGGCAGCCTGCACTGGCTGGAAATCAACGGCAGCCTGCTACCGGACAAGGCCGGGCGTCGGCGAATGATCGGGGTGATCCGCGAAATCACCCACCAGCGCGAGCGCGAACACGCCCTCAGCCATTCGGAAAAGCGTTTCGCCACCCTGTTCCATTTGTGCCCGCTGATGGTCCTGCTGACCCGCCAGACGGACGGCCTGATCAGCGAAGCCAACCAGTATTTCGAGAGCCTGTTCGGCTGGCCGTTGGCCGATGCCATTGGCCGCAGCACATTGGAGCTGGGCCTCTGGGTACACCCCGAACAACGCGCGCATCTGGTCAAGGCCACCCAGCGCAAAGGCGCCCCCATCACCATGGAAGTGCAGTTTCGCGCCAGCAACGGGCAGGTCCACGATGGCACCCTCAGCGCCCAGAAAGTCGAGCTGGACGGCGAGGACTACCTGATCAGCACCTTCCTCGACACCACCGAGCGCAAGAATGCCGAGCAGGCCCTCAAGGACAGCCAGGAACGCCTGGACCTGGCCCTGGACTCGGCGCAACTGGGCACCTGGGACTGGCACATCCCCAGCGGCATGCTCTATGGCTCGGCCCGCGCCGCCCAATTGCACGGGCTGGAACCCCAACCGTTCCACGAATCCTTCGAGGCCTTCTTTGAAGGCATGCCCCAGGAAGAGCGCGAGAGCATGCGCAACGCCTACCGCACCCTGCGCGAAGGCCCGGCGGGCAACTACCAACTGACCTACCGCGTGCAACTGGAAGACGGCAGTTCACGCTACCTGGAAAGCCGCGCCCGCCTGTATCGCGATGACACGGGCGTACCGTTGCGAATGGCCGGGACCCTGCTCGACATCACCGACCAGGTTGAACGTGAGCAGCGCCTGATCGCATCCGAAGAAAAATTTGCCAGCCTGTTCCTCGCCAGCCCCGACCCGATCTGCGTGACGCGCCTGGAGACCGGCCAGTTTATCGAGATCAACCCCGCCTTCACCCAGACCTTCGGCTGGACCGCCGCCGAGGTGCTCAACAACAACGCCGAGCAGATCGGCTTGTGGGAGGAGTCGAGCCAACGCCTGCAGCGCATCGAGCAGGTGATTCGCGAACAATCCTTGAGCAACGTGGCAATCACCGTTCATCACAAGAACGGCCAGACCCTGAACTGTGTGATATCCAGCCGCCTGATCCAGGTCAGCGACCAACCCTGCATCGTCACCACCCTGCGGGACATCACCCAACAACAGCGCTCGGAAGCGGCGCTCAAGGCCAGCGAAGAGAAGTTCGCCAAGGCCTTTCATTCCAGCCCCGATGCGGTGTCGATCACCGAGCGCGATACCGGGCGCTACGTGGAGGTCAATGACGGCTTCTGCCGCCTCACCGGCTACCGCGCCGAAGAAGCGATCGGCCTGACGCTGTACCAGATCGGCATCTGGGCCGATGAAAACCAGCGCGCGGCGTTATTGGCCGAGCTGCAGATCAAGGGCCGCATTCATCACCTGGAAATGCTCTGGCACAACAAACGCGGCGAAGTGCTGGCGGTTGAAGTGTCGGTGGAGCCCATCACCCTCAATGAAACCCCCTGCCTGTTGCTGACCGCCCGGGACGTCAGCCTGCTGAAAAACGCCCAGGCGCAGATTCGCCACCTGGCCTATCACGACCCGCTGACCAACCTGCCCAACCGCGCCCTGCTGATGGACCGCCTGAGCCAGCAGATCGCCCTGCTCAAGCGCCACAACCTGCGGGGCGCCCTGCTGTTTCTTGACCTGGACCACTTCAAGCACATCAACGATTCCCTAGGCCACCCGGTAGGCGACACGGTGCTGAAGATCGTCACTGCACGCCTAGAAGCCAGTGTGCGCATGGAAGACACCGTGGCACGCCTGGGCGGCGATGAGTTTGTGGTGCTGCTCAGCGGCTTGGAAGGCACGCGCCCGCAAGTCAGCACTCAGGTCCAGGAGCTGGCCGATACCCTGCGCGAACTGTTATCCGAACCGATGTTCCTGGATGGCCACCGCCTGCAAGTCACCCCGAGCATCGGCGTGGCGCTGATCCCCGATCACGGCTCAACCCCGGCAGATTTGCTCAAGCGCGCCGACATCGCCCTGTACCGGGCCAAGGATTCAGGGCGCAACACCATCCAGATGTTCCACAACAGCATGCAGAAAACCGCCAGCGAGCGGCTGCGCATGGAAACCGACCTGCGCCTGGCCCTGTCCCGCGGCGAGTTCAGCGTGCATTACCAACCCCAGGTGGATGCGCGCGGCAACACCATCGTCGGCGCCGAGGCCCTGGTGCGCTGGCAACATCCGCAGTTGGGCGCACAGTCCCCGACGGAATTCATCAAGGTCCTGGAAGACAGCGGCCTGATCCTTGAAGTGGGCACCTGGATCCTCGACGAAGCCTGCAGCACCTTCGCGCAGTTGATTGCCGAGGGCCTGGTAGACCCGCTGAACTTCAGCCTGTGCGTCAACATCAGCCCGCGGCAGTTTCGCCAGAATGATTTTGTCGAACGGGTAGAACGCAGCCTGCGCAACCACCACCTGCCTTATACCCTGCTGAAGCTGGAGATCACCGAAGGCATCGTGATCCAGAATCTGGACGACACCATCAGCAAAATGCGCCGCCTGAAAAAGCTCGGCGTGAGTTTTGCGATGGATGATTTCGGCACCGGCTATTCGTCGCTGACCTACCTCAAGCGCCTGCCGGTGGATGCGCTGAAGATCGACCAGTCGTTTGTGCGCGACGCCACCCATGACCCCAACGATGCGGAGATCATCCGTGCCATTGTGGCGATGGCGCGCAGCTTGAACCTGGACGTCATTGCCGAAGGTGTGGAAACCCCTGAGCAACTGGCGTTTTTGCAGGGGCTTGGGTGTCATTTGTATCAGGGGTATCTGCACAGTCGGCCCTTGCCGGTGGAAGGGTTCAGGCAGGTACTGAAGCGAATGCCCCAGGCCACTTCATCGGAATAAGTCGCACCGGATTTTCCTGATGGGCAGCTGCTTTTTGAGCCTGTAGGTTCAGGTGCTTTCCATTTTCGGACACACCTACCATGCAGGATGCAAAGCACTCCCCGGCGCTGCTGGGGATAGACCTGGGTACGACCCACAGCGTTATCGCCCTCTGGCACGAGGGCAAAACCCGGCTGATCCCGAACGCGCTCGGCGATGTGCTGACGCCTTCAGTCATCAGCCTCGACGAGGACGGCAGCATTCTGGTCGGCAAGGCCGCCCGGGCTCGCCTGGCGACACACCCGCAGCGAAGTGTGGCCGCCTTCAAACGCTTTATGGGCAGTGACAAGCGCTTTGCGCTGGGCGACCAATCGTTCAGCCCCGAAGAGTTGTCGGCGCTGGTGCTCGGCGCACTCAAGGCGGATGCCGAGGCTTGGCTGGGGCACCCGGTGCATGAAGCGGTCATTTCGGTTCCGGCCTATTTCAGCGATGAGCAGCGTAAACGCACCTTGTTTGCCGCCGAGCTGGCGGGGCTTGCCGTGACACGCCTGATTAACGAACCCACCGCAGCAGCCATGGCGTATGGGCTGCACGAGCAGCAGTTTGAACGCACACTGATTTTCGACCTGGGCGGCGGTACCTTTGATGTAACCGTTCTGGAGTACGCGCTGCCACTGATCGAGGTGCACGCCTCTGCCGGCGACAACTTCCTGGGCGGGGAAGACTTCACCGAAGCCCTGTTTAAGGCGTGCCTCGGGGACTGGCAATTACTGCCGGCAGCGCTCGACGTACAGGCGCAGGCCAACCTGCGCGACAGCCTCGAAGGGTTCAAATGCAAACTGGCCAGCGAGGTGCAAACCCTGACCTGGAACCACGCCGGCGTCACCCGCGAATGGCAACTGGATGAGCCTGGTGCGCTGAAAATCTGGGAGCCTTTACTAAACCGGTTGCGCACTCCGATTGAACAAGCATTGCGCGACAGCCGGTTACGTCCTCAAGACCTCGACAACCTGGTACTGGTGGGCGGCGCGACGCGTATGCCTGCGGTGCAACGGATGGTTGCCGCGTTGTTTGGCCGTCTCCCCTACCGTCATCTTGACCCCGATACCCTCGTCGCCCTGGGCGCAGCGGCTCAGGCGGCGTGCAAGGCACGAGACCACGCCATCGAGGAGCTGATCCTGACCGATGTGTGCCCCTATACGCTCGGCGTTTCATGCCTGCGCGGGGAAGATGACAGCGACGCGTTCTCGCCGATCATTGAGCGCAACACGGTGATTCCCGTCTCGCGGGTACAGCGTTTCTACAGTTCCCACGCGCAGCAGGCACTCATACGGGTCGCGATCTACCAGGGAGAACGACCGTGGGTGCAGGACAATATCTTTATCGACGCGTTTGAAGTCCCGCTGCCGCAGACCGGTGAGATCCAGGCGCTGGACATCCGTTTCAGCTACGACATCAACGGGCTGCTGGAGGTCGACGTGACATTGCTGCATAACGGTGAACGCCACAGTCACAGCATCGACCACACACCCACCGGGCTCGGCGAGGAGGCTCGAAAAGCCAGCCACCAGCGCCTCAGCGCCTTGAAAATCCATCCCCGGGACACCCTGCCCAACCGCACGCTTATCGCACGCCTTGAACGCGCCTGGGCAAAAAGCCTGGGGGATGATCGAGAACGCATCGGCGCCTGGCTGGACACCTTCAATCAAGTGCTCGCCAGCCAGCGCCCTACCGAGATCACCGCCTGCCAGCAGCAACTGAACGGGGCACTGGACCAACTGCAGCTTTAACCACCGGCCTCATCCCGATGAGGCGGTGCACCTGGAGGGAGGCCGTAGCGGTTTGGCAGGCGGTCACCCGGCCAGAAAAACAACGCCAGTGGGATAACCGGCAACACAAACGCCAACCCCATGCCCAGCAACAGCGTGGGGGCGCCGCGCCCCATGTCGTGCAAGCGCCGCACACTGGCCCCTGCCAGCAAAAGCAGGGTAAGCGCCAGCAACGTCAACGCAGCGCCCGGCGTGACATTCATCATCAATGCCGAAAGAAGGCCAACCACCGTAAGCCCCAGGCTCTGCCCGAAAAAGGCCGCGCGCCCCAGGCGCGTGTCCAGTCGCCAGAATGCCCAAGGCGATACCGGTGCAGGAGTACTGCAGTCGCGACGCGCTTCTGCCGCTGGCGACACTCGCGGCGCAGATTGCGCGCGTATCTTCTGCCCTGCCCGATACCGAAACCCTTCAAGAATCAGCTCTTCCAACACATCACTGGATGGCGGTTCATCAAGCACCTGTTGCACATCCTGATCAGTACCTTCGCGCAATGCCCAGGCATGGCGATAAAGCCGGTGCAGATCAGCATCCTGCTCCTTGTCATTGAAGCACGCCTGAAGGGGCCGCGTATCACCACCGACCTGCCACTGGGCGTAGGCACCGGCAAAACTTCCCAAATCCGCCCTCAGCGCATTGAACCAGCGCGCCAGCGTTTCCGGCTGCATCGTTGGTGCTTCCGGGTCCTGTTGAATATCAAACTCCCGAGCATAGTCCCTGCGGTCAAATGCTTGAATCAACAACGGCAACCGCTGCGGATGATGCCGCCCGCAAAGCTCCAGCAAGTAATCGGCGGCTTTCGGGTGCCGATGTTCATGCCAGAGCTTGAGCCAACCTTGCAGCGCCTGTTCTTCCAGGCCCAACAGGGTGTTCTGACGCGTCAACAGAAACAATGCATCAAGGTCGTCCGATGCCTGATGATGCAACTCGATACACGCTTCACGCAGGCCCTTGCCCGCAATCCCGGCGAGCGTCTGCTGCACCAGCAGACGGCGCATCAACGCAGGATCCGCCGGGAGCGCTACGCAGGTAGCTTGGCTGGCAAAGTGCACATACTCGCGTAAAGGCCGCTGGTGATAGAGGTGGTCCAGGCTGTTTACGTACCAGAGGGCTTCCATTTGTGCAGGTGGCGACCACTCCCCCATCAACTCGAGGTCAAAAGGGTCGGGCCGCTGGAGGACGTGCAGAAACTCGTCGATGTGGCGAGCGCTGTCGAAATCCACATTGAGCAACCGATCCGACCACCCAAAACGTTGCGCGAGCAACAGCGCACATCGCGACGATAGCGGCCCCGATTGCATCAGCTCACTGAGCAATCTCCAGCCGAGGTCTTCGAGCCTGTCCAGCGGCAGAGTATCCAGTTGCCGGATAAAGACTTGCCAGGCGTGCACATTAAAGCGTCGGGCTGGATCTTCCAGTAAAGCCTCGAATTCCGACAGCAGTTGAGTACCGGCATCTGGCGGCGTATCCACCAGAAGAACGCGATCCGGCGGCTCCGTGCGAGCAGCCTCCAGGGCAGCCTCGTAAGCGCTGCGCAAAGTCTGGAAGCCGGTAGGGTCGCTTTCCGGGTGGTGCTCGGGCAATCGGGCACGATAGGCGGCCCGAATCAGATCGAGATTCTCGGTGGGTTCTATTCCCAGGGCTTCCCAGCAGGTCATTGCCATTCGAACACCCCCAGGCTGTCGGGACGCGGCAGTGGGTCAAGGGGCAGGTCCCAGGGCAAGGGTTCAAGCAATGAGGCTGCGGCTTTGGCCAGGGTCCGGACGACAAGCTGGGTACTTTCACAGGCAGTTTGAAGTGCCAGCGCGCGATGCAGTTGCTCTGCGGGTAGCCGCTCACATTTCCAGAAGGTATATCCCGCCAGAAACCCATTCAGATAGGTGTCCCAATTGTCGTAATGATGCCGCGCTCGCAACGCCAGCCGGCTGTGCAGCCAGAGGCTTTCCGACAAGTCGATCCATTGGTTGCGCAAACCACAACGCAACAGGAAACCCATTCGCCCCAGGTCCCAGGCGCGTATGCCGCCTACTCCGCACACGCCAAAAGTCCGGCTGGCAAATTCGTACAATGCAAACTCACGTTGCCCCAGGTCCTGCCGGAGGCGGCTCCACTCACTCGGCAAACAGCGCGCCCATTGATGGTAGGCCTCGTTGAGGTGACGTGCATGGCCGTTGTCCGCCAGGGACAACATGCCGAACAACTGGTCGCGATCATTGATTCCCCAGCTGCCGTCGAGATCAATAGGGGAAGGACCCGCATAGAAAGCCGGCTCGAGATAACCGGCGCCAGGGTTGATGGACACCATGGGAGCAGACAGGGCATACAGCCAATGCTGTTGAACTTCATCCATGAGCAGGAGGTTCCAGAGTCGATGAGAGTAGCCAAGGCCAACTACCTATGCGGACACAGATTGCAAGGCATATGCAGCCGGCCACCATCGGACTTGTCCTTTCTGCGCGCAGAAAAAAGACCACGAAGATCTCGTGGCCTGTGTTTCTCAAACTCTGCACCTTTTTGAAACTAAACCAGCTTTAGCGCGGTGCCCTCTTCATCCATCCAACTTGATGACTTCAGTGGGTGTTTATACCCGTAATCATCAAAAGCCCCATCAACGACGACGACAGAATGCATAAAGTTCGCCAACGTGCCGGTTGCACCATCTGCCAGTTCCTGGACGCTGCTGCTTCGGGTAAAGGCGAACAAACCCAGACGTCGCAGTGCATCACCAGGGGTCTCGCCATCATTGAGCGTGCTCATCGCCGCTTCAAAGCTCTCGCCGGCACGATACTCGTGGTTCTCCATCTGCGCCCGCTTGGCGCTGACGGCGTACAGGAAATTCGCATCCTTGAGCAGGCCGGCGTCGTTGCCTTTGAAATTCGAGTGTTCCCGGGCTGTTTTCAGTTCTGCGTGGGTCAAGCTGACCTTGCTGGAATCGCGCATCGTCACGGTGTAACCGTCGCGGGTCTCGGTGATGTTTTTATAGATGCCCTGGGGACTTTGCCCATACTTCATCATCGCCGCCTTGATCGCCGATACCGTGACACAGTTCCCCTCGACGCCTTGATAGAATCCACTCCAGATATCCCCAGGCTTGACCCCGACCGGTACATTGGAAAAAGGCGGGGGTCGCTTGCTTGAACCAACGGGCACTCCGTCCGGTACCT
The DNA here is from genome assembly GCF_013385495.1 of Pseudomonas sp. F8002. NCBI lineage: Bacteria > Pseudomonadati > Pseudomonadota > Gammaproteobacteria > Pseudomonadales > Pseudomonadaceae > Pseudomonas > Pseudomonas sp. F8002. Next base: position 16,797 of record NZ_JACAPW010000039.1, on the reverse strand, counting down.
CCTCGGCGAGCATGTAGCCATAAGATTTGACGATCGATGGCTTGTCACCATTGCTGTGCTGCACGCCATCCAGTACCAGGGCACTCGAATAGCCAAAGGTACTGACCACCCCCACCGCGCCCTGCTCCTGCATCTTGGCGGGTGGCACGATGCGCAAGAAGCCAGTCATGCCCAAGCCCTTCAACACGCGGTATTCCGTATCGCCTTTGAGCGTGTTCGATAAAACCTTTTCAAACGATGCCCCGGGGTCCTGGTCACCGCGGGTCATCTGCTTGCGCTTCGTGTACGCCGCCAGCATGAAGTTGGCCTGCTTCACCGCGTCGGGGTTTTTCCCAGCGAATCGCGAGGCCGTGGTCGCTTGCTGCAGCTCTTGCCTGGAAAAATGCAGTTCGAAACCGTCCTTCATCGTAATGTCATAACCGTCTCCCGCCGGGGTGACTTTCTCGAACATATCCGTGGCGTCTGAACCAAACCTCATCATCATCATTTTTATGACGCTGGCATGGCTGCTGCCATCAACAACCTCACCGAATCCTCGCTCAGCCGCGTTAAATCCGCTGAGAATGTCAACGGGCTTGCGGCCACGTTGGGTGGACGACGTATCGACGAGGGGAACATCGACCGGAGCAATCGGCACATCTCGCTTAACCGGCCTAGCCGTTTGCCCCTCCTTGTCCAGCACGTAGACGTAGGGGCGGTCGGGGCGATATTGACGGTCAAACCGATGCGCCACCCCATCCCGAATCAGCGCGGCACCGAAGTTATGCGCCTCCATGACGCCCACGGAGTTCTTGCCGACGAGTTGCTCCGAAGGGATCTGCTGCATAAACCGGCCCATACCCATGCCCTTGAGCAGGTTCGATGCAGTCTCACCCTGTAAGGACGTGGTCAAGGCCGCGTTAAAGCTGCTGCTGATACGGCTGTCGGAACTGGACAATTGTTTGCGCTTGACGAAGACAGCCAATGCGAAATTCGCGTTTTCCACTGTACTGGCATCACCACCGACAAATCTCGACGCTGAGGCAGCGCCATGCACTTCATGATCGGAAATATGTAACTTATAACCGTCTTTCAGCGTAACGTCATACCCCGAGCCAACACGCTTTACTTCATCAAATAGATCAGCGCGCGCAGGACCGAAGGTCGATATCATCATCTGGATAACGGCAGAATGGCTGCTCGTATCAAAATGCTCACCGAACTTTCGCTCGGTGGAACTTATAGTACTTACACTGTCGACAGATTTGTTCTCGCCCCCATATACACGCGCAGGGTGATTGACCGCCGCACTCATTGCATAACCCGTATTCATAGTAACCATGGAGTACTCCTTTAAAGGACGAACACACAACAGCCCGTGACAAACGCTGCCACCTCTACAATGCGTTCAGGTATAAAAAGAAAGTGCATGAACACGGCATACAGTATTTTCTGCACGACATGAACTGCACCCAGCCAGATAATAAGTTCAACAAAATCCAGCTATAAATTTAACGTGTTACGCAGCAACGATCATATTCTTATTGTTTTTATAGATGCCCCGTTAGCCAACCAATGCAACAGCCCGTCCAAACCGCGGTCTCCCCGCTTTAGTCCCATACATCTCCTCACAACCATCAACCACTGCTACAGAGTGCCTGCTCCTGTTGACCATACCGATCAATGATTTATCAGCGAACGCACTGACCGGAACTTCTTTCATATGCTGGCGCAAGCCCAGACGCTTGAAGCCTTCCCCGGGCCCTGTTTCGTCTTCACCGTCGTTGAGGCTGTTTATCGCGGATTGAAAGCTCCTGCCTGCAGTCCCGTCATTGTTTTCCAGCATCGCTCGCTTGGCACTGACGGCAAATAGAAAGTGCGCATCCTTGAGCATGCCGGGATCGCGCATCGGGACAAACTTTGAGCCGCGCCTGGCTTTGGCCAATTCATCCTTGCTCAAATCCAGCGTGTACCCGTCACGCATGACAATGTGATAGCCATCACCCTTGGCTTGAACAGACTTGAAGATATCGGTCGGGCTTTGACCGAACTTCGCCATCGCCGCCTTGATCGCCGAAATAGTCACGCAATTACCGTCAGGACCCTGGCGAAAGCCGTTCCATATATTTTCCGGCTTGGCGCCGTTGCGCTTATCGGACAGATCAGGAAGCGGCTGCGGTGTTGGATCCGGCAGGGGTACATCCGGCTTGGGCAGCACTGCCGGCGGGGGCGCAGGTGTTACCTTGGTCGTCACTGTATTCGCCAGTTCCTTGCCCGCCAGCAGGCCTTGCAACTGTGTAAAAAACTGGGTGAACAGATCGAGGAGCTTTGCTAACAGCGGGGTGTCGCTGGCTGTGCTCCCAACGGTACTTTGATCGTTATTACCGAACGATGAGAGGACTTGTTTATCAACGAATACCGGCTGCACGGGAACCGATCGTCCTGGTGTGTTGCAGGTTTGCGAATGTTGATAGTAGTTTCTGACCGCGCCCGCATTATTGATTTCTGAACAAGACATATAACCATCCTTCATCAAGGGCTCCCCCGACGTTTTTGATCGGGGGCGCCTTGTTGAAAAAAACTGAGGAAGTGGCCGACTTACCTGCTTATCCGGCGGCCGGGATTAAACCGCCAGTCGCTGTCGAACGCTCGACGCCTGCCGTTGGCTTCAAACTCAAGGACATCCTCAGACGGCCCTGGCGAAGTGATGTCCGGCTTCGGAGCGTCTGGCTTCGGTGGAACCGGCGCATCGGGCTTCGGCGGGAGCGGAGCGTCCGGCTTCGGCGGGAGCGGAGCATCGGGCTTCGCCGGGACCGGTGCATCGGGCTTCGCCGGGACCGGTGCATCGGGCTTCGCCGGGACCGGTGCATCGGGCTTCGCCGGAACCGGTGCATCGGGCTTCGCCGGGACCGGTGCATCGGGCTTCGCCGGGACCGGTGCATCGGGCTTCGCCGGGACCGGAACGGCTGGCTTCGCCGGGACCGGTGCATCGGGCTTCGCCGGGACCGGAACGGCTGGTATCGGCAAGGGCACGTCAGGCTTTGGCGGGACTGGCTTCGTTGCATCCGGGTGAGGGCAATGGCAGTTCATCACTTGGACCGTGACGTTCACGTCGGAACTGCTCCGGCTGTTCGGCTGCACGTCCTTGCCCGGTGCGTGGTCTGGCCTGCGGGGCTCTGGCAGGGGTTTAGGCGTTACCTTAACCTCGGAACTCGGAACCGCTGGATTGTTTGCTGGCTTGTCTCTCTGTACCGACACATCAGGATTGGTCCCGGACTTGTCCTTGAGTGCAGTGCTCAATACCTGCGAGTTAGTCTCGGCCTTATCCTTAAGTGCAGTGTTCAATACCTGCGAGTTGGTCTCTGCCTTATCCTTGAGAGCAGTGTTCAATACCTGCGAGTTGGTCTCGGCTTTGTCCTTGGCTACAGTGTTCGGCACTTGCGAATCAGTCCCCGCCTTGTCCTTGGCCGCAGTGTCCGGCACATTCGATTTACTGTCCGCCTTATCCTTCACCGGAGTATCGCTGCTCTTCTCGTGTTTAGGCAGCGGGCCAGCATCGGGTACCAACTTGGGCATCCCCCCCTGTCCGGACAGCATGTTCCGTATGGCCTTGAATGCATATTCAAACAACTCGAACAACTTCTCGAGTGCATCCTTGTTGAAGGTAACGGTTCCATCCGTCGCCACGGCGGGATTGTTTTTCAATACTGTGCCGGGCGTATTCGCCCGGATTTCGCCGGCGCTCTTGTCGACAGACTTTGGCAGGTCTGCATTCTGCTGATTGAAATCATTAGTCAAGCGAGGGAAATTATTGACCGACAAATTAGACATAAACAAATCCTTATTCAGTGATTGCCAAAACGCCTTCAGCGGTCTGCAAACAGACCATCCAGGTTCTGGACTGGAAACAAACCCGAGTGCTGCACACTCCCTACTTTCGTGGGTGTTGCGAGCATCGGGTTCCGAAAATCGGCCTTCACATAAGGAAATCAAATGAAAATAGAGACTTTATCCTATGGACTTTCCGTAAAACATCGTGCCGACCCGATGGTCGCCGTGGGAAAAATGGATATATCAGGCAACAGTCAGCCGTTAAGGCAAATTGATGAAATCACTCACCTACACCAGTCATTCATATCTGTGTTATTGCGCGCGCCCCTCATACTCCAACTAACAAAACTTGAAAATATGCGCCTCTGACACCGCAAGACTCTGTAGCAAACAAGAAACTTGCTCACATATATAAAGCAACCAAAAAAGCTCTAGTCACGCCCCCCACAAACACTCGTTGTTAACGATCCAAGGCCTTATCTCAAGCAAAAAAAAGGGCGCCCACGGCACCCTTTCCTACTGGATTGAAACGCTTATATATATGTACTCAATTTTGCAGCGCAACCGAATCAGGCACCCTCAACAATCGTCCTACCTGCTTAAGGTCGGTTTCCCGCCGCATCAGCGTAAATAGTTCGACTGCTTCGGGATAGTTGCGGGTCAACATGGCCAGCCATTGCTTCAAGCGCCCCGGCGCCTGCCGCTCGGTCAATTGCTCGACGGATTGCCGCCAGAACTCATGAAGCATGGGTTGCATCTGCGCCCAAGTCATCTCCACCACCTCTTCCCCGGCCCGCGCGGCAGCAATCTGCCGAGCCAGGTCGGGGCGGGCCACCAGGCCGCGGCCGAGCATGATGTCTTCCACACCGCTGATTTCCCGGCAACGTCGCCAGTCTTCAACGCTCCAGATATCACCGTTGGCGAACACCGGCACCTTCACCACCTCCTGTACGCGCGGGATCCACTCCCAGTGCGCCGGGGGTTTGTAGCCGTCGGCTTTGGTGCGGGCGTGCACGACGATATGCGCCGCGCCGCCTTCGGCCAGGGCCGTGGCGCATACCAGGGCACCGTCCGGGCTGTCGAAGCCCAGGCGCATTTTGGCGGTGACCGGAATATGCGCCGGCACCGCACGCCGCACGTGCTCGACGATCTGGTTGAGCAGTTCCGGCTCCTTGAGCAATACCGCACCGCCACGGGACTTGTTGACGGTCTTGGCCGGGCAGCCGAAGTTCAGGTCAACCACCTGCGAGCCCAGCTCACACGCCAGGGCCGCGTTTTCCGCCAGGCACACCGGGTCTGAACCGAGTAACTGCACACGCAGCGGCACGCCGGCAGCGGTCTTGGCACCGTGCAGCAACTCAGGGGCGAGTTTGTGGAAATAGGCAGGCGTCAGCAGGCGGTCGTTGACCCGGATGAACTCGGTCACGCACCAATCAATACCGCCGACCCGGGTCAGCACGTCCCGCAGGATGTTGTCGACCAACCCCTCCATGGGCGCCAAAGCAATTTGCATGGAAAACACTCAACGAAAAACGTGGCGCAGTTTACTGGTTTCAGACGCTGGCAGGTAATTCGCCTTGCAGCGCAGGGCCATAACCCTCAAGAAATTCCGACGGCATGCGCTTGGGCTTGCCGCTGGACAGTTCGATGCAGACAAAGGTGGTTTGCGCTCGCAGCAAGGTAGCGCCATCACGCGGGCGTACCAGCTGGAAGCGTCGTGTCATTTTCAGGCGCTGGTCCCAGTCGACGATCCAGGTCGCCAACTGCAGCTCATCGCCTTCGTAACCGGCGGCGAGGTAATCGATCTCATGACGCACCACGGCCATCGCGCGATCCAGCCTGCGGTACTCGCTAAGGTCCAGCCCCAGGCGCTGGGAATGGCGCCAGGCGCAGCGTTCGAGCCAGGACACGTAAACGGCGTTGTTGGCGTGCCCCAGACCGTCGATGTCTTCGGCACCGACCTGCAGATCGATGATAAACGGCGTTGCCAAATCCCAGCCCATGGGGTGCTCCCGGTCGATTAATGTCGGCGGCGGGCAGTGTAACCCATGGCTCAGGCGGTTTGGCGCTCCGGCACGTGGCGGCCGGCCAGCAGCGCCAGCACGCCCTCGATCACACGCGGATCCGCCAGCACTTTCTGGTGCCCGCCCTGCTCCAGGCGCAGCAGGCGGCTGTCGAACCAGGCGTCGTGGATCACCTGGCAGGCTTTGACCGAGACGAAGGTGTCGTCTTCGGCATGCACGATCAGCCCCGGGATATTCATTTGATAGTGGGCGACGTCGAGATGCTTGAGGGGCATCCCCATCGTCAGCTCCACCTCCTGGATAAACGCCGAACGCGCACGGGCCGGTAAGCCAACCATGCCGGCGAAACCACGCAGCACGTCGAGAAACCGCGAGGGTGCCGCGATGCTGACCAACGTCTCGGTGCGCAAGCCCAACTGCACCGCCAGCATCGCGCTGGCGCCGCCCATGGAGTGACCGACTACCGCATGCAACGGTGGCAGCTCGGCTGCCGCTTCCAGCATGGCGCGAGCGAACAGCAGCACGTGGGCTTCGCGCCCCGGCGAACGACCGTGGGCCGGGCCGTCCAGTGCAACCACCGAATAGCCCGCCTCCACCAGTGCCGTGATCAGGCTGGCGAACTGCGTCGGGCGCCCTTCCCAGCCATGCATCAACAACACTGCAGGGCCCTGGCCCCACTTCAGCGCCGACAGGCCGAAACGCAAAGTGATGCGCTCGGACTGCGCCAGCAGCGGCAGCTCCCAGTCACGGGGTGGCAAATCGCGAGGCGTCATGAACACTCGACGCATCTTGCTGGCAACGGTGTGCGGCGCCAGCCGGCCCAAGGTGCCATTGACGCCACGAATCCATTTCAACGTGCCCATCGCTCATCCCTCAGGCCAGAAGCCGTTCTTAACGCACTGCGGACTTGGCCGCACGCAATACACGATCCGACAACTCACCCGGGCCCAGGGCGCGGGCCAGCGACAAGCCGCCGATCATCAGTGCCATGTCGGCCAAGGCCTTGTCGGTGTCTTCCGGACTGGCGGCCAGCTGTGCCGCCATCAGTTCGCAGTGTTCGTTCAAGGCCTGGCGGAACTCATCCGGCAGGCGGCTCATTTCGCCCACGGTGGAAGGGATCGGGCACGCCTGGCTGGTGGAGTCACGGTGTTTACGCGACAGGTAGAACGCTGCGACCAGCGCGCGACGCTCTTCACCGGTCAGCGAGGAGTCCATGTCATCGACGGCGGCGCGACGCCGGGCCAGCAACTCGGTGAAGGCCTCCAGCATCAGTGCGTCCTTGCTTTCAAAGTGCGCGTAGAAACCGCCGACGGTAAGCCCCGCCGCGCCCATCACTTCGCCCACACTCGGCTCGGCCGGGCCACGCTGCACCAGGGCAGCACCGGCAGCTTGCAGAATGCGTTCGCGGGTTTGCGCTTTTTTATCGTTCATCGTTGCCTCCGAATCTCATGCTTCGAATATTATTACCATAATAATATTTCGCAAGCCACAGGCATGACCATTGGTCAGAAGAACACTCAGGGAAAAAGGAAGGAGGATTGGCCAAACGCCAGACAAACAAAAGGGCCATTCAATAATTGAATGACCCTTAAAAATCCCGCAGAGCGGGTAATCGTGGCGTCCCCTAGGGGACTCGAACCCCTGTTACCGCCGTGAAAGGGCGGTGTCCTAGGCCACTAGACGAAGGGGACACAAACCTTCTGTACAACTGATCAGCGCTGAGGACTGATCGAATTCAAGGACGGTGTGGCCAGACCTTGAACCTGTAAATTGGTGGAGCTAAACGGGATCGAACCGTTGACCTCTTGCATGCCATGCAAGCGCTCTCCCAGCTGAGCTATAGCCCCGGATTTTTCGCCTCGCGGCGCAGCAGACCTTTCGAACTGCTTGTTGAAACTGGCGTCCCCTAGGGGACTCGAACCCCTGTTACCGCCGTGAAAGGGCGGTGTCCTAGGCCACTAGACGAAGGGGACACAAACCTTCTATACAACGTGATCAGGCTGAGTCTGATCGAATTCAAGGACGGTGTGGCCAGACCTTGAACCTGTAAATTGGTGGAGCTAAACGGGATCGAACCGTTGACCTCTTGCATGCCATGCAAGCGCTCTCCCAGCTGAGCTATAGCCCCTCGTCGGTGAGGACGGGGCGAATCTTAATGGCGTATTCGAAACGTGTCAAATTTATTTTCAACAATTTTCAAAATTTTTTGCCGAGATAACAATCACTTACCGAGCAAACCCCGGAAAACCGGGGTTTGGCCGTTACAACAGCGTGCTTAAGCGATAGCGCCCAGCAGCTTTTCCCATTCCTTGTTTTCTTTCTTCGACACACCACCAAGCAAATCAAGGGCTTGGCGCAGACGGAAGCGAGTCAGGTCCGGGCCCAGAATTTCCATCGCATCGAGCACCGACACCGAACTCGCCTGCCCGGTGATCGCGGCAAACATCAGCGGCATGGCATCGCGCAATTTCAGTTCCAGGGATTCAACCACCGCCTGGATAGTCGCGGTAATCGCATCCTTCTCCCACTGGCGCAGGCTTTCGAGCTTCCACAGGATCAACTGCATCAACTGGCGAACCTGGTCACCCGAGAGTTTCTTCGACTCAAACAGCTTCACGTCCGGGTTCACGCCACCGGCAAAGAAGAAACTCGCCAACGGTGCGACCTGGCTGAAGGTCTCCACCCTGCCCTGCACCAGCGGCGCGATCTTCATCATGTACTCGGGGTTCAACGCCCACTGCTGCACGCGGCTGGCGAACTCTTCCACCGGCAGGTCACGCAGCCACTGGCCGTTGAGCCACGACAGCTTCTCGATGTCGAAGATCGGCCCACCCAGGGACACACGAGACAGGTCGAAGTTATCGACCATTTCCTGCAACGAGAACTTCTCGCGCTCGTCCGGCATCGACCAGCCCATGCGGCCCAGGTAGTTGAGCATCGCTTCGGGCATGAAGCCCATGCGCTCGTAGAAGGTCACCGAGGTCGGGTTCTTGCGCTTGGACAGCTTGCTCTTGTCCGGGTTACGCAGCAGCGGCATGTAGCACAGCTGCGGTTGTTCCCAGCCGAAGTACTCGTACAGCAGGATCAGTTTCGGCGCCGATGGCAGCCACTCTTCGCCACGCAGTACGTGGGTGATGCCCATCAGGTGGTCGTCCACCACGTTGGCCAGGAAGTACGTCGGCAGGCCGTCGGTCTTCATCAGCACTTGCATGTCCATGCGGTCCCACGGGATCTCGACGTCACCGCGCAACATGTCCGGCACCACGCACACGCCTTCGCTCGGCACCTTCATGCGGATAACGTGCGGCTCGCCGGCGGCCAGGCGCCGGGCCACTTCTTCCTTCGACAGCAGCAGTGCGCGGCCGTCATAACGCGGGGTTTCGCCACGGGCCTGCTGCTCGGCGCGCATCTGGTCCAGCTCTTCGGCGGTGCAGAAGCACGGGAAGGCATGGCCCATGTCGACCAGTTGCTGGGTGTACTGCTTGTAGATGTCGCTGCGCTCGCTCTGGCGATACGGGCCGTGGGGGCCGCCGACGTCCGGGCCTTCAGCCCAGGTAATGCCCAACCAGCGCAGGGCATCGAAAATCTGCTGTTCCGACTCGCGCGTGGAGCGCAGTTGATCGGTGTCTTCGATCCGCAGGATGAATTCACCGCCATGCTGCTTGGCAAAGCAGTAGTTGAACAAGGCGATGTAAGCAGTACCTACGTGGGGATCCCCAGTAGGCGATGGCGCGATGCGCGTGCGGACGGTGGTCATGGCGGGTCTCGAATTGGCGATAAAACTGAAAATGAAACAAGGGGCGAATGGTAACAGCCCCAAGCCCTTGGGCTCCAGCGTGGGGAGGCGAACAAAGGGCATATGAGACAAGCTCCGGTCTCAAGTCTCGACATGGCTATTTGCCAGACCGTTCGCTGGCTATATTCCATTACCTTTTGTCGACGACATTATTGCCATGCCTGCCCCGCTCAAACGCCGCCTGTTTATCTTCCTGTTTATCGTGGTCCTGATCGCCGCGGGCTTTTTCGCCCAGTGGTTCTTCAAGGGCCGTTTTTATGAAAGCACCGACAACGCCTACGTCCAGGGCGAGATCACCCGGGTCTCCAGCCAACTGGGTGCGCGCATCGTCGAGGTGCTGGTGGGCGACAACGAGCACGTGGAAAAAGGCCAACTGCTGGTCAAGCTCGAAGGCGACGACTTCCACCTCGCCGTCGACCGCGCCAACGCCGCCCTGGCCATGCGCGAAGCCGAGCGCGTGCAGGCCCAGAGCAAACTGACCCAGCAAGCCAGCCTGATCGCCGCCGGTGCAGCCAAGGTCTCGTCCAGCCAGGCCACCCTCGGCCGCTCGCAGATCGACCTGAACCGCGCACAAACCCTGCGCAAACCCGGCTATGTCTCCGAAGAACGGGTCACCACCCTCGACGCCGACAACCACATCGCCCGCTCCCAGGTGACCATGGCCCAGGCCGACCTGCAGGGCCAGCGCCAGCAGGTCAACGCCCTGAACGCCGAGATCAAGCGCCTCGACGCGATGATCGCCAACGCCAGGACTGACCTGGCCCAGGCCGAACTGAACCTGACCCGCAGCGAAATCCACGCGCCCATCAGCGGCCTGATCGGCCAGCGCGCCGCGCGCAACGGTCAATACGTACAGGCCGGCGCCTACCTGCTGTCGATCGTCCCGGACCAGGACATCTGGGTGCAGGCCAACTTCAAGGAAACCCAGATCGGCCACATGCAGCCTGGGCAAAAAGCCGAGCTGACGTTCGACGCCTACAGCGATACTCCGATCGAAGGCCGCGTGGCCAACCTGTTCGGCGCCTCCGGCGCGCAATTCAGCCTGCTGCCGCCGGACAATGCCACGGGCAACTTCACCAAAGTCGTACAACGGATTCCGGTCAAACTGACCTTCGCCACCGACAACCCGCTGCAGGGCAAAATCCGCCCGGGCATGTCGGTGACGGTCAAAGTGAACATCCAAGACCCGCACGATGGCCGGTGATCAACTGCTGCCGCCGGTAGGCGAACCGAGCCGGCGCGACTGGATAGCAGTCATGAGCGTAATGCTCGGCGCCTTCATGGCGGTGCTCGACATCCAGATCACCAACTCCTCCCTCAAGGACATCCAGGGCGCGCTGTCGGCCACCCTGGAAGAAGGTTCGTGGATTTCCACTTCCTACCTTGTGGCCGAAATCATCATGATCCCCCTCACCGCCTGGCTGGTGCAGCTGCTGTCGGCGCGTCGGCTGGCGGTGTGGGTCTCGGGCGGGTTCCTGATCGCCTCGCTGATGTGCTCCATGGCCTGGAGCCTGGAAAGCATGATCGTATTCCGCGCGCTGCAGGGCTTTACCGGCGGTGCGCTGATCCCGCTGGCGTTCACCCTCACGCTGATCAAGTTGCCCGAACATCACCGCGCCAAAGGCATGGCCATGTTCGCCATGACCGCCACCTTCGCCCCGTCCATCGGCCCGACCATTGGCGGCTGGCTCACGGAAAACTGGGGTTGGGAATACATCTTCTACATCAACATCCCACCGGGCCTGATCATGATCGCCGGGCTGCTGTACGGCCTGGAGAAAAAGGACTCCAACTGGGACCTGCTCAAAAGCACCGACTATCTTGGCATCGTCACCATGGCCGTGGGCCTTGGGTGTTTGCAGGTGTTTCTGGAAGAAGGCCATCGCAAGGATTGGCTGGAATCCAGCCTGATTGTCAGCCTGGGCACCGTCGCCCTGTTGAGCTTGATCACCTTCGTCATCGTGCAGATGTCCAAGCCCAACCCGCTGATCAACCTGCGCATCCTCGGCAATCGCAATTTCGGGCTGTCGAGTATTTCGAGCCTGGGGATGGGCGTGGGGTTGTATGGCTCGATTTATCTGCTGCCGCTGTACCTGGCGCAGATCCAGAACTACAACGCCCTGCAAATCGGCGAAGTGATCATGTGGATGGGCGTTCCGCAGCTGTTTTTGATTCCGCTGGTGCCCAAGCTGATGAAATACGTGTCGCCCAAATGGCTATGTACGCTGGGGTTCGGGTTGTTTGGGTTGGCGAGCTTTTCATCGGGAGTGCTGAACCCGGACTTTGCCGGCGACCAGTTCAACCGCATCCAGATCATCCGTGCGTTGGGGCAGCCGTTGATCATGGTGACAATTTCGTTGATTGCCACGGCGTACATCATGCAAAAAGACGCGGGGTCGGCGTCGAGCCTGTTCAATATTTTGCGAAACCTGGGTGGGGCGATCGGGATTGCGTTGCTGGCGACGCTGCTGGATGCGCGCACCAAGACCTACTTTGATTACCTGCGTGAGGCGATTGTGCCGACCAATCCACAGGTGGCGGAGCGCATGGCCAGGCTGACGGAGACGTTTGGGAGTGAGACGGCGGCGTTGGGCAAGTTGAGTGAGATAGCGCATCAGCAGGCGCAGATCATGGCCTATAACGATGCGTTCCATTTTGTAGGGTTGGCGTTGGGGATCAGTATGGTGGCGATCTTGTTGACCAAGGCGTTGCCGGCGGGGCTTAAGGCTGGGGAAGCCCACTGAAATAACCTGTGGCGAGGGAGCTTGCTGTGGCGAGGGAGCTTGCTCCCGCTGGGCTGCGAAGCGGCCCCAAAATTCTGGGAGCGCTCCGCACTCCAGCGGGAGCAAGCTCCCTCGCCACAAAGAGCTTGAAGATCGTTCCCACGCTCTGCGTGGGAATGCCTCACTGGACGCTCCGCGTCCGCTCTTGGGACGCAGAGCGTCCCGGGCTGCTTTCCCACGCAGAGCGTGGGAACGATCATCAGACCGCCAGTAACCGCTCCCGCAACTTGCCGATCTCATCGCGCATCTGCGCCGCCGCTTCAAACTCCAGATCCCGCGCCAACTGGTACATCTTCTCTTCCAGCTGGCGAATACGCTTGGTGATCTCGCTCGGTGAACGCAATTCCGCTTCGTACTTGGCATTCTCCTCCGCAGCCTTGGCCATGCCCTTGCGCTTCTTGCTGCGCGAGCCCGGCACCGTTGCGCCTTCCATGATGTCGGCCACATCCTTGAACACACCCTTCGGCGTGATGCCATGCTCCAGGTTGTAGGCAATCTGCTTGTCGCGACGACGCTCGGTCTCGCCAATCGCCCGTTCCATGGAACCGGTAATCCGGTCCGCATACAGAATCGCCCGGCCATTCAGGTTGCGCGCCGCCCGGCCAATGGTCTGGATCAACGAACGCTCAGACCGCAGGAAGCCTTCCTTGTCCGCATCCAGAATCGCCACCAGGGACACTTCCGGCATATCCAGGCCTTCACGCAGCAGGTTGATCCCCACCAGCACATCGAAGGCGCCCAGGCGCAGGTCGCGGATGATTTCCACGCGCTCCACGGTGTCGATGTCCGAGTGCAAATAGCGCACGCGCACGCCGTGGTCGGCCAGGTAATCGGTCAAGTCTTCGGACATGCGCTTGGTCAGCGTGGTGACCAGCACCCTCTCCTCCAGGGCCACGCGCTTGGTGATTTCCGAGAGCAAGTCATCCACCTGGGTCAACGCCGGGCGGATTTCGATTTGCGGGTCCACCAGGCCGGTCGGGCGCACCAGTTGCTCAACTACCCGCCCGGCATGTTCGGCCTCGTAGTTACCCGGCGTGGCCGAGACAAAAATCGTCTGCGGGCTGATGCCTTCGAACTCGTCAAAACGCATCGGCCGGTTATCCAGCGCCGATGGCAGGCGGAAGCCGTATTCCACCAGGGTCTCTTTACGGGAACGGTCACCTTTGTACATCGCGCCCACCTGCGGCACGCTGACGTGGGACTCGTCGATCACCAGCAAGGCATCGTCCGGCAGGTAATCGAACAAGGTAGGTGGCGCCTGCCCGGACTCGCGGCCCGAGAGGTAGCGCGAGTAGTTTTCGATGCCGTTGCAGTAGCCCAGTTCTAGGATCATCTCCAGGTCGAAGCGGGTGCGCTGTTCCAGGCGCTGGGCTTCCACCAGCTTGTTGTTGGAGCGCAGGTATTCCAGGCGCTCCACCAGCTCAGCCTTGATGCCCTCGATGGCGCCCATCAGGGTTTCGCGCGGGGTCACGTAGTGGCTTTTCGGGTAGAAGGTGAAGCGCGGCAGCTTGCGGATCACTTCGCCGGTCAACGGGTCGAAGGCCGACAGGCTCTCGACTTCATCGTCGAACAGCTCGATGCGGATCGCTTCCAGGTCGGATTCCGCCGGGTAGATGTCGATCACATCGCCGCGCACGCGGAAGCTCGCCCGGGCGAAGTCTATGTCGTTGCGGGTGTATTGCAGGCTCGTCAGGCGACGCAACAGTTCGCGCTGGTCGAGTTTGTCGCCGCGGTCGACGTGCAACACCATCTTCAAATAGGTTTCCGGGCTGCCCAGGCCGTAGATGCACGACACCGTGGTGACGATGATCGCGTCTTTGCGTTCCAGCAGCGCCTTGGTCGCCGACAGTCGCATCTGCTCGATGTGGTCGTTGATCGAGGCGTCTTTCTCGATAAAGGTGTCGGACGACGGTACGTAGGCTTCGGGCTGGTAGTAGTCGTAGTAGGAAACGAAGTACTCCACCGCATTGTTCGGGAAGAACGCCTTGAACTCGCCATACAACTGCGCGGCCAGGGTCTTGTTCGGCGCCAGCACCAGGGTCGGGCGGTTCACCTGGGCGATCACGTTGGCGATGCTGAAAGTCTTGCCGGAGCCGGTCACGCCGAGCAAGGTCTGGTGCGCGAGGCCGGCCTCAATGCCTTCGACCATCAGGCGGATGGCTTCCGGTTGATCGCCGGCGGGCTCGAAGCGGGTGACTAGCTGGAAATCCGACATAACGTACCTCTTGAGTCACCCCGGGGCCGGAAAAAGCAACGGGGACGAAAAAGACCGCGACCCGCGACTGCTCGGCGCAGGTTGCAGGAAAAAACCATGATAGCTGTAGAAGTGGAGGCGAATGTGACGGGTTTCAAGGCAATCGTCCTACATGCCGTTGGTCACCCATGTTGCAATAAGACTAACGGTCGGTAAATAAACCGAAAAACTTGGCCGAAAAGCCGTTTCGGCTGTCGCCGTGAGCAGTGATGGCCTCTATACTAGCTCCCCGTTTGTGCACCGCTCTAGTGCATTCGGCTGGAGCGCGACACGTCCCTCCACTCTCTATAGAGCTGCCGCAAAAATGAGCCTGTTCTCCGCTGTCGAAATGGCACCACGCGATCCAATCCTGGGCCTCAACGAAGCATTCAACGCCGATACCCGAACCACCAAGGTGAACCTTGGCGTGGGCGTTTACTGCAACGAGGAGGGGAAGATTCCACTCTTGCGTGCCGTTGCCGAAGCGGAAGCCATTCGCGTGGCGCAACACGCCGCCCGTGGCTACTTGCCGATCGACGGTATTGTCGCCTACGACCAGGCCGTGCAAAAGCTGCTGTTCGGCGCGCAATCGCCGCTGATCAGCTCCGGCCGCGTCATCACCGCCCAAGCGGTCGGCGGCACCGGCGCCCTGAAAATCGGCGCTGACTTCCTCAAGCAACTGCTGCCCAACGCCGTCGTCGCCATCAGCGACCCGAGCTGGGAAAACCACCAGGCGCTGTTCGAAAAAGCCGGCTTCCCGGTGCAGACCTATCGTTACTACGACGCCGCCACCCACGACGTCAACCGCGCCGGCCTGCTGGAAGACCTCAACGCCCTGCCGCCACAGTCCATCGTCGTGCTGCACGCCTGCTGCCACAACCCGACCGGCGTCGACCTGAGTCCGGCCGACTGGCAACAAGTGCTGGACGTGGTCAAGGCGAAAAAACTCGTGCCGTTCCTCGACATGGCCTACCAGGGCTTTGGCGACGGCATCGACGAAGACGCCGCTGCGGTGCGCCTGTTCGCCGAGTCGGGCCTGACTTTCTTTGTGTCCAGCTCGTTCTCCAAGTCGTTCTCGCTGTACGGCGAGCGCGTGGGCGCCCTGTCCATCGTCACCGACTCCAAGGAAGAAAGCGCGCGCATCCTGTCCCAGGTCAAGCGTGTGATCCGCACCAACTACTCCAACCCGCCGACCCACGGCGCGGCGATCGTGGCAGCGGTGCTGAACAACCCTGAGCTGCGCGCCCAGTGGGAAGCGGAACTGGCCGAAATGCGCCTGCGCATTCGCGGCATGCGCGAGCAGATGGTCGCTGACCTGGCCAAGGCGGCTCCGGGCCATGACTTCAGCTTCGTCGGTCGCCAGCGCGGGATGTTCTCCTACTCCGGCCTGAGCGTTGAACAAGTGACACGCCTGCGTAGCGAGTTTGGTATCTATGCGCTGGATACCGGTCGTATCTGTGTGGCGGCGTTGAACCAGAAGAACATTGATGCCGTGACCAAGGCCATCGTTCAGGTGCTGTAAGCCTGTTGTGATGCAAAAAAGGGGAAGCCGATGGCTTCCCCTTTTTACTGCAACATTCTTTTGTGAACACCGAACCTGTGGCGAGGGGGCTTGTCCCCCGTTGGGCTGCGCAGCGGCCCCAAAAACCTGCCACCGTGAACTTTCTGAGTGAATGCGGTGCCTGAATCAGGGCCGCTTCGCGCCCCAACGGGGGACAAGCCCCCTCGCCACAGGGTAAGTGGGTTGCCTAAACAAATAGGGCATCCCCCCTAAAAATTCGCTGCTTTCAGTCCGCTGCCCCTAGACTGACAGCAAGACAGTCCCTTTCCTTGAGTAGCCTATGAGAAACGACGACCTGGACCTGCGTGCCGACCGCGACGAACTGGACCACTTCACCCCGCGCCCACCCCCCGTCAAGCGCCAGAAAAGCCTGGTACTGCAAGTCGCCCTCGGCGTATTCCTCGGCGGTTTGGCCTTGTGGCTGGTGCAACTGGGCGCCGGCGCCCTGATGGCCAAGCTGGCCATGGGCACCTTCCAGTTCGGCGGCTGACAAAGATCAAATGTGGGAGCCGTCGAGCTTTAGCGAGGCCGCGATAGCGGTGGGTCAGGCACCCTCAATATCGACTGTGCCGACGTCATCGCAGCCTCGC
>NZ_JACAPW010000038.1:0-98062 GCF_013385495.1 Pseudomonas sp. F8002 | reverse complement strand
CTGTAAGAGCGGAACCAATAGCAGCCCTGACCGAAATAACGGATATGCACACACCACAAGCGAGCAAAAAAAAGCCCCGCGACCGAATGACGGCACGGGGCTAAAAATTGGCTGGATGCGACCAACCAAAGGAGCTCTTTAAGTCAAATCACTTGGCACTGGCAATCGTGGTACTCGGCTGCCACCCACCGCCCAACGCCTTGTAGATCGCGACGATCCCACGATACAGATCCACCTCGGCCTGAGCCTGGGAGTCCTCGGCGGCCAAACGCTCACGCTGCGCGTCCAGCAACACCAGGAAGTCCACCGTCCCTTCGCGGTAACGAATCTCCGCCAGATCCGCAGCAGCCCGGCTCGACTCACTCTGACGAATCAGCGAGACCAACCGCTGCTGGCGTTTGCCGTAATCACTGAAGGCATTCTCCGATTCTTCCAGCGCCAACAGCACCTGCTGCTCATAAGTCGCCAGGGCGCCATCCGCTTCGGCATCCGCACCACGCAACCGAGCCCGCACGCTACCCAGGTCAAACGCCGCCCAGGTAATGCTCGGACCCAGCGACCAGGCATTCGCCGCCGCCGACCCAATCTGCGAACCCCGCCCAGCGGTAAACCCGAGGAACCCACTGAGGCTCACCCGCGGAAACAGATCAGCCTTGGCCACCCCAATCCGCGCCGTGGCGGCTGCCAACTTACGCTCGGCACTGAGAATGTCCGGACGACGTTGCAGCAGTTGCCCCGGATCACCAATCGGCAACGCCTTGGCAATCGCCGGCAAATCTTTCGGGCTCAAATCCACGCTCAACTTGTCCGGCCGCTCACCGAGCAGGGTAGCGATACGATTACGCTCGCGAACTTCCTCGGCCTGCAGTTGCGGCACACTGGCTTCTACAGCCGCCAGCCGCGCATCGGCCCGCACCACATCGAGCTGATCGCCCACACCGGCGTCCCGCAGGCTGACGGTGATACCGCGCGAATCCTCCTGGTTCTTCAGGTTGGCCACCGCGATTTTCTCGCGCAGTTGCGCGCCCCGCAGTTGACCGTAAGCGTCCACCAGCTCGGCAATCATCGTGACTTGCAGTTGATACAGGTCTGCCTCGGCAACCTGTTGGTCAGCGTCGCTGGCCTCCAGGTTGCGGCGGATGCGGCCGAACAAGTCCACTTCCCAGGCCATGTCCAGGCCCAGGTCATAACGCTCACTGTTGACGCGTTTGGTGGTCTGGCCCGGAATCTGGCCTTTGCCCACGTCGCTGCTGGCGCGGCTGGTGATCACCGGCATCACGTCATTGGCAGCGTCGTCACGAATCGCCCGGGCTGCCCGCAGGCGGGCAAATGCCACCCGCAGGTCACGGTTACCGTTCAGGGACTGAGTCACCAACTGGTTAAGGGTCGGGTCCTCGAACTGTTGCCACCAGATGCCTTCGAACTTCGCGTGGTCGTACTGCTTGGCGTCGGCGGCGGCCGTTACGTTGGCCGCCTCCAGTGGCTGGGTTTTATAGTCCGGGCCCACGGCACAGGCGCTCAGCGCCAGTACCAGCAAGCTCGGCAAAAATACTTTCACGCTCATTGCTGTGTCTCCAGCTTCAAGGCCTTGGCCGCTTTGCGCGCTTCACCGCGTTCAACAAACCGGCGGATCAGTACATAGAACACTGGCGTCAGCAGCAGACCGAAGAAGGTCACGCCGATCATCCCGGAGAACACCGCCACACCCATGGCATGGCGCATCTCGGCACCGGCACCGCTGGACATCACCAGAGGCACTACACCCATGATGAAGGCGAACGAGGTCATCAGGATCGGCCGCAGACGCAGACGGCAGGCTTCCAGTACCGCAGCGAGCGGATCGAGGCCTTCCTGCTGTTTATCCTTGGCGAACTCGACGATCAGAATCGCGTTCTTACAGGCCAGGCCCACCAGGACGATCAGGCCGATCTGGGTAAAGATGTTGTTGTCGCCGCCAGAGATAATCACCCCGGTGATGGCCGACAACAGGGTCATCGGTACGATCAGGATCACCGCCAGTGGCAGGCTCCAGCTTTCGTATTGGGCGGCCAGTACCAGGAACGCCAGCAGTACGCAGAGCGGGAACACGAACAGCGCAGTGTTGCCCGAGAGGATTTGCTGATAGGTCAGGTCGGTCCACTCGTAGGTCATGCCGTTGGGCAGTTCGTCTTTCAACAGTTTCTCGATCGCCGCCTGGGCCTGGCCGGAGCTGTAGCCCGGTGCGGCGTTGCCGTTGATCTCGGCGGTGATGAAGCCGTTGTAGTGCATCACGCGGTCCGGGCCCGAGGTGTCGCTGACCTTGATGAAGGTCGCCAGGGGAATCATCTCGCCTTTGTTGTTGCGCACTTTCAGTTGGCCGATCTGGTCTTCATCCTGGCGGAACTGTTGCTCAGCCTGCACGTTGACCTGATAGGTGCGCCCGAAGCGGTTGAAGTCGTTGGCATACAACGAGCCCAGGTAGATCTGCAGGGTGTCGAAGATGTCGCTGATCGCCACGCCGTGGGTCTTGGCCTTTTCGCGGTCGATGGCAGCATCGACCTGGGGCACGTTGACCGTGTAGCTGGTGAACAGGCCGAACAACTCAGGCACGCCACGGCTCTTGGTAATGATGTTCTGCACTTCTTTGTACAGCTCGTCGTAACCCAGGTTGCCACGGTCTTCGACCTGCAGGCGGAACCCGCCGATCGTACCCAGGCCCTGTACCGGCGGCGGTGGGAAGATCGCCATGTAGGCTTCCTGGATGCTGCTGTACTTGCCATTCAGTGCACCGGCAATCGCACCGGCAGACAGGCTCGGGTCTTTACGCTCATCGAACGGCTTCAAGGTCACGAACACGATGCCGTTGTTCGGGCTGTTGGTAAAACCGTTGATCGACAAGCCGGGGAAGGCGATCGCACTTTCCACGCCGGGCTGTTTCATGGCGATGTCGGACATGCGCTTGATCACGTCTTCGGTACGGTCCAGGCTCGCGGCGTCCGGCAATTGCGCGAAGGCCACCAGGTATTGCTTGTCCTGGGCCGGTACGAAACCGGTCGGCGTGTGGGCAAAGCCCATCCAGGTCAGGACCATCAGGCCGGCGTACAGGAACAGCGCGATACCACTGCCGCGGATCACCCGGCGTACCGTGCCGACGTAACCATGGCTGGCCTTGTCGAAGAAGCGGTTGAACGGTTTGAACAACCAGCCACCCAGCATCCTGTCGAGGAACCTGGAGAACCCGTCTTTCGGAGCGTTGTGGCCTTTGAGCAATACCGCTGCCAGTGCGGGCGACAGGGTCAGCGAGTTGAACGCCGAGATCACGGTCGAGATCGCAATGGTCAAGGCGAACTGCTTGTAGAACTGGCCGGTCAAGCCGCTGATAAATGCCGCTGGAATGAACACCGCACACAGTACCAGCGCGGTCGCGATGATCGGGCCGGTTACTTCGCTCATGGCCTTTTCAGTGGCCGGGAACGGTTCCAGGCCCAATTCGATGTTCCGTTCGACGTTCTCCACCACCACGATGGCGTCGTCCACCACGATACCGATCGCCAACACCAGCCCGAACAGCGACAGCGCGTTGAGCGAGAAGCCAAACAGGTGCATCACCGCAAAGGTACCGATCAACGATACCGGCACCGCCACCAATGGAATGATCGACGCACGCCAGGTCTGCAGGAACAGGATCACCACCAGCACCACCAGGATCAGTGCTTCGAACAGGGTGTGAACCACGGCCTCGATGGAGCCACGTACGAAGACGGTAGGGTCATAGGCGATGCGGTAATCCATGCCCTCGGGGAAGCTCTGTTTCAGCTCCGCCATCTTGGCGCGCACTTCATTGGAGATGTCGATTGCGTTGGAGCCCGGGCGCTGGAAGATCGGGATCGCCACGGCCGGCTGGTTGTCGATCAACGAGCGCAGGGCGTACTGGCTGGAACCCAGCTCAACCCGTGCAATGTCCTTCAAACGCGTGATTTCGCCGTTGGCGCCGGCACGGATGACGATATTCTCGAACTCTTCCTCAGTGACCAGTCGGCCCTGGGTGTTGACCGATAGCTGGAAGCTGGTGTCATTCGGCGCAGGTTGCGCGCCCAAGGCACCGGCCGCCACCTGGCGGTTCTGTTCGCGAATGGCCGTGACCACGTCGGTGGCGGTCAGGTTGCGCGAGGCGGTCTTGTTCGGGTCCAGCCACACACGCAGGGAGTAATCGCCCATGCCGAACAGCTGCACATCACCCACGCCGCCCAGCCGTGCCAGCTCATCCTTGATATTGAGGATCGCGTAGTTGGACAGGTACAGCATGTTGTAGCGCTGGTCGGGGGAGGTGATGTGCACCACCATGGTCAGGTCGGGAGAGGCCTTGTCCACGGTAATACCGATGCGCGTCACTTCCTCGGGCAGTTTGGGCTGAGTCCGGGTTACCCGGTTCTGCACCTGCACCTGCGCGTTGTCCAGGTCGGTGCCCAGGGCGAAGGTGATGGTCAGGGTCAGCTTGCCGTCGGCGGTCGACTGCGAGGACATGTACAGCATGTTCTCGACGCCGGTGATGGCTTGCTCCAGGGGCGCGGCCACGGTTTCACCGATGACCTTGGGGTTGGCGCCCGGGAAGTTGGCACGGACCACGACGGTCGGCGGCACCACTTCCGGGTATTCACTGATCGGTAGCTGGAACAGTGAAATCGCGCCGGCGATCAGGATCAACAGCGACAGCACCGCTGCGAAGATCGGCCGCGAAATGAAGAACTTGGAAAAATTCATCTTGAGTCGTATCCCTTAACCGCGTGGAGTCGCTGTACTTGCGAGCTTGGGCGCGGCTTTATCCGGCGCCACTTGCTCCAGGTTGCTGGCTTCAAGCGCTTGTCGTTGTTGTGCCAAGGCGGCGAGGGTTTCCTTGCTGGCCATCGGGATGGTTTCCGGTGCAACCGGCGATCCCGGGCGAACGCGCTGCAAACCCTTGACGATGATCGTGTCGTCCTTGGTCAGGCCGCTGCGCACGATGCGCAAACCTTCGATCTTCGGACCCAGCTCCACCGCGCGGTAGGCAGGCTTGTCGCCGTCCATCACCAGTACGAACTTCTTGCCCAGGTCGGTGCCCACGGCTTCGTCGCTGATCAGCACGGCGGAGTAGGTGCCACTGCCTACCAGTTTCAGGCGCGCATACAGGCCTGGGGTGTATTCGCCCTTGCTGTTATCAAACACGGCGCGACCACGAATGGTGCCGGTGGCCGGGTTGACCTGGTTGTCGACGAAGTTCATCTGGCCCAGGTGCGGGTTGCCGTCTTCATTGGACAGGCCCAGGTACACCGGGGTAGTCGCGCCACGGCGACCCTGGCGCGCGAGTTCGGTGTACTTGAGGTACACACGTTCATCGGCGTCGAAGTAGGCGTAGACCTTGTCGGTGGACACCACGCTGGTCAGCGCGGTGACATCGGCGGTCACCAGGTTGCCGGCGGTGATCTCGGCACGGCTGACGCGGCCGCTGATGGGCGAACTGACACGGGTGAAGCTCAGGTTCAGCTTGGCCAGGTCCAACTGCGCCTGGATGCCGGCGACAGTCGCATGGGCTTCCTGGGCGGCGGTGGTGCGCGAGTCGGCCAGCTCGGCGGAGATCGCATTGCTCTGGCGCAGGCGTTCGCCGCGCTGGGCTTCGTTATCGCTGCGGGTGGCGGCGGCCTTGGTTTGTGCGAGTTGTGCTTCGAGGCGGCGCACTTCGGCCTGGAATGGGCGTGGGTCGATCTGGAACAACAGGTCGCCTTTCTTGACCAAGGCACCTTCGGTGAAGGCGACCTGATCGATCTGGCCCGACACGCGCGGACGGATCTGCACGGTTTCCGGCGCTTCGAGCCGGCCGGTGAATTCGTCCCACTCATTGACCGGTTGTTCCAGCACCTTGGCCACGCTGACGTGGCTTGGTGGCATGGCGGCTGCCTGTTCGGGCGCTTTGCCGCAGGCGCTCATCACCATCACGGCCAAAATGGCCAAGGGATAGCGCAAATGTTTGAGTGACTGTTCCATGAGGTGCATCCGCCAATGTATTTAAGATGGGCGGATCATGCTCGGCAGGGTGCTATCTCACGAATCGAATGAAACAAAGGTAACTATCATTCGGAATGATATAAGCGTAAAGCGAGCCCTCTAGCATGGGGCTTTCGTTAGGGAGCTATCAATGCTGTTGATGACAAAGGACTGTTGCGCAAGATGCAAGGAACAGCGCGCCGCATAAATTGTCGGGCGTGTCTGCTATTCAAATGTACAGAGTGCCGGGTTGGTTGCCGTGCATTCGTTGCCTGACCATGCGCTGCCCAGAGGCCTGGCATTGACCTGGTTTTTCAGGGTCATGCTTACCGGTTCATGGTTCTGATCCAGGTAGTGGCATGCCACAGACGACTGGCCCTGGCTGCTTTGGATCACCGCCTTTTCAAAGTGGACCTGGTGCAGGTCCTTCTGCTCTGTCATCGGGTTTTGCCCGGTCCATTGCCGACCGTCCGGGCCGGACGCGGTGTAGGCGACCACTTCCCCGGTCGGCGTCTTTTTGAACGCGTCTTTAAGGGCATGGGTGGGCGGGCAGGCGCCAGTGCCAGCGTAGACGTTGCCCATCAACGCCATCAGGGTAATCACGAGGGCTGAGGTTTTCCTGAGCTGCCTGTTCATCACGCGTGCTCCTGGTCTGGAGTAACTGTGAGGTAAAGACTAGCCCAAACAGGCAACGCCGGAAGGTGCTAAATCCACACGTCGTTGATTGCCGTGCGCTCGCCACCCTCGCTGCCGGTGTTCAGCACGCCGCAGGGTTCGATCAACAGCAACTTCACCTCACCCAATGCGTGCGGCTTGTGCTCGACGCCCTTGGGCACCACGTACATTTCCCCTTGGCCGATGGTCACTGCGCCGTCGCGGAAGTCGATGCGCAGGGTGCCTTCGAGGACGATAAAGGTTTCATCGGTGTCGGCATGGTCGTGCCAGATGAAGTCACCTTCGATCTTCACCACCTTGAACTGGTAGTCGTTCATCTGCGCGACGACCTTGGGCGCCCATTGCTCGCTGAACAGGGCGTATTTCTGGGCGAAGTTGATCGAGGCGTAATTCGTCGAAGCGTGGGAGGCGGGCATTGTAGGTTCCAGGGTTGCAGGACATTGGAGCCTTAAGTTAGGCCCAACGGCCGGCCGGATATTGAATGATCGTGCAGTGACAGCTCATCCACTATCCGCTCGATCAACACCCTGACACGGCGCGGTTGAACCCGTGTCGGCGGATAGACGATGTTCAGCGCGGTACTGCCCAAGTCATAGTCAGCCAGCAGCTCGACCAATCGCCCGGCCTCAAGGTCGGCGCGCACGTCCCACACCGATTTCAGGCAAATGCCATGGCCCGCCAGGCACCACTGGCGTACCAGCGCACCGTCGTTCGCCACCCGCCGGCCCTGGACCAGCACCCGATGGACGTGCCCGTGCCGCTTGAAGGTCCATTCCCGCGAAATATTGATGCCAAAGCGCATCACCAGGCACTCGTGGCGCGCCAGATCCTCGGGGTGTCCGGGCGTACCATTGAGCGCCAGGTAGTGGGGGGACGCACACAGCACGCGACGGTTTTCGCCAATCGGCCTGGCATGCAGGGTGCTGTCCGCCAGCTCGCCGTAGCGCACCGCGAAATCGATGCCCTGGCTCACCGGATCGGCGTAGCCGTCGCTCAGGTTCAGGTCAATGCTGATCTCGGGATGCTCCAGCATGAATGCGGCGAGGATCGGTTCGATGTATTGGCGCCCGAGGTCTTCCGGGGCGCTGAGGCGAATCGGCCCGGACAGGGTGTGGGTGCCATGGCGAATGCTGCTGTGCAGCTCGTTGGCCTCTGCCAGCAAGCGGCGGGCGCCTTCCACCAGCAAGCGGCCTTCGTCCGTCAGGTTGATCGCCCGGGTGGTGCGGTTGAGCAGGCTGGCGCCATAGAAACCCTCCAACTGCGCGAGCCTTTCCGAGACAGAGGCGGGTGACAGTCCCAGCTCTCTACCCGCTGCCGACAGCCCGCCTTTTTCCACAATCAGCAAAAACAACTCAAGGTTCTTCAGCAGCATTGTTCGGGATTTCCGAAAGTGGTTTTTGATTTCGACTCAATTATCAAATTAAGCCAAAAGAACTAGTTTTGCATCCATCGTTAACCATCGGAGTGACTGACATGTCATCCAATTCTTCAAAAATGCCCCTCCAGGTCTGGGTGCTGACCCTGGCGGCTTTCGCCATCGGCACCGCCGAGTTCGTGATTGCCGGATTACTGACCCAGGTCTCCCACAGCTTGAACATCAGCGAAGGGCAGGCTGGCAGCCTGATTACCGCCTACGCGCTGGCCATCGTGATCGGAGGCCCGGTGCTGACCATCTGGCTCTCGCGCTACGAAAAACGCACGGTGCTGTGGTTGTTGATGGCGGTGTTCGTCGGCGCCAACGTAATGACTGCTCTCAGCAGCGACTACAGCGTGTTGCTGGTCAGCCGGGCGATTGCCGGGCTGACCCAGGGGCCGTTCTACGGGATCGGCGCGGTGGTCGCGACGCGCCTGGTGGCCAGCGGCATGGAAGGCCGCGCCGTCGGCCAGATGTTTGCCGGGCTGACGTTGGCCAACGTGCTGGGCGTACCCGCCGGCTCGTGGATTGGCAATCAATATGGCTGGAGCACCGCATTCCTGATAGTCGCCGCGTTGGGCGTGCTCGCGTTGCTGGCAATCATTGTGTCGATCAAGCGCCAGGGCACCGAGCAGTCAGTGTCGTTGATCAACCAGTTGGCGGTGTTCCGTAACCGCAACCTGCTGGCCAGTCTGATGTTCACGGTGCTCGGCTGGGCCGGGTTCATGGCCTTTTATGGCTATATCGCGCCGATCGCCGAACAGGTGGCCGGGTTTGATTCGACGATGCTGACCGCTGTGCTGGTCGTGGTCGGCATTGGCCTGGTAGTCGGCAACAGTCTCGGGGCGCGTACCGCAGACGCCAACTTGCGCTTTTCGCTGATGTTCTGGCCGGCGGCGATGATCGTGACACTGATCGCCGCCGGCCTTGTGGCGCCCTACAAGTGGCCGTTCCTGGTGACCGTGTTCCTCTTCGGTATCGCCTCGTTCGCCAACGTGCCATCCATGCAAATGCGCGTGATGAAGCACGGCGGCAAGGCCCCGGAGCTGGCTGCCACGGCGAATATCTCGGCCTTCAACCTGGCCAACGCCCTGGGCGGCATCATCGGCGGCATCGTGGTGGACAGCCACTGGGGCGCGGCGGCGATTCCGTTTGCGGCTGCGGCGATTCCATTGCTCGGTGTGCTGTTCATTGTTTCCCAGGAAGGCGCGGGTAAAGCCACCCGGCCTGCCGCGATTGCCTGACCCCCTGAATTCAGTATGAGGTGAACCAACATGGACAAAACCGATAACCCGCATCGTCGTACTTTCCTCGCCCAGGCCGGCGCAGGTGCTGCTGTTCTGGCCGCAGGATCGCTGCTCGGCCCGGCCGCTGCCAAAGCTGCGGTGACAGGGCCGGGCAACGCTGCCCCCGCGGCGACTGCCGGCAAGGCAATCGGGCGTTTCTGGCCAGGGGACACCCGGCTGGTAGTGTCCATTTCCATGCAATTCGAGGCAGGCGGCCAACCGCTCAAGGGCACTGACAGTCCGTTTCCCCACGTGGATTTTCCCGACAGTGTTCCAGAGGATGTGGCCACCAATACCTGGTTTGCCTATGGCTACCGTGAAGGTATTCCGCGGATGCTTGATCTCTGGGACCGGCATGGGGTGAAAGTCACCTGCCACATGATCGGCGACGCCGTAAAGCGCAACCCGGCGCTGGCCCGGGAGATCGTCGCCCGTGGGCACGAAGCCTCGGGGCATGGCCCGCACTGGAGCTCGCAATTTGCCATGAGCCGCGATGAAGAGCGCACTTTCCTGCGCCAGGCCGCGAGCATGTTGCAGGACGTCACCGGCCAGCCGGTCACCGGCTACAACTGCAACTGGCTGCGGCGCGGGCCCAATACCTTGTCGTTGTTGCAGGAGCTGGCCTACGTCTATCACATTGATGATGTGAGTCGCGATGAGCCGTTTATCGAGCAGGTCAATGGCAAGGACTTTGTCGTGGTCCCGTATACCCTGCGCAACAACGACATCGTGTTGATTGAGGGGCGCAATTACTCGCCCTCGAAATTCCTCCAACAGGTCAAGCTGGAGTTCGACCAGCTCTACCTGGAAGCCGGAAGCCGACGCCGCATGATGGCGATCAGTGCCCACGACCGCATCAGCGGTACGCCGCAAATGGTCAGGGTCTGGGACGAGTTTCTGCGGTACGCCAACAGCCATCCCGGCGTGGCGTTCATGCGCAAGGACGCCATCGCTCAATACACCTTGAAAAGCCCCCTCAGCCTCAGGGAAAGCGAAACCATCTGAGTTCGTTCTCTTCGCCTTTAAAGGATGTGCCCTTATGCAACGTTCCATTCCCCTTATCGCCGCCGGATTCCTGGCCCTGACCCTCTCCGGCGTGGCGTTTGCCACCACCGAACTGGTGACGCCGGGTGTCTTGGTGGTGGACAAGAGCCTGACCGCCGCGCAACTGAAGATCATGGAAACTGTCGCCCGGCGTTACGACACTTTCTGGAATACCGGTGACGAGAGCCTGGCCCGTGAAGCGCTGGCGCTCAACTTCATCGATAAAACACCGCCCGCCGGGCGCAAACAAGGGCCGGAGGGACCGCTGCTGGCCTCCCGTGCGTTTCGCGGCGCGGTGCCGGACCTGAGCTGTGAAGTAGAGCAAATGATCATTGCCGGCGACCGCGTGGTGGCACATTTGCATTTTCGCGGGCACTTCACCGGTTCCTTTGGTCAGATCAAGGGCACTGGGCAGGTCGTAGACTTTATTGCCACCGACATTTACCAGATCGGCAAGGGCAAGATCGTCGCCAACTGGCACATCGAAGACAACCTGACGCTGATGAAGCAGTTGGGTGCGCTCTGACGGGAGGGCTCTGCACATGACCGTTCACTACCTTGATCACTTCACGCTCCGCACGGAGCATGTCGACGCGACGGTGAGTTTCTATCGTGACGCCCTCGGCCTGGAGGAGGGCTGGCGCCCGGCGTTTCCTTTTCCGGGCAGTTGGCTTTATTCAGCAGGTCGCCCGCTGCTGCATATCGCCAGCCTGCAGGGCAGCGCCGCGCAGCTTGAAACGTATCTTGGGGTGCGTGCTGCCGGCGACGGGTCAGGTGCGCTCGATCACATTGCATTGCGCTGCAATGACCTTGAAAGTCACCGGCAACGCCTGCACACGCTAGGGGTGCCTTTTACCGAGCGGGTGGTGCCGGAGCTGTTCGAGCACCAATTGTTTGTCGAAGACCCCAACGGGATCAGGGTCGAGCTGATCTTTGCTTACCCGGCGGCCTGAGGTGGCTGGCCGGATTTCCCGGCCAACTGTTGGCTGGGCAACAGCAGTCGGACAGTTGTGGTTTGGGCGGGACAGCGCAACGTCATCCAATGTTTACATCTAGTTGATTTTATTCGAAATAATTTATGGCATGGGCTCTGCAATGCACACAGGTGACCCCTTTCACCCGTTGCTCAGCGGAGCCCTGTATGCCTTGCACCTTTTTCTTGCGTTCACGTTACATCTTGCTCGGCGCAGCGTTGTTGCTGGGCCACGCCGCCGTGTCCCAGGCCGCCGAGGGCGATGACGCGGTGCCGTCCCTGGCCGGCAAGCGCATTGCCGTGAGCATGACCGGCACCAGTCACTACTTCGATATCAAGGCCTTCCAGGCCCAGGTCGACGAGATCAAGCGCCTCGGCGGCACGCCGATCACCCTGGATGCAGGGCGCAACGACAAGAACCTGGTGACCCAACTGCAAACCGTGGTCACCCAGAAACCCGATGCGGTGATCCAGACCCTCGGCACCCTGAGCGTGATCGACCCGTGGCTCAAGCGCATCAGCAAGGCCGGCATCCCGCTGTTCACCATCGACGCGCCGTCGCAGTACAGCCTTAACAACACCACCTCGGATAATGTCGCCACCGGCAAGGCCCTGGCCGATCAGTTGATCAAGGATGCCGGCGGCAAGGGCAAGATCCTGGTGTTCAACGGCTTCTACGGCGTGCCGGTGTGCGCGATTCGCTACGACCAGTTGAAGCTGGCGCTCAAGGATCACCCGCAACTGGAAATCATCGAGCCGCAGCTGCGGGATGTGATCCCCAACACCGTGCAGGATGCCTATTCCCAGGTGTCCGCGTTGCTCAACAAGTACCCGGCCGGCAGTGTCTCGGCGATCTGGGCGGCGTGGGACATTCCGCAACTGGGGGCAAGCAAGGCGTTGATCGACGCCAAGCGCACCGAGATCAAGACCTACGGCGTGGACGGTACGCCGGAGGTACTGGAGCTGCTCGGCCAGGCCAATTCGCCGGTGGGCGCGGTAGTCGCCCAGCAACCGGCGCTGATCGGCAAGACTGCTGTGCAGAACGTGGCCCGCTACCTGGCCGGGCAGCGTGACCTGCCCAAGGAAACCCATGTGCCGACGCTGCTGACCACCGCCGCCAACCTGGCGCAGGTCCAGCAACTGCGGGGTGATTGATGGCCGCGTTGCACTTGCAGCACCTACGCAAACGCTTCGGCGCCACCCTGGCGCTGGAGGATGCGAGCCTGAAAGTCGAGCGCGGCACCATTCACGGCCTAGTGGGCGAGAACGGTGCCGGCAAGTCGACCTTGATCAAGGTCCTGGCGGGGATCCACAAAGCGGACTCGGGGCAGGTGAGCATTGACGGCCAGCCGTATGCCGCACTGTCGCCGCGCCAGGTGGATGCGCTGGGCGTGCAGTTCATCCATCAGGAGCGGCTGTTGCCGGCGAGTTTTACCGTGGGCGAGGCGTTGTTTTTCGGCCATGAATTACGCCGTGGTCCGTTTGTCGACCGGCGCCGGCAGCAGCGCGAGGCAGAACGTTTGCTGGCGGAATATTTTGAGCTGCAACTGCCGGCCGGGGCACTGGTGGGCGAGTTGAACAGCGCCGAGCGCCAGGTGCTGCAAATCACCCGGGCGTTGATTCGCCAGCCGAAGATCCTGGTGTTCGACGAGCCCAGCGTGGCGCTGGTCAAGCGCGAAGTCGACCAGCTGCTGCGGATCGTCAAGCGCCTGCGGGACCAGGGTTTGTCGATCCTCTACATCTCCCATTACCTGCAGGAAATCGACAGCCTGTGCGATGAAGTGACGGTGTTGCGCAATGGTCGAGATGTGGCCGTGGTTGAGCCACGGCACACCTCCAGCGCGCAGATTGCGCGGTTGATGGTCAACCGCGAGGTCCAGGAGATGTACCCCAAGGCGCAGGTCGAGCGCGGCGAACCATTGCTGCAGGTGCGTGGGCTGAACCTGGCCCGGCGCTACCGGCAGATCGACCTGGAATTGCGTCGGGGCGAGATCGTCGGCCTCACCGGGCTGGTCGGCTCGGGCGCCAAGGACCTGCTCAAGACCCTGTTCGGTGTGGTGCGCGCCGACAGCGGCAGCATTCATCTGGAGGGGCGTTTGTTGCGCCTGCGTTCACCCGGAGAAGCCATTGCCCAAGGGATTGCACTGGTGCCGGAAGAACGCCGCAGCCAGGGGATTTCACCGCTGCTGTCGGTGCTGGAAAACCTCACGCTCGCCGGGCTTGGGCGTTTCAGTCGCTGGGGGTTACTGAGCCAGCGTAAGGAGCAGGCCGAAAGCCTGCGGCTGATCGACGAGTTGGCGATCAAGACGCCGGGCCCGCAGGCTGCCGTCAGCCAGCTCAGCGGCGGCAACCAGCAGAAAGTCGCCCTGGGCAAATGGCTGAGTCGCCGTTCGGCGGTGTACTTGTTGGACGAGCCGTGCGTAGGTGTGGACGTCGGCGCCAAGGTCGAGATTTATCGCGTGATCGGGCGGCTGGTGGAAGAGGGCGCAGCGGTGCTGGTGCTGTCTTCGGATTTGCCCGAGCTGTTGGGGATCTGCGACCGCATCCTGGTGTTGCATCGAGGCGAAATAGCCGGGGAGTTCCATGCCGGTGAGGCGGACAGTGATCAACTGTTGGCGTGTGCCACGGGTGCGGTGCAGTCCACAGTGGCTGTGCAGGTGAAACAGGAGGTGGTGCATGTCCCTGCTTGAAGCTGCTACTCCTGGCTTGTCCCAACGGTTATGGGTACTGCTGTTGCGGCGCGGCTCGGTGGGCGTATTCCTCGCGATTTTGCTGGGCTTTGCCGTCGCCGCGCCGAACTTCTTTTCAGTCGGCAATATCGCGAATGTGTTCAGCCAGTCGGCGATCCTCGGCGTACTTGCCTTCGGCCTGACCTGCGTGATTATCGGCGGCGGCTCCAACGTGGTGGCGGGCGGGCTTGATCTGTCGCTGGCGGCCAATTTGGGCTTGTGCGCGGCGGTGTTCAGTCGACTCAACAACGCAGGCCTCGACCTGTGGGCAAGCCTGCTGCTGACCTTGGGTTGCGGCCTGGCGGTGGGCCTGCTCAATGGCCTGGCCGTGGTGGTGCTGCGCTTGCCACCGTTGCTCGCAACGCTGGCAAGCATGAATGTACTGGCCGGGCTGGAGCTGGTCCTCACCGAAAACACCGTGGTCTCGACTGACTCACCGTTGCTCGACCTGCTCAGCGGCGGCGCATGGCTGGGCGTGCCGGCACTCGCCTGGGTGTTGCTGGTGACGGCCTTTGTGTTGACGCTGCTGATCCAGCACACCGCCTATGGGCTGCGCCTGCATGCCGTCGGCGAGTACCCGCACGCCGCCGAGGCCGCCGGGATTCGAGTGCCGGCCTACGTACTCTCCAGTTATTTGCTCTCTGGGCTGTGTGCCGCGGTGGCGGCGTTGTGTTCAGCGGCATTTTTCAGCGGCAGCACCACCGGCTCCGGCGACATGCTGTTGTCGGTGGTCGCCATAGCCTTTCTTGGCGTGGTGTTTTCCCGGCGACTGGTGGCAAGCATCCCCGGCACCTTGCTCGCGACGCTGTTGATCGGCTTTTTGATCAACGGGTTTCAGTTGCTCAACGTATCGAGCTTCTGGGTCAACGGTGTCCAGGGCGTGCTGATTCTGCTGGTGGTCGCTGCATCCAGCGCATTGAACCGGGGAGAGCAGTCATGAGTCGCGTATCAACCCTGCAACAGCAGGATGGCGCTTGGCGTTCGCTTTTGCCACTGACGTTACCGCTGGTATTTGTGGCGATTGTCGTAGTGTTTGCCTGGCAGGCGCCGGGGTTTCTCAGTGGCGGCAACCTGAAAAGCCTGGTGCTGAATAACTTCGTGCTGCTGGCGATTGTTGCGATCGGCATGACCTATGCGGTGGCGGCCGGTGGCATCGATCTGTCGGTAGGCACCGCGCTGGATTTCGCCAGCTTCAGCTTCGTGGTGCTGCTTAACGCCGGGCACGGGCTGGGTGTGGCGATTGCCGGTGCGTTGGCCGCCGGGCTGCTGGTAGGACTGTTCAATGCCGGCTTGATCGCGGGGCTGCGGATCAGCCCGTTCCTGGCCACCCTCGGCACCTTGTTTATCGGCACCAGTGCCCAGCAACTGCTCTCGGACGGCGGCCAGCCAATTTATATCGCCCAGAGTTTCAAGCCGGAACTGGCGAGCTTCAGCCCGTTGGACGTGCCCTTGCCGCTGTTGATCGTGCTGGTATTGGCCGTGGTCTACGGCCTGTTGCTGGCCCGTGGACGCCTGGGGCGCGAACTGCTGGCCCAGGGTACCCAGCCGCTGCTGGCGTATTACTCGGGGTTGTCGGTGCGGCGCATCGTCACCACCACGGTGCTGGCGGCGGCGCTGGCGTGCGCGGTGGCGGGGATCCTGCTCAGTTCGACGGTGAGCGCCTACGTGCCGCTGTCGGGCAATGCGTTCCTGCTGAATGCGATTGGTGCGGTGTTTATCGGCACCACATTGAACCGCCAGGGCCGGGCGAATATTCCGGGCACGTTGCTGGGGGTGCTGTTCATCAACGTCATCGCCAATGGCTTGCTGTTGATCGGCTGGAACTTCTACTGGCAGCAGGTGGCAACCGGCGTGCTGATTTTTATCGTGCTGGCCTTCAGTTTTGTCAGCCGCAGGATTGCGCAGAACACCTGAGGCGCGGCGCCCCAGGTGTGGGCCTCCCCTTTACTTTTCCCAGTCGGCCTTGGCAATCAACAGGCCATGGTTACCGTTATAGGCGGCGCGCTCGGGTTGTTTCCAGCCCTCCAGCAGCGCGTCGTCGAGGCGGTAGATTTCCACCCCCAGCGGACGGCAGACCTTCAACGGGTCTTCCGCATCCGGGCCCCACATCGGCAGCGACAGGTCGCCACCGGGGCAGGTGGAGAGGGCACACAGCAGGTCGATTTCGGCGAAGAACTCCAGATAGTCGCCCTGCTTGGCCGGGCAGGCTTTCATGAAGTACATGTCGTCGTGATTGAGGCCGGTGCACTGGAAAATGTTCAGCACGTCGTGCACGTCGAACTCGGTCAGGCCATGGGGCAGCACGGCGCGGGTCAGGTTGGAGTGGCAGTGGTGGTGGAAGTCTTCGCCCGTGAGCATCTTGTTCACGTAAGGGTCGCAGCGCGTGCCCAGCAAGTCATGCAGGCGCCCGCCGTGTTCGTCGATGCCATAGTCGGCCAGGCTGTCGTCGGTGATGGTGACCATCGGCCGCAAAAACGGCAGGTTCGACCACAGGCGGTCGTAGGTGGTGACGTGCGCGCCTTGCAGCTGGCGGGTGCGTGCCGCCCACATGCGTTCGCGGGGGTCGTTGGCGCTCCACACGTTGAAGTCGCCGACCTGCGGGCCAACCGGCGTGGTCACGCGGAACACATGGCCTGCCGGTACTTTCCAGGCGCGGCCGGTGCGGATCGGCACTTCGAATTGCTCGATCAGGGTGCGCCCGTCCCGGGACTCGCGTACGCGGTCATAAAAAGCTTTGTCGACCTGCAAGGCAGCGCCTTTGCTGACTTGGTAGGCCGCTGGGTAGTCCTTGTACATGGTGGGTCCTCGCTTCAGGGTTTTGGAATGCTGCTCAGGATGTCCAGCAGCAACGATTCGGAGTCATTGAGGTAGCTGGCCAGGGCTTCGCCGGCGGCTTGCTTGTGGCCGTCAACCAGCAAGTCGTGAATCTGCCGGTCGCGCTCCAGCCAGGGCTTCTGGAAGGTTTCCTCGCTGGGCGCGTTGGAAAACACCAGGCGCATCTGGGCTGCAATATGGGTAAAAAACTCGTCCAGCAACGGGCTGCGCATCAGCCCGACAATATGTTGGTGAAAGCGCAGGCTGTGGGTGCCGAAGGCTTGCCAGTTCTCGCGGTCCTGGGCCAGCTGCGCGGCCTCGATGGACTCCAGCATCAGGTCGGACTGGTATTCGCGCAGCGGCTTGCTGGCGGCGATGGCCTGCAGTTCCAGGGTGCGTCGCACCTTGAAGATGTCACGCACTTCCTCCACCCCCAGGCGGCGCACGATCACGCCTTTGTTGCGCACGTAGCTGGTCAGGCCTTCGCGGCCCAGGTGGTGCAAGGCTTCACGCACCGTGTTGCGCGAGGCGTTGTAGGCGTTCACCAGTTCGCTTTCCACCAGCGGCATGCCGGGCAGCAGGCGGCCGCCGATGATGTCTTCGCGCAGTTCGATGGCAACCTGGTCGGCCAGCGACAGGCTGGGTTCCTTGGCTTGGCTCACGTTGGGGCTCCTTGGGCTCACGCCAGTTGGACGTCTTTGAGGAACTTGGTCATGCGTTCACTGCGTTGCTCGAGCATGTCACGCGGTGCGGCGTCCTGGATAATCTCGCCGCCTTCCATGAACACCACACGATCGGAGAGCTTGAACGCGAAGTTCATTTCATGGGTGACGATGACCATGGTCATGCCCTCGCGAGCCAATTCCTCGATTACCGCCAGTACGTCGCCCACCAGTTCCGGGTCGAGGGCCGAGGTGGGTTCATCGAACAGCATCACCGAAGGCCGCATCGCCAGGGCGCGGGCAATCGCCACCCGTTGCTGTTGCCCGCCGGATAGCTGGTGCGGGTATTTGCCGGCGTGCTCCAGCATGCCGACCTTGCGCAACAGGGCCAGGCTCAACAGGCGCAGTTCTTCGGCGCCACCATGGGCATGGTAGACGGGCGCGAGCATCACGTTCTCAAGGGCAGTTTTATGGGGGAACAGGTTGAAACCCTGGAACACCATGCCTACATGGACGATACCGCGCATATGCACCTTGTGCCCCAGCGCGCCTTGTGGCTCCTGGCTGCCACGCAGGAACGGCTGGCCTTGCAGGGTGATTTCGCCACGGTCGAGGCTTTCGAGGCCGTTCATGGTACGAATCAGCGTGGTCTTGCCAGAGCCTGACGGGCCGATGATCGACACCACCTCGCCCCAGCGCACATTCAGTTCGACGCCCTTGAGCACTTCCAGCTCGCCATAGGCCTTGCGCACCCCGCGGGCCTGCAAGGCAAACTCGCCGGGCTCGGCCTGGCCGGGGGCACGACGCGTGGCCACCTGGTCGAGCACGGCGGGGGCGATGGCCTTGGGTTTGCGCCGGGTCACGTCCAGGTGATTCTCCAGCACCCGCAACAGCCAACTGAACACCGTCACGATGAACACGTAATAGAACGCCACGGCCAGCATGGTCTCCATCACCAGGAAGTTCTGGGTGTAGAGTTGTTGGCCCACCAGCAGAATTTCCGAAAGCGAAATCACCGACACCAGCGAGGTGAGCTTGACGATGGTGATGTATTCGTTGGCCAGTGTCGGCAACGCAACCCGCAGCGCCTGCGGCACCACAATCAACCGCTGCACGCCGCGATAACCCACGCCCAGCGCCTTGCCGGCTTCGCGCTGCCCCTTGACCACCGCCAGCAGGCCGCCCCGATGGATCTCGGCGATGTAGGCCGCCTCACTCAGCACCAGGGCGATCAGGCCCGCGGAGTAGGGGTTGGACAACACCACGCTGGTGGACGGAAACACCTGCGGCAGGTTGTAGACGAAGATCAACAGCACCAGCAACGGCAGGCTGCGGAAGAACCAGATGTAGACGCCGGCGGAGTCCCGCAGCCAGCGGCGCTCCGACTGCCGCGCCAGGGCCAGGAAAAACCCCAGCACAATGCCCAGCAGCCAGGTTTCCAGGCTCAGTTCGACCACGGTGCCGACGGCTCGCCAGAAGTCGCCGTTCCATAACAAGCCCAGGGTGTAGTGCCAATCGAATTGCATAAAGGTGCTCCGCGTTTCAGTTACCCAGTGCCGCACTGATCTCGGCGGCGTTCGGCTCGGCCAGGTTGTAGCGCGCCAGCAGCTTGCCGTAGCTGCCGTCCTGCCTGATCTGGCTCAGGGCGCCGGTCAGCGCCTGGAGCAGTGCCGGGTTTTCCTTGCGCACGGCCAGGCCGACCACCACCGGGTAGATCAACTCGCTGGAGCTGATCACGGTTTTGCCTTGCAGTTTTTCCACGGTGATCTTGGCGACCGCCGCGTCTTCCATCTGCACGTCCACCGCCTGGGCGAGCAGGGCCTGGGCGGCCTCCGGGGACGTCGGGAACTCACGCGACTCGATCGCCGGCTTGCCCGCAGGGAGGCAGTAGTCCGCCGAAACCTTGTTCAGCTTTGGCACCCACGACGCGCCCTTGATCGACCCGACGCGCTTGCCGCACAGGTCTTCCGGGCGCTGGGGCTTGAAGTCGCCGGTGCTGAGCACCATCAGCGAAGAACCGGTCTTCAGGTAGCTGAGGAAATCCACCTGTTTGGCGCGCTCGGGGGTGACGTACAGCGCCGAGGCCACCACGTCGAAACGCCGGGCGTTGACGCCGAGGATCAGGTTGGCGAAACGGGTGTCGAGAAAACGTGGTTTGAGCCCCAGTTGCTTGCCCATCAGTTGCATGAACTCCGGGTCGAAACCGGCCGGGGTCTTTTGCTCAAGGTAGGTGTAAGGCGGGTAGGTGAGGTCGGAGCCGATGGACAGCTCGCCCGGTTTCAGGGTGCCCTTGATTTCGGCAGCCGACAGCAGCGGCGTCACGCACGCCAGGGTGATCGCTAGCGCCAATGTGCGCAGGGTGTTCTTGCCCGTCAGACCTTTTTGCATGTTCGTCGCCTCGGTTGCTGGATTCAGGGGGTAGTCATGATTGTTCAACAATCCTGTATTAGTGGGTAAGCGTTAATCGTGCCAAGTAGTTTGATTAAGGGTTTTTTGATGAGTTTTGATGGGAGGTGAGGGCTTTTTTGTAGGCGCGCACACCAAATCGGGGCGATTCGTTACCAGGCGCTACGTTGTGGGGCGGGAATATTGCGGGGCATCACACGCGCACTTATTGATAAAGTGCCGCTACGAAACCCTGAGTGAACAGCAATGACGTCGATCTCCCAACGCCGCTCAACCTTGATTGCCTTGCTGGTCGCCGTCACCTTTTTCATGGAAAACCTGGACGCCACGGTGATCGCTACGGCGTTGCCGGACATCGCCAAAACCTTCGGCGTGGGCGCGGTGGACGTGAACATCGGTATGAGCGCCTACATGCTCGCCGTCGCGGTGTTCATTCCCATCAGCGGCTGGCTGGCCGACCGCTTTGGCTCGCGGCGGGTATTCGGTTGGGCAATCGTGCTGTTCAGCCTGTCGTCACTGCTGTGCGGGTGGAGCGACAGCCTGCAGACCTTCGTCGCCGCGCGCGTGTTGCAGGGCATCAGCGGCGCGATGATGGTGCCGGTGGGGCGCCTGGCGGTGCTGCGGGCCACCGAGAAAAAAGACCTGGTGCGGGCGATTTCATTCATCACCTGGCCCGGCCTGGTGGCGCCGATACTCGGGCCGCCGGTGGGCGGGTTTATCGTTACCCACGCGTCCTGGCCGTGGATTTTCTACCTCAACCTGCCGCTGGGCCTGCTGGCGCTGATCGCCACGCTGGTACTGATCCCCAAACACGACGAGGTGACGTCCCGCTCATTCGATTTCAGCGGCTTCCTGCTGGTGGGTGTCGCCAGCGCGGCGCTGTTGTACGGCGTGGAACTGCTCGGGCAAAGCCGTGGCAGCTTGTTGCAGGGCCTGTTACTCAGCGCTGCGGGCGTAATGCTCGGCGCCTTTGCCTGGCGCCATATGCGCCGGCATGCCCAACCATTGCTGGCGCTGGGTGTGGTGAGTGTGCGCACGTTCAGTGTGTGCCTTTGTGGCGGGTCGATTTTTCGGGTGGCCATCAGCACCTTGCCGTTCCTGCTGCCGCTGATGTTTCAACTGGCGTTCGGCCTTTCTGCATTCGATGCGGGGTTGCTGGTGCTCGCGGTATTTGCCGGCAACCTGGCGATGAAGCCGTTCACCACGGCGGTGATGCAGCGCTGGGGCTTTCGCTCGGTGCTGATGATCAACGGCATCCTTGGCGTGCTCGCGATTGCGGCCTGTGCGCTGCTGGACGAGCGCATGAGCTGGGCGCTGATCCTGTTCATTCTGTTCGTGGGTGGCCTGTCACGCTCCATGCAGTTCACCTTGTTCAACACCCTGGGGTTCGCTGATATACCCAAGGCGCAGATGAGCGACGCCTCAACCTTGTTCAGCATGTTCTTCCAGCTGAGCATGGCCATGGGCGTGGCGATTGGCGCGCTGTTGTTACGTTTTGCCATGAATTTTCACGGCAATACCGGGCAGGCCGCCACCGCCGATTTCCAGCTGACGTTTCTTCTAGTGGCGGTGATCGCCGGCGTGGCGCTGCTGGATAACCTGCGGCTGCCGCCCCAGGCCGGTGAGTCGGTTTTGCAGCGAAAGTGAACCCACGATACCTTCGGGGTATGACGCAACACCTATTGAATATTGGACGGTTTGCGTCCCCCGCATCACTCTGCGGTGAAGTACATACGCAGGGCCCATAACAATAAAAGGCGCAACCATGACCGTGCTATTGAGTGAGCGCAGCCAGATTTTCGACCGTGCAGATGCCTATGCCGTGTCCGACTACGTCAACCAGCATGTCGGCAGCCACTGCATCCGCCTGCCGCCCAAGGGCCGCCCGCAGGCGAGCATCAGCCACCGGACCTTTTCCAGCCTGGACCTGTGCCGCATCAGCTACGGCGCGCCGGTGCGGGTGACCTCGGTGGCGCTGGAAACCATCTACCACCTGCAGATCCTGCTGCACGGCCACTGCCGCTCGAGCTCCCGTGGCGAAGAGCAGGTGTTGGGCCCCGGCGAAGTGCTGCTGATCAACCCGGATGACCCGGTAGACCTGACCTATTCTGCCGACTGCGAAAAATTCATCGTCAAGGTGCCCGTGCGCCTGCTGGAAAACGCCTGCCTTGAGCAGCACTGGACGTTGCCGCAGCCGGGCATCCGTTTTGCGGCGCCGCGCCACGCACTTGCCGAAATGGGTGGGTTCCTGCAATTGCTGGGGCTGATCTGCCATGAGGCCGAAAACGCCGCCGAACCCGAAGTGCAGGGCCTGTACGAGCGCATTGTGGCGAACAAGCTGTTGGCGCTGCTGGCCAGCAACGTCCTGCGGGTGATTCCGCGACCGGATCAGGGTGGGGGCTTTGAAGCCGTGCGTCAGTTCATCGAGGAGCACCTGGCCGACGACATCAGCGTCGAACAACTGATGGCCATCGCCAGGGTCAGCGAGCGTTCGTTGTATACCTTGTTTGAACGCCAGGTCGGCCTGTCACCCCGTGACTACATGCGCCAGCGCAAGCTGGAGCGGGTGCACGCCATGCTGCAACTGGCCACGGCGCGCAGCGTGACGGAGGTGGCGCTGGATCATGGGTTTGTGCATTTGGGGCGGTTCTCCGAGGCCTATCGCAAACGCTTTGGCGAGCTGCCTTCGCAAACCTGGAAGCGCCGGCTCGCGCCAGGCGGATAACGAATTGCAGTCAGCGGATATTGAGGGGTAGGGCAAGCACATAAGGTGGGGGGGCCTGATACAAGAACAACCGAGGGCCTACCCCATGATCAGCACATTCGACCGACTCGCCCGACAATTGCGCGACTCCGTCCAGGAAGATCCCGCCACTGGGGTGTTCCGCTGCCGCCGCGACATCTTCACCGACCCCGACCTGTTTGCCCTGGAAATGAAGCACATTTTCGAAGGCGGTTGGGTCTACCTGGCACACGAAAGCCAGGTGCCGGAGATCAACGACTACTTCACCACCTGGATCGGCCGCCAGCCCGTGGTCATCACCCGCGACAAACACGGCACGCTGCACGGCCTGGTCAACGCCTGCGCCCACCGTGGCGCGATGCTCTGCCGCCGTAAACAAGGCAACAAAGGCTCGTTTACCTGCCCTTTCCACGGCTGGACCTTCAGCAACGCCGGCAAGCTGCTCAAAGTGAAGGACGCCAAGACCGGCGCCTACCCCGACAGCTTCGACTGTGACGGCTCCCACGACTTGAAACGCCTTGGCCGCTTCGAAAACTATCGCGGCTTCCTGTTCGGCAGCCTCAGCGAGACGGTGCCGGAGTTGAGCGACTACCTGGGTGAGACCCGGGTGATCATCGACCAGATGGTCGACCAGGCCCCGCTGGGGCTGGAGGTGCTGCGGGGCAGTTCGTCATATGTGTATGACGGCAACTGGAAGCTGCAGATCGAAAACGGCGCCGACGGTTATCACGTCAGCTCCGTGCACTGGAACTACTCGGCGACCATGGGCCGGCGCAATTACGAAGCCGAAGGCACGCGCACCGTGGATGCCAATGGCTGGTCGAAAAGCCTGGGCGGCGTGTACGCCTACGAGCATGGCCATATCCTGCTGTGGACGCGCCTGCTCAACCCCGAAGTGCGTCCGGTGCATGCCCATCGCGAGGCGCTGGCCGAGCGCCTGGGCCAGGAACGCGCCGATTTTATCGTCGACCAAACCCGCAACCTGTGCCTCTACCCGAATGTGTA
Source organism: Pseudomonas sp. F8002 (assembly GCF_013385495.1). Lineage (NCBI taxonomy): Bacteria > Pseudomonadati > Pseudomonadota > Gammaproteobacteria > Pseudomonadales > Pseudomonadaceae > Pseudomonas > Pseudomonas sp. F8002. The sequence continues at coordinate 74,314 of NZ_JACAPW010000038.1, read as the reverse complement.
CCTGATGGACCAGTTCTCCACGCAGATCCGCGTGGTACGGCCAATCGCGGTCGACAAGACCGAAGTCACGATCTATTGCATGGCGCCCAAGGGCGAAAGTGCCGAGGAACGCACCACGCGCATCCGCCAGTACGAAGATTTCTTCAACGTCAGCGGCATGGGTACACCGGACGACCTGGAAGAATTCCGCGCCTGCCAGACCGGCTACCAGGGCGCGACCACCTTGTGGAATGACCTCAGTCGCGGCGCCAAACAGTGGGTCGAAGGCCCTGACGAAAACGCCCGGGCCATGGGCATGAATCCGCAGCTCAGTGGCGTCAAGACCGAGGACGAAGGCCTGTTCGTGCGCCAGCACGCCCACTGGGCCCAGAGCCTGCAACGCGCTATCGAACGGGAGCAGCAAGGCTTGATCGCGACGGACAAGGAGGTGCTGGCATGAGTGCTTCCCGTGACTGCCTGCTGGACTTTCTGTACCGCGAAGCCCGCCTGCTGGATGACCGCCAGTGGGATGAGTGGCTCGAATGCTATTCACCCAAGGTCGAGTACTGGATGCCGGCCTGGGACGACCACGACACGCTGACCGAAGACCCCCAGAGCGAAATCTCGCTGATCTATTACCCCAGCCGCGACGGCCTGGAAGACCGGGTGTTCCGGATCAAGACCGAGCGCTCCAGCGCCAGCACCCCGGAGCCGCGCACCGCGCACCTGATCACCAACCTCGAAGTGCTGGCCGACGACGGGCAGCACGTGGAGTTGCGTTTCAACTGGCAAACCCTCAGCCATCGCTACAAGACCACGGATACGTACTTCGGTACCTCGTTCTATCGCCTCGATATCCGCGCCGAACAGCCGCTGATCACGCGCAAGAAGGTGGTGCTGAAAAACGACTACATCCATCAGGTCATCGATATCTACCACATCTGAGGACACGCCCATGACGTACTCCATTGCCCTGAACTTCGAGGACGGGGTAACCCGTTTCATCGACTGCAAGGTGGGTGAAAAGGTGCTCGACGCGGCCTTTCGCCAACGTATCAACCTGCCCATGGACTGCTCCGACGGTGTGTGCGGCACCTGCAAATGTCGCTGTGAAACCGGCGCCTATGATTTGGGCGACGACTACATCGAAGACGCCCTGAGCGAGGATGAAGCCGCTGAGCGCCAGGTGCTCACCTGCCAGATGGTGCCGCAATCCGATTGCGTGATTGCCGTGCCGGTGCCTTCCGGTGCGTGCAAGACCGGTACTGCGCAGTTTGCCGCGACGGTGGCGAGCATTACCCGGCATGCCGACGCCGCCCTGGAGGTGAGTTTCGAGCTGGACCAGGCGCCGGTATTCCTGCCGGGCCAATACGTGAATATCGGCGTACCGGACAGCGGGCAGACTCGCTCGTATTCCTTCAGCAGCAAACCCGGCGAAAAACGCGCCAGCTTCCTGATCAAGCATGTGCCCGGCGGGTTGATGAGTGGCTGGCTGGAGCGTGCCCAGCCGGGCGACGGGGTGCCGATGACCGGGCCGCTGGGCAGTTTCTACCTGCGCGAAGTGGCGCGGCCACTGCTGTTGCTGGCAGGTGGTACGGGGCTGGCGCCGTTCCTGTCGATGCTTGAAGTGTTGGCCGAGCGCGAGGAAACCCGGCCGGTCACGCTGGTCTACGGCGTGACGCGGGACCAGGACCTGGTGATGGTCGAGGCGCTGGAGGCGTTCGCCCAACGCCTGCCCAACTTCGGTTTTGTCACCTGCGTGGCCGACCCCCAGACCGCGCACCCCCGGCAGGGGTATGTCACCCAGCACATGGCCGCTGACGTGCTGAACGATGGCGACGTGGATGTGTACCTGTGCGGGCCGCCACCGATGGTCGACGCGGTACGCCAGCACTTCAAGAACCAGGGCGTCACCCCTGCCAGCTTCCATTACGAGAAGTTCACCCCCAACGCCATCGTCACCGGCGACGCCGCCTGAGGAATCCCCCATGACTCCACGTTTCAACACCCAGGTTGCGCTGGTGACCGGCGCCGCCCAGGGCATCGGTCGGCGGGTTGCCGAGCGTTTGCTGGAAGAGGGCGCCTGGCTGGTGGCCGTCGATCGCTCGGAACTCGTGCATGAATTGCAGCATGAGCGGGCGCTGATCCTCACCGCCGATCTGGAGCAGCATGCCGAATGTGCCCGTGTGATGGCCGCTGCCAAGGCACGGTTCGGGCGTATCGACATCCTGGTCAACAACGTCGGCGGGACCATCTGGGCCAAGCCCTTCGAGCACTACGCCGAGAACGAAATCGAAGCCGAGGTGCGCCGCTCGCTGTTCCCGACCCTGTGGTGCTGCCATTGCGTATTGCCCTACATGCTGGAGCAGGGCAGCGGTGCCATCGTCAATGTCTCGTCCGTGGCCACGCGCGGAGTGAACCGTGTGCCGTATGGCGCGGCCAAGGGCGGCGTCAACGCCTTGACCGCGTGCCTGGCCCTGGAGACCGCCGGCAGCGGCATTCGGGTCAACGCCACCGCACCCGGTGGCACCGAGGCGCCACCGCGGCGGATCCCGCGCAACAGCCAGCCCCAGAGCGACCAGGAGCGCGTCTGGTACCAGCAGATCGTCGACCAGACCCTCGACAGCAGCCCGATGAAGCGCTACGGCAGCATCGACGAACAAGCCGGCGCGATTCTGTTTCTGGCCTCTGATGAGGCCTCCTACATCACGGGCGTCACCTTGCCGGTAGGAGGCGGCGACCTCGGCTGACCCAGCGCCGTACCTGCAGACACTGACTCACAACAACAATAATGAGAGCACTGCCATGCGTACCCATGACGTCAATTCGATTATCGATAATGCCCATTTCAATCGTTTCCACTGGCTGGTGGTCAGCCTGTGTGCTGTGCTGTTGATCTTTGACGGTTATGACTTGTTCATCTACGGCGTGGTCTTGCCGTCGATCATGAAGGAATGGGGACTATCGCCCCTGCAGGCCGGCGCTCTGGGCAGTTATGCGCTGTTCGGGATGATGTTCGGCGCGCTGGTCTTCGGCAGCCTGGCCGACAAGTTCGGTCGCCGCAAAGGCATCGCCATCTGCTTTGCCTTGTTCAGCGTCGCCACGGTGATTAACGGTTTTGCCAGCAACCCGACTGAGTTCGGAATCTGCCGGTTTATTGCCGGGCTCGGCTGTGGCGGCCTGATGCCCAATGCGGCCGCACTGATTACCGAATACGCACCGAAGAAAATGCGCAGCATCCTGATGGCGGTGATGTTTGGCGGGTACTCGCTGGGCGGCATGCTGTCGGCCGGCGTGGGGATTTTCATGCTGCCGCGTTTTGGCTGGTCGTCCATGTTCTTCGCCGCGGCGATCCCGCTGCTGCTGATGCCGTTGATTGTGTACTGGCTGCCTGAGTCCATCGGGTTCCTGATTCGCCAGGGCCGCAAGGAACAGGCGCGTGAGTTGCTCAAGCGCCTGTCGCCGCAGACCCGGATCGACCCGCAAGACCAACTGCTCGTCAGCGCCGGTAAAGGCAAGGGCGCTTCGGTGCTGGAGTTGTTCCGACACGGCCTGGCCTTGAGGACGGCGGCGATCTGGGTCGCGTTTTTCTGCTGCCTGTTGATGGTCTACGCCCTGAGTTCCTGGCTGCCCAAACTGATGGCGGGTGCCGGTTACAGCCTGGGATCGAGCCTGTCGTTCCTGCTGGCGCTGAATTTTGGCGGCATCGCCGGGGCGCTTGTCGGTGGCTGGCTGTGTGACCGGCTTAACCTGGTGAAGGTGGTGATCGGTTTCTTTATCGCCGCGCTGCTCTCCATCAGCCTGCTGGGTATCAAGAGCCCGATGCCGGTCCTGTACCTGCTGATCTTTTTTGCCGGCGCCACCACCATCGGCACGCAAATCCTGCTGTACGCCGGCGCCGCACAACTCTATGGCTTGAACATTCGAGCCACCGGCCTGGGCTGGGCTTCCGGTATCGGTCGTACCGGCGCCATCGTCGGCCCGCTGCTGGGCGGCGCGCTGATGGGGATTGAACTGCCGCTGCACCTGAACTTCATGGCCTTTGCCATCCCCGGGGCCATCGCCGTGCTGGCAATGACGGCGTATGCGCTGAATGAACGTCGGGGCCGGCAGGAGGTGATCGCCGCCCCGGCGCAGTAACTGTCGATAACAATAACCAAGAGCAACGACATGAACACACAACGTATCTGGCTATCCCTGTTGGGCGTGCCCCTTGCGGCGACGGCGGCCGAGGGCGGGTTTTTCGAGGACTCCACCGCCACCTTGCAGGCGCGCAACTATTACTTCAGCCGCGATTTCTCGGACATCGTCGGCGCCAACAAGCAATCAAAGGCAGAGGAGTGGGGCCAGGGTTTTATCCTGACCTATAAATCCGGCTACACGCCGGGGCCCGTGGGCTTTGGCCTGGATGCCCTGGGCACCCTCGGCCTCAAGCTCGACAGCAGCCCGGACCGCACCAATACCGGCCTGCTCCCGGTCAAGGGCGACGGCAGCGCCCCGAATGATTACAGCCGTTTGGGCCTGACCTTCAAGGCCAGGTTTTCCAGGACCGAATTGAAGGTCGGCGAACTGCAACCGAACCTGCCGGTGCTGGCCTTCAGCGATATCCGCTTGCTGCCGCCGAGCTATCAGGGCGTGAGTGTCAGCTCCGGCGAAATCGCCGGCCTTGCGCTACAGGCCGGGCACTTGACCACCACCAGCCTGCGCAACGAAGCCGGCGACGAGAAAATGATCGCCATGCTCGGCCATGTGCCGCAACGCGGCGCTGAAAGTGATGGGTTCAACTACGTCGGCGGCGACTACGCCTTCAACACCAACCGCACCAGCGTCAGCTACTGGCATGGCCAGCTCAAGGACATCTACCGCCAGGACTTTGTCGGCCTCAAGCACAGCCAGCCAATGGGTGAGTGGACGCTCGGCGCCAACCTCGGCTACTACGATGCCCGGGAAGACGGCGACAAACTGCTCGGCAAGATCGACAACCAGGCGTTTTTCTCGCTGCTGTCGGCCAAGCATGGCGGCCATATCTTCTATGTCGGTTATCAAGCCATGTATGGCGACAGTGCCTTCCCGCGAGTCTTCGCCAACATCACGCCGCTGGGCAACGAAGTACCCACCTACGAGTTTGCCTACACCGACGAGCGCTCCTGGCAAGTGCGGTACGACTATGACTTCGTGGCGCTGGGCATTCCGGGGCTGACCACCACCGTGCGTTATATCACCGGTAACAACGTGACCACCGGCGCGGGCTATGAAGGCAAGGATCGCGAGCGCGACCTGGATATCGGCTATGTGGTGCAAAGCGGCACATTGAGCGGTCTGGGCATTCGGGTGCGCAATGTCATGGCCCGTTCAAACTACCGCAGCGACATCGACGAGAACCGGCTGATCCTCAGTTACACCTGGAAGCTGCTTTAAACCCCGCCCTGGCACGTGCCCATGACCTGGTAGTGGACGGTATGGCCGGCGCCCTGGCTGTCGAGATACACCATGGTCGCCGGTTCTACCTGGCAACTGCCCGGCACGGGCGTGATTGAAACAACGTGTTGGATATCCAGCGCTTCATTGCTGCCGGCCGCCATGGCGCCGGCGGCGGTGAAAAACAGGAGCAGGCTGAGCCATTTGATATTCATGATGAGTTCCTCTGTGAGTAGGGTTCATTTTAGTGATTGCCGCAGCGGGATAAAGACAGGAACAGGTGAATGACTCGTACGTATCACGTAGCAATCGAGGGGCAATGTTGATGGATTTGCTCAATGGCATGCGGGTGTTTGCCCGGGTTGTCGACACTGGCAGCTTTGCCGCAGCGGCCGAGGCGCTGGACCTGTCCGGGGCACACGTATCACGGTTGATCTGCGAGCTGGAAAAACACCTGCAGACCCGCCTGTTGCAACGCACCACCCGACGCCTGGGCCTTACCGATTCGGGCGAGCGCTTTCTGTTGCGCTGTCGCGACATTCTTGAAGACGTCAGGGAGGCCACGGCAGAAGCCAGCGGCGCGCACCTCAACCCGCGCGGGCGATTGCGGGTGCATTGCATGAGCGGGTTGGGGGTGCTGATCACGCCGCTGATTGCCCGCTACAGCGAGCAATACCCGGACGTGTCCATTGAGTTGACCCTGTCCCAGCACAACCCGGACCCGCTTGAAGAGGGTCACGACGTGGTGATCTCCATCGCCCATTCGTTGCCGGATTCGGCGCTGGTCAGTCAGACGATCGGGCAGTTGTTCAGTGTGCCCTGTGCGGCACCGGGGTATCTGGCCCGGTACGGCGTGCCCGAGCATCCGCAGCAGTTGATGCAGCATCGACGGTTGCATCTGCAGGATTTCCAGGAGGATGCGTGGTTGTTCAAGGAGCAAGAGGGCGAGATTGCGATTTCGCCGGGTGACACCTTCAGGACCAATGTCGCGGATGCGATGGTCAAGGCGACGCAGGAAGGAATGGGCATCAGCTTGTTGCCGTTCTTCAGCGCCAACCCGGCGCTGCGCGAGGGCTCGCTGGTGCGGCTGTTGCCCGGATATCGGCTACGGGAGCGGAGCATTTTCGCGGTGTATCCATCAAGGCGCTTTCTGGATGCCAAGGTGCGGACGTGGGTCGGGTTTTTGCAGGCGCGATTGCCGGGGTTGTTGGCGGAGCAGTTGGCAGTGATTGAGGCACCTTGAGGCTAGCGCGTTGCCGTACGGCGAATGTAGCGCGCCGGCGACGAGCCCAGTGTCTTGCGAAACATGCTGATGAACGAACTGACCGACTCGTACCCCAGCGCCTCGGCGGTTCGTTGCACCGACTCGCCCTCGGCCAGGCTCTGCAAGGCCACGATGATTTGCCATTGTTTGCGCCATTGGCCAAAAGTCAGGCCTGTTTCGCTCTTGACCAGGCGGGCCAGGGAGCGCTCGCTCATGGCCACCTGGCGTGCCCACTGGGCCATGGTGCAACGGTTTGACGGGGCCTGGGCCAGGCCGCGGGCGATGAAGCGCAACTGCGTAGCAGCGGGGAGCGGCAGGTACAACTGCTCCGAAGGAGCCAGTTCCAGTTGTTCAAGGAGCACGCTCGCCACGCGCGAATTGGCAGAGGCAGGCGGATAATCCTGGGGCTGGGCGCTCAGGTGCAGGATCAACGCCAGGACTAGCGGCGAAAGCACCAGCGTGCAGCATTTCTCCGGTAGCGCGGCGGCGCCGGGCTCGACAAACAGATAGCCGATCCTGCCGTTGGCGGTCACCCGGTTGCTGTGGGCGATACCGCCCGGAATCCACACGCCGAAGCCCGACGGCACCATCCACACGCCATCCTCTACGGTACACACGATACCGCCGTGATACGCCACCACCAGTTGGCCTTTGCGGTGGCTGTGCACGGGGAATTCGGTGTCGTTGCGCTGGCTGCCGAGCATCAACGCGACGGCGGGCTGATCAAAACTGTCCAGTTCGAATTGATCAACGCCCTGGAGCTTCATCTCGCCCATGTTGCACCGCCTCGATTGTCTGAAATTGATTATATCCTGGCAGCATACTCAATATCGGCACGACCTTGCAGTCCCTACCATCTTCATCAAGGCGATCAAGGTGATTGCCGACTGCGAGATTCAACCGATGCTCAGCGAAATCACGATTGCCCACCTCTACATTCCTCCGTTCTTGCTCTACGTCGGCGTTGCAGCCCTGGTGTACGGGCTACTGGAGCGGGCCCTGCGGCGCTGGCTGGATTGGGCCTGGCACCCCAGCCTGGCGCGTTTCTTTGTGTCGCTGATCGTGCTCTCGACCTTGGTTCTGAGCTTTTGAGGGCAGCGCGATGATCATCAAACACATCCTCAAGACCCTCGTCACCCTGGTGCTCGGGCTGGCCGCATTGCTGTTCTGCACGCAACTGTGGCGTGCCTATGAGTTGGCCCCCTGGACGCGGGACGGGCGTGTCAGCGCACAAGTTATCCGTATTGCCCCCGAGGTGTCCGGCCAGGTCGAACACCTGCTGGTGGGCGACAACCAGTGGGTCGCCAAGGGCGCGTTGCTGTACCAGATCGATCGCAGCAGCTACTTGCTTGCCCAGCAACAGCGCACGGCCGAGCTTGCCGAGGCGCGCAGTGTTTTCGAGCAGCGCAGTGCACAGCTCAAACGCCGCAACCAGCTCGGCGATGCGATTGCGCGGGAGGAAACCGACAACGCAGCCCGGGACCTGGCGGTGGCCAGGGCGCGCCTGGATGCGGCCCGCAGCCAACTGGCCCATGCGCGGCTGGATCTGGACCGCACGACGATTCGTTCGCCGGTCGACGGCTATGTGACCCAGTTGCGGCTGCAGCCGGGTGACTACGCGGCAGCGGGCGAGACCAATATCTTTGTGGTCGATAGCCATAGCTTCTGGGTCACCGGTTACTTCGAGGAGACCAAGCTGGCTGGTGTTCGGGTGGGGGCTGTGACGTCCATCAAGCTGATGGGTTTTTCACCGCTGCTCGAAGGGCATGTGGCGAGCATTGGTCGGGGCATTGCCGACGGTAACGAGCTGCGCAGTAACAGTGGTTTGCCCCAGGTGGCGCCTACGTTCAGCTGGATACGCCTGGCCCAGCGCGTGCCCGTGCGGATTGAACTGGACAAGGTGCCGCCCGGTGTGGAGTTGGCGGCGGGGATGACCGCCAGCATCGAGGTTGCCGAGGAGGGCACGGCGCCGCGCTGGAGGCTGGTGCAATGGCTTCAGGCGTTCATGTGATGCTCCGTGCACTGCGCATGCTGGGGGCATGGGAAGCTGCTACCTCGGGCTATGTGCTGCGTAGTCTTTTGGCGGCCTCATTGGCCCTGTGGCTGGGGTTCCAATTACACCTGGATTCGCCGTTCTCGGCCGCCTCAACCGTGTTGTTGCTGATCCATCCGCTGCAGGGGGCAGTGGTTGGCAAGGGCTTCCACCGGGCACTGGGCACCCTGGTGGGGTTGGCTGTGGCATTGGTCCTGACCAGCCTGTTCGCCCAGCAAATGCTGCTGTTTATCCTCGGGATCGGGGTATGGCTGGGCCTTTGTGTCGGCGCCATGACCGTGTTTCGGCACTACCAGGCCACGGCGGCGGTGGTCGCCGGCTACACCGTTTGCCTGGCCCTGGGGCCCGCCATCGTCGCGCCGCAGCAAGGTTTCGAACATATCGTCGGACGGGGCACGACCGTTGTTCTGGGGGTGTTGAGCCTGAGCCTGGTGGCCACATTATTCAGCCGCAAGACCGTCGAGCGCACACTGACCATGGCACTTCGCGACGTCTCGTCGCGCACCCTGCGGTTATTGGCCGTGCGGTTTGACGGCGGGCCGGCGCGTGCGCAGGACCCGCTGGCCATCGATATCAGCAAAGTGGACGACCTTCTCGGGATTGGTCGGGGCGAGTCGGTGCTGATCCGCGCCAGGCTGGCGACCCTGCAGGCAGGACTTGCGTATCTGCATGCCGTGGTGCTCGACGAATGCGCGATACCTTCGCACGCTGGAATCGGCGCACAGTTGCGCCAGCTGGCTGAAGCCATGCCCGGGTTTTGCGTGGCGGCCGATCGTGTCCGGGAGCTGCAAGCCAGCCTTGAACCAGGCGCGAGCCAGCGGCGTCTGAATGAACCATTGGCCGAACTGGCCAGCGCCTTGTCGAGTTTTGCCTGCCTTGAGCGCGCGCCCCTGCCGCCGGCCCGCGCCGTGGGGTTTCACCGACACTACGGCGCTGCACTGCGTAACGGTGTGCGAGCGTTGCTGGCCACGCTGGCGACCGGTGCTGTCTGGTACCTCACCGGCTGGGACCAGGGGCCAACCTTGCTGGCCGTACTGGGTCCGTTCTGCACCTTGCTGGCCACCAGCGCGGCGCCCGAGCAAGGCATTGCGAGCCTTGCCAGGGGAACCTTCTACGCAATCCTGGCAGCGGCGGGGTGCAAGTTCCTGCTGTTGCCGCACATCAGCGGGTTCGGGTTGCTCACGGTGGTGCTGGTTGCGTTCTGGGCGGTCGGGATTCATGCCACGACCCGGCCGCGCCATGCCCTGCAAGGCGTCGCCTACCTGATTACGTTCAACACCCTGGTCGGTACTGCCGGGACCGCCCAATACGACTTCGCTGACTTCGCGAATCAAGCCCTGGCCTGGATGGTGACGCTTGCTATCTGCCTGCTGGCCTTCCAGTTGCTGCCGGGGAAACCCGCCAGCCACGCCGACGTCCTGAGGACCGCGCTGCACAAGGACACACGCCGGTTACTGCGTCACGGGCACCGCATGGATCTTCTGAAGTGGCAGGCCACGCAACAGCACCGGATGGTTGCCCTGCAAGCGCTGTCGGGCGCCGATGAGGCCGGTGCCGTCTCGCTTCAACTGGGTCGACAGTTAAGGTTGCTGCACCGCAAGACACGCGACCTGGAGCCTGATTCGTCAATCGCCAGGTGTGTGCAAGCGGGCGATCGGCGTATTGCCAGATATGCCTTCGATTCAGCGATCAGCGCGGCCCAGGCCCGGCGTACGTCGAGATCACTGTTCCGCCTTGGTGCCCGCGACCTGGCTGCTTGTTACCGGGATTTGGCGGGGTTGCTCGACCAATACCAGCGTGCCGATATCCGAACCAGTTTCAGCTAAAACAACGAAGGTGAGATGAAATGAAGCAACTCCTTATCTGGACGCTTTTCGGGATGATCGTGTCTGTGCCAATGGCGGTGCAGGCATCGGACGGGGCTGAGGCGCTGGCCCGCTGGCAACAGCAATTCAAGCAAGAGCAAAAAACGCTCGCCGAGCACCGGGCGCCTGGCCGTGATTCAAGGCCCAAGGCAGATCCCCAGCGATGAGCCGGTTCCCGGTCGATTGCAATCTATTCGGAGCGAAGTGACGAGTTCGGTGTGATGCCCGGCAGTGCTGTTGCTTTATAGGCTGTCCGGGTCGCCAAAGAACATCTGAATCCGCGACCTTAACCACCGTTCCCCCGGATCATTGTCCTGTGACCCACGCCACGCCATGTGCAATTCAAATGTGCGCACCGGCAGTGGCGGCTCCTCAGCCCGCAAGCCACCCGCTGAAGTCAACGCTTCAGCGGCATAGTCCGGCACGGTCGCGACAATATCGGTGCCCGCCAGCAACGTCCCCAGCCCATTGAACTGCGGCACAGCCAGCACGACATGGCGCTTGCGGCCCAGTTTTTCCAGTTCTTCATCCAGAAACCCGCTCAAATCCCCGGCGAATGACACCAGGGCATGGGGCCGCGCGCAGAAGTCATCCAGGCTCATGGAGCCCGGCATGCTGTCGGCTCGCAACAGCATCGGCTTGCTGCGGCGCAGGACTTTGCGTTTGGCGTTGGCCGGCAAATCGGTGGTGTAGCTCACGCCGATGGAGATTTCGCCGGAGGCCAGCAGGCCGGGCATCAGGATGTAGTTGACGCGGCGCACTACCAGCACGATGCCGGGAGCTTCGGCCCGCAGGCGCTTGAGCAGCAGCGGCAGCAGGGCGAATTCGACGTCGTCCGACAGGCCGATGCGGAATACCGCGGTGCTGGTGGCCGGGTCGAATTCGGAGGCGCGGCTGACGGCCGTGGAGATCGAGTCCAGGGCCGGGGAGAGCAGGGCGAAGATTTCTACCGCACGGGCCGAGGGCTCCATGCTGCGTCCGGTACGCACGAACAACGGGTCGTCGAACAGGCCGCGCAGGCGTGACAGGGCTGCGCTGATGGCCGGCTGGCCGAGGAACAGTTTCTCGGCAGCGCGGGTCACACTGCGCTCATGCATCAAGGTTTCGAATACGATCAACAGGTTGAGGTCGACACGACGCAGGTCGTTACGGTTCATCTTGTGTCCCAGGCGGCGTCAGTAAACTTGACGGGAGCGGTCATATAAGAACAATGACCGGCATGAATCTTACGGGGAAAGGCTGGTACTCTGCACCGGCTAATTCAGTTTTCCTACATGGTTCGGCACCTTTTCCGTATGTGCGGAATCAATGACAGGCATGTCGACTATTAACGGCGACCGGTGGTCTTGCCCCGAAAGCCCAGATAGAGTTCATGGCAATAGAGGTTACTTTGACGAGGTTTGCGATGTCCCGCACGATCCGTTTTCACAAGTTTGGTCCGGCCGAGGTGCTCAAATGCGAAGAGCATGCAGCCGCTAAGCCCGCACCGGGCGAAGTGCAGGTGCGCGTCGAGGCGATTGGCATCAGCTGGTACGACATTCTGTGGCGCCAGAACCTGGCGTCGTCCCATGCCCGCTTGCCTTCCGGCCTTGGCCATGAAATGGCCGGCGTGGTTGTGGCCGTTGGCGAGGGTGTCGACGACCTGGCGGTGGGTGACAAGGTCGCCAGCTTCCCGGCCGAGAGCCCGAATGACTACCCGGTGTACGGCGAACAGATCGTCCTGCCGCGCTCTGCCCTGACCCGCTACCCGGATGTCCTGAGCCCGATCGAAGCCAGCGTGCACTACACGCCGTTGCTGATTGCCTACTTTGCGTACATGGACCTGGCGCGGGTCAAACCCGGGCAATTCGCCCTGGTAACGGACGCCAGCCACTGTGCCGGCCCATCGTTTGTGCAGCTGGGCAAAGCCCTGGGGGTGCGGGTGATTGCCGCCACCAAGACCAGTGATGAGCGCGAATACCTGCTGTCCCTCGGGGCGGAAAAGGTGATCGTCACCGAAGAGCAGGACCTGCTGATGCAAGTCAACAAGTTCACCGACAACCGTGGCGTAGACGTGGTGTTCGATGGCTTGGGTGGCCCGCAGATGTCGTTGCTGGGTGATGTGCTGGCGCCCCGTGGCAGCCTGGTGCTGTACGGCCTGCAAGGTGGCAACCAGACGCCATTTCCGGCCTGTGCGGCGTTCCAGAAGAACATTCAGTTCTTTGTGCACTGCATCGGCAACTTCACCGGCAAACCGGAACTGGGCATCATCCAGGACCAGGTGGCCTTGCAGCGAGCCTTGCGTGACATCAACCAACTGACCGCCGACAAGGTGCTGGTACCGCTGAAAACCACGGTATTTCCGTTCAGCCAGTTCGTTGAAGCGCACCGCTATATGGACGAATGTCCGTGCCGTGAACGGGTTGCCTTGCAGGTAGAAACTGTTTGATCTGTGGGAATATTCTCAAGCGAGTATTCCTGCCCCCGGGCGCATGGGGCAAATGCGCCATTTGACAGGACTTAACCTGCCCACCGCTTGAATCGGGATTTCAGCACTTCAGCCCGATAAACCAGATGTATGCCCCTGACGCCGCCCTGAATCCCAGCGCGGCGTTGTCGTGTCTGCACACTCGATACCCCATGCAAGCCCCCATCTGAACCGGTTTTAGCCGGCGTTCTGTATCTGTTAATCATTATTCAAGTGCCGATAATTGCCCCGTCACTTTATCTCAAGGATTGAGCAATGATTGAATATATGAAATCACCCCGTACATCCGTCAAGCCCAATAGTGTTTCCCATGGCTGTTTTGCCGGAACATCAATATTGAAGTGGGTTATGTCGGATGCTTCTCTAGTTTGTAAGTTAAAACAGCGTAGGAAGTTGTCAGAGCGTTCCTAAGACTTTCGGTTTGGGCTGCGTGCCCCTTGGCTTGGCGCCTTTTCGGGACTGGAAGCCCCCAAAGGCAGGCTTGGCAGGTAGGGCCCGGTGCTAATCTCCATTGAATGTCACATGTTGTAACGCCCCTACAGAAACAACAGGTCAGGCAAATGCCGTCAACGATTGCCCGAAACTGATATTTCAACTCAGGTAGTAGAACTATGAGCGCTATTCACGAACAAGCCATGAACTATGTCTATCAACAAGTATTGCAACGCTTGATAGGGCATTTCTCTCGAACAGAACGTACCTCGCTCCAGTTATTGATTCAACGAATCGTGGTAGCGGCAGGCGGCATGGAGCGGATCGGTGAATACAAGGTGCTGGTAGCTCACGGCGCAGGCGCCGGCAGCAGCTATGTCCTGGCGTTGTTGCGCGCAGCCCAGCTGACGCTTGCAGGCCGGGCGCCGCGGACGTTTCAACTGCGGGTCGCGACCTTGCGCCATGCCGGCATGTCGCAAAATGCCCTGGACACGCTGCACCGCGGCTACAGCGCACTGTTCCTGCATGACGATGCGCGTGTCGAATTGCTGATGGTCGAGAATCAGGAAGTCTTGCCGTTCAACCACCTGCGGCCGGCCTCCAGTGCGGCGCGCGATACCAGCCGGCGCAATATGCTGATGGTGGGGCACCTGACTTCGGGAGATCTTCGCCAAACCCTGTGCAACGACGCCTACCTGGCCCTCGGTGACTTTTACCAGCGCGTCACCACCTGCAATGGCGGCGTGCACGCGCTGGTCAGCGGTGACTCCGCGCGCAAGCAGCGGGAGTACCTGGCGTGGCTGAAGAAGGCTGCGCTGGCGAGCGGTGCAGAGATCCCGCCGCGCCAGCCCCTGGTGCTCAGCGGGCTGTTCGCGCGCATGGATGAGTGGAGCAACGCCTATTACTGCGACCTTTACGGCGAGCGTTACGCCGTCGCCGATAAGTCCGACACGGACAACCATCGCCACTTGGCCTATATCGGCGCTGCCGACCTTAAGGACGCGGCCGAATACTCCTCCGGGCCGCTGTTGCGTCAGTTCATGGGCTATGAACCGGACGAGTTTGGCTTTCATTTCAGCCACGCGAGCTATGCGAACCCGTTGCTGATGGCCCATCTGCGGGGCCTGCAGGCCGAGTGCCTGCGGGAACTGGATTACGAGGAGGGCGCACAGGGCTTCATGCAGCAGGCCGCGCTGTTCATGCGGCGCAAGCAGATTCCCGAACACCTGATTGCCCAGGCAGCGACCCAGGATGGCCGAGCGCTGGCGGCCGACTACGCCCAGGCGCTGTTCGGATTGGATGAAAGCCAGCTGAACTGCCTGATGTTTTCGCCGTTTATCCGTCACGGCGAGCGCCTCGAAAGCTTTTTGCGCCAATGCCACCCCGGCATGCTGGTGGCACTTCCCGAGCTGCACAAGGCGCTGCAAGGCAAGCCGGTGGCCGAGATGCTGGTGCAATGGGCCATCGACATCAGCGGGTTGCCGATCGACCTGCTGCAACATCTCTATCGCAAGCGGCCCGCCACCGGCGTGCCGGGCATGGCCGAGACGCCACAGCAAGATGCTCCCGCCCTGGCAGCCTACCAACTGGCGGGGCGTTAAGCGGGTGGCGGCGGGTGACCAGCGATGAACCTCAAGGACGACCGGCAAACCGACTTCGCCTACCAGGCGGTGTATCGCTACATGATCAATCTCATCGGCGAGGTGGGCACGGATGCCCGGGTAAAACTGCCATCATTGCGCCAATTGGCGGAGCGCCTGAATGTGTCGATCTCGACCATTCAATACGCTTACTCGTTGCTCGAGAAGGAGGGCCGGGTGTACTCGGTGCCCAAGTCGGGCTACTACGCCTGGCCGGTGTTGAATAAACCGCCAGGCAGCAGCGGTGGCGACCTGCTGGAGCGCCTCTATGCCAGTGCGCGACGTCCGGGAATGCGCGTACTCAGCGCCGATGAGCCGGCACTTGCGGCGTCACTGGACGCAGCGCTGTTGCTGCTCGAGCGCGAACTGTTGCGGCATTACCCGCATCATCTGCAGCCATGGTCGCAGCCCTGTGGCGTGTGGGAACTGCGGGCGACGCTCGCGGCGCGCTATACCTCGTCGCCGACCCGTTGCTGGCAGGCGGACGAGGTATACATCGGCGCCGACTTGCGCGGGGTACTGGAAATCCTGATCGAGGTGCTGGGTCTCAAGGGCGCTGCGATCATCGTCGAATCCCCGTGTGACTGGCTGATCCTGCGGTTGTTGCAGGGGGCAGGCGTGAGGATTCTCGAATTGCCATTCACGGCGGACGACGGCCTGGACCTGGCGTTGTTCGAGCACTTGCTCAGCACCGAGCCGGTGCAGCTGGCGTTGCTGTCATCCGGTGTCAGCCTGCCGTCCGGCGTAGTCCTGTCCACCCATGATCGCCTGCAGCTAGTACGATTGCTGGACCAGCATGGCTGTTGGTTGTTAGAAAATGACAGCCATGGTGACCTCGGCTTCGGGCAGCCAATCACCGCGCTACGGGACCTGGCCAATCCCGAGCGGCTGATGGTGTTTTCCACGTTCGAGAAGATGCTCGGGCCGGAAGCGCCGTTTGGCTATTTGCTGTCGCGCCACCTCAGCGGCGAGCTGCAGCGCCAGTTCCTGTTGCGCGCATTCCGGTTGTCCTCTATCCGCCAGCGCGCGATTGCGCGGCTCTATCAAAGCGGGCGTATCGACCAGCATCTGCGGGAGTTGCGCCCGCAACTCAAAGAGCAGGCCCGGCTCATGGGCCTGCGGCTGGACACGCATCTGGGCAACCAGGTGAGCTACCGAATGCCCGCCGCTGGCGCGACCTTCTGGTTGCGCTCAGAGGCCCCGGTGGATATGCGCCAGGTGTTCCAGCGCCTGCTCACCCGGCAGGTGGTGATTGCGCCGGGGGAGTTGTTCAGCCTCAGTGGCCTGCACTGCCAGCATCTGCGGCTGAGCCATGCCGTTGACGGCGCCCATAACCTGGAGAACGCCCTGGATGAACTGGCTCTGGCGCTCAGGCAGGCACAGACCGGCGCTGAATGAAATTTCGCTGATTGCTGTAGGATTTATAACGTCGCGGAGCAGTCCAAGTCCCAGTAAACTGCACTTTTTTCCGAATCCTTCTCTATTCAGAGGTTTATGCATGACTCTCAGTCCTTTTGCGGGCAAGCCGGCACCAGCTCAATTGCTGGTAGACATCCCGCGACTGGTAACGGCCTATTACACCGGCCAGCCTGATGCAGCGATCTCCACCCAGCGCGTCGCCTTTGGTACCTCCGGGCACCGCGGCAGCTCGTTCGACCTCAGCTTCAATGAATGGCACGTGCTTGCCATCAGCCAGGCCATTTGCCTGTACCGTGAAGCCCAGGGCATCAACGGCCCGCTGTTTGTCGGCCTCGACACCCACGCGTTGTCCACCCCGGCCGGCGCCAGTGCGCTGGAAGTGCTGGCCGCCAATGGCGTGCACGTGATGCTCGCCGAAGGCGATGAGTACACCCCGACACCGGCGATTTCCCACGCCATCATTTGCTACAACCGCGGCCGCACCAGTGGTTTGGCCGACGGCATCGTGATCACGCCGTCCCACAACCCGCCACAAAGCGGCGGCTACAAGTACAACCCGCCCAACGGCGGCCCGGCCGACACCCACATCACCAAGTGGATCGAAGCCAAGGCTAACGAACTGCTGGCCAATAAGCTGGCCGGGGTCAAGCGCATCACCCATGCCCAGGCGCTGAAGGCCGACACCACTCATCGCCACGACTACCTCAACACCTACGTGGCCGATCTGGTCAACGTCATCGACTTCGATGCCATCCGCAACGCTGGCTTGCGCCTGGGCGTCGATCCGCTGGGCGGAGCAGGGGTGCGCTACTGGTCGGCCATCGCCGAGCATCACCGCCTGAACCTCGACGTGGTGAACACCGAAGTGGATTCGACCTTCCGCTTCATGAGCGTCGACTGGGACGGCCAGATCCGCATGGACCCGTCCTCCAGCTACGCCATGCAGGGGTTGATCGGCCTCAAGGACCGTTATGACGTGGCCTTCGCCTGCGACCCGGACCACGACCGCCATGGCATCGTGACGCCGTCCGGTGGCTTGCTGGCGCCGAACAACTACCTGGCCGTGTCCATCGACTACCTGTTCCAGAACCGCCCCGAATGGCGCGCTGATGCTGCGGTGGGCAAGACCGTGGTCAGCAGCGGCTTGATTGATCGCGTGGCCAAGCGCATTGGCCGTCGCCTGTACGAAGTGCCGGTGGGCTTCAAGTGGTTTGCCGATGGCCTGTTTGACGGTTCGCTGGGTTTTGGTGGCGAAGAAAGTGCCGGCGCCTCGTTCCTGCGCAAGGACGGCAGCGTGTGGAGCACTGACAAGGACGGTTTGATCCCGGCGCTGCTGGCGGCGGAAATGACCTCGCGCAAACGCCAGGACCC
Source organism: Pseudomonas sp. F8002 (assembly GCF_013385495.1). Lineage (NCBI taxonomy): Bacteria > Pseudomonadati > Pseudomonadota > Gammaproteobacteria > Pseudomonadales > Pseudomonadaceae > Pseudomonas > Pseudomonas sp. F8002. Next base: position 56,406 of record NZ_JACAPW010000038.1, on the reverse strand, counting down.
AAGCCAGATTTATCGCGGGCTGACCGATGCACTGGGTGAGCCGTTCGCCATTCGGGTGGATGCCAAGGCGACTCCGGCGCAGAAGGCCTTGTTGGGCAAGCTGTCGCCAGACCAGGTGACGTCCACGCAGTTGGCGGGGGAAAGCATCCAGCAGATCCTCAGCCACGCGCCGGGCAATGACCAGGCGATCGGCGGGCTGAAAGTCATGACTGAAAACGGCTGGTTCGCCGCACGGCCATCGGGCACCGAGGACATCTACAAGATCTACGCCGAGAGCTTTATCGGCGAAGATCATCTCAAGCAACTGGTGGAAGAGGCGCAGGTGTTGGTGGACGGAGCGATCTCGGCTAACTGATACCAAAGTGACTGATTAACCTGTGGCGAGGGAGCTTGCTCCCGCCGGACTGCGCAGCAGTCCCATTTTTGGGCGCGCTTCGCACCCCAGCGGGAGCAAGCTCCCTCGCCACATTCAACCTCGGTCAGGCGAGGTCGACCAACACGATCTCGCTGTCCTCAACCGCTGTCACCCGCAATACCTGCTCATCCTCAACCGCCACACCGTCTCGAGCTTGTGCACGCAAGCCATTGACTTCAATCACCCCGGTGGCCGGTACCAGGTACGCCCGGCGTCCGTTGTCCAGCCGATACTCGGCACTTTCACCGGCCTTCAGATTCGCTGCTACCAAGCGTGCATCGGCCCGAATCCGCAGGCTTTCGCTGTCTCCGGCCTTGCCACTGGCCAGGGTCACAAACCCTTCGCGGTCACCCTTCGGAAACGGCTTAGCGCCCCACGACGGCGGCAAACCGGCCTCATTGGGAATGATCCAGATCTGGAAAATCTTGGTCGGCGTAGCTTCCAGGTTGTACTCGCTGTGGGCAATCCCGGTGCCGGCGCTCATTACCTGGACGTCACCGGCCTCGGTGCGGCCCTGGTTGCCCAGGTTGTCGGCATGGCTGATGGCGCCTTCACGCACATAGGTGATGATTTCCATGTCCCGGTGCGGGTGCTGCGGGAAGCCGGTGCCCGGTGCGATGAGGTCATCGTTCCACACCCGCAGGTTGCCCCAGTGCATGCGCTTGGGGTCATGGTATTCGGCAAACGAGAAGTGGTGGTGAGCGTCCAGCCAACCGTGATTGGCGCCGCCCAGGGTGTTGAAAGATCGAAGTTCAAGCATGATCGTCTCCTGTGGATGGGAGCCATCATCCAGCAGCGCCAGATCGATAAAAAGCGTAAAAAATGCTGGATTCCTATCGAATGCTTCGATGCCGATGCTCAGGACTTGTCTTCACTTCATCGCCTAACTGCATGAGCGCAAAGCAATTGGCTGGAACTGTGGGGCATTTGCGGCGACCATAGGGCTCTTGTCCGAGTTAAAGCATCGCAGGAGTCCGCGTGCCGCAACACACCCCCGATCTGCCTCCCGAACTGCGGCCACTGGCCGAAATGCCCTTGTTGAAACGGCTCGCCGCCCGATTATTTGGTCACGGCCTGACGCGCCTGCGGGCACAGCACCGTTTCTCATGGCTGCATGGCCAGGCCGACGGCTTTCGCAGTGGCCACACGGCCGGCGTGGAGTATGGCTATAAGGAAGGCAAGGCGGATGGTATCGAAGAAGGCCGCCAGGTCCTGCTGATTCGTGACTTCCGGCCGGATGAGCACACTGCGCCGGGTGTTGACGACAATCTGTTCGATGATTGGCGCCTGCCGCTGACCGCCGAGTTGAAAAAACGCATCAAGGCTGATGTGGCGCGCCTGCTGCCGGCCCATGCCCAGCCGAGTGCGGCGCAATGGAAGATGATTTTCAGCGATACGCCGTCCACCTCGGTGATCGCCGGCGCCGGCGCGGGTAAATCCACCTCGCTGGTGCTGCGTATCCTGCTGCTGACCCATTACCTGGGCTTCGAGCTGAGCTCGATGACGGTGGTGACCTTCACCCGTGAGTCGCGCAAGGACTTCATCAATAAGCTCATGGAAATTCTCGCCTTGTGGGGCCAACCCCTTGGTATGAAAGACGCGCAAGCGGTGGTGCGGACCTTTCACTCACGCATCCTGCCAATGGTGCGCAGCCTGCCGGGCCTTGAGCGGCTGCAGGCGTTCGAGAACCTCAATGCGCGGACTGAAGCGGACTTTGATGAGGCCGACAGCAACCCCTTCGAATTGCGGATCAACGACGCCCAGCGCCAGCAACTGAATGCCTGCTATCACCGGCTGCATGGCCGCCATGAACGCTTCCGCGAACTGATCGCCCCGCTGGCGCGCCATGCCCTGCAACTCAAGGAGCTGGAGCGCGATCACCCGGACGTGCAAAAACGCGTGGCGGTGACCGAACTGGCGGCCAAGCGCGATGAAGAACTCTGCGATGTGATCGAAGACCTGTGGTTTCGTGCCGGCGCCTGGCCGATCAAGGGCATCGAGCCCAATCGCCAGACGTTCGATATCAACGGCGCGAAGTTTCACTGCCATGGTTACATTGCCGAACTGGATGCTTGGGTCGTACTGGGCTTCGACCCGCGGGAAAATGCCCAGGTCAGTCGACCCGGGTCCAAGCTGTCGGTACGTGCCGAATGGGCGGTAAAGCGAACCCTGTTTCAAGCTTTCTGCCGTAAACCATTGATATGGCTAGAAAGCTACGAGTCTTCCAAGCGGCTTTTAAGCAGCCTGGCAGGTGACGCAACAGCGGGCCCGGGCTTCGATTACAAGGTCAAGGGCGAGCTGGGTTCGGCACCGTTGCTGGACAGCTTTGTTGCCGCCGCCGGGTTCATCGAGAACCTCGGGCTGGATGTGCCCACCGCCGTGGGCAAGATGGGTTTTGCCAAGGATGATCCAGACCGTTTTTACTTCGAGGCACTGAGCATTTTCTGGAAGGCCCTCGAAGATCACTTGCTGGACCAGTCGCCACCGGTCATGACCTACAACCGGATGTTCTCGCTGTTTGGCGAAAACACCCCGGAGAACCTGAAGTTGCTCAGCGACCCGCTGCTACGGCCGATGTCGCACCTGATGATCGACGAATTCCAGGACGTATCGCCGCAGATCGTCTCGTGGATCCGGGCCAGCTTGCGGGAGATCCGCAGCCGCGGGCCGGCCATGCACGTGGGGCGTGGGGCCCAGCGCTCTTCGCTGTTGTGCGTGGGCGATGACTGGCAGTCGATCTATGGCTGGCGTGGCAGTTCGCCCAAGTATTTCATGGAGTTCAACAAGGAGTTCCCGTCACCCACGACCACCCGGGTGATGCTGGGCGAGAACTACCGCAGCCATCAGCACGTGATCGATGCTGCCGAGCACATTGTGCGGGCGGCCCCGGCCATCAGCGGCAAGAAAGCCAAGGCCAGTGGAACCGCGAAGGAGTTGGTGCCGGTCACGGTGCGTGATCGTGACGATGCGGCGCTGGGCCAGCAACTGCTGGCGCACTATCAAAAGGGTGATTCGGTGTTAATGCTGTATCGAAAAAGCAGCGATAAGTCATTGATGCAAGAGCATATTCAGTCGGTAGTTAATGTGGATTCTAGTTTGCCGTACGGCAGCCGCCGGCTCAAGCAACTGACTTATCACAGCGCCAAGGGCTTGCAGGCGGATGCGGTTTTCCTGCTGGGTGACTGCCAGCACTTGACCAGTTCGCCGTACAAGAACCAGGTCTACCGCATGGCAGGACTGGGCAAGGACGGCGATACCGAAGCTTACGACAGCGCGCAGAAAGACGAAGTGCTGCGCCTGGCCTACGTGGGCATTACCCGGGCGGTGAGCCATTGCTATTGGTATGTCGACGGCCAGGATGGCCAAGGGGTGAATGTGCCAAAAGCTTCGGACCGGGTTGCCGGGGACAAACCGTTTTTTGACGACCAGCGCATCAGCAAATCATAAGGGGTGACGTTGAATCCTGTGGTGAGGGAGCTTGCTGTGGCGAGGGAGCTTGCTCCCGCTGGAGTGCGCAGCGCTCCCAGGATTTTGGGGCTGCTACGCGACCCAGCGGGAGCAAGCTCCCTCGCCACAGGATACCTGCGTTGCCAGATCAAGCCCGTAGCGACAGCGGCGGCACAAACGACTCCAGTTCATCCTCAACCGCCTCGATGATCCGCTCCACGTCAGCAGCGTTCATCACCGTGGCGCAAGGGATACCGGCAATTGCAATCAGGGTTTCCCCGCTGGCGCGGTCGAACAGGCGCGCGATCATACTGCCGGGAGCATCCATGCTCGCCTCAAAGCCCATGGGATGAAAGTGCCAGCGCATCAACTGGCAGGCATTGGGGAATGTCACTTTGTTCATGTTGCCCACCTTGTTCATTGAGCGCTTCCTTTAGCTCGCTGCAGGGGCGCCATGACCGTCACTGGTCCTGGCCGTCGTGAGCATTAAAAATAGCATTCGTTCGCATCGGGCATGGGAGTTTTTTCGTCCCGTCCGGCAGTTGTTTTCAATAACGTTGATATGGGTCACGTGCTGCGTGGTATTAAGCGAAAGGCCATTAGTCGGAAATATCAAATGGCCGTTGAGCGGGTACGGGCAGTTGGGCAAGCTGCCTCTTTTTTCACCGGCGTAGAGCGCTCAATGCAAGACATCATTCCGGATGACTCCCAGAAAACCCAAGCTACGGCCAAGCTGGTACTGCGTCACCATCTGTGCTGGCGGGATCGGGACCTGGATGGAGTGATGTCGTACTACCATCCGGACATCCAGTACCACGATTTCTTCCAGAACCGCGTGGTGGGTGCCGGCGAGCTGCGCGAATACCTGCAAGCCAGCATGCCCCGTGGCGCCGACGAAGCGATCGAACACACCGACCGCATCCGCGCCGACGGCGACACCGCGTTCATCCAATACCGCATCACCTTGCGTGGCGGCCAGGGCCTGGTGTCGTTTCGCACCAGCGAAGCGATTACCGTGCGCGATGGCTTGATCTGGCGGGTCAACGAGTACGCCTCCCTGGTCCACGAGCAGTCTGCCAGCCGCCGCGAGACCACACGCCCGACCGTCAGCCGCCTGGGCCTGTCGCCGCAGCAACTGAGCTACATGGCCAACGACCTGCAACAGTACTTCGAGCGCCAGCAACCCTATCTGGACCCCGAGCTGGACCTGCAACGGGTGGCGAAGGAGTGCGGGTACAGCCGCAACCAGATTTCCTACCTGTTGAACCAGGTGCTGGGGCAAAGTTTTTATCGCTACGTCAACCAGGCACGCCTCCAGCATCTGCTGGCTGCACTGGAATTGGCCGCGCCGCCGATCCGCATCGACGAACTGGCGTTTGCCGCCGGCTTCAATTCGACGTCGGCGTTCTACAGCAGCTTTCGCCAGCACACCGGCCAGTCGCCAAAGGCCTACGTCAAACAAATTTCCCTGCGTGCACGCGCGCAAGACAGCCCCTGAGGCCAGGCTCTAGGATCACTGCCATCGAAGTGTGGTGGTGGAGCTTGGCATGCCTGCATGGCGCAATATCAGTTTATGGATGGACCAGCTGGACGAGCCGCTGCTGGCACGCGCGTCCCTGGAGCAGGACCTGGACGTCAACGTGGCCATCATCGGCGCCGGCTACACCGGGCTCTGGACCGCGTATTACCTGAAGCGCCAGGCGCCCGAGCTGAAAATCGCAATCATCGAGGCGCAAACCGCCGGGTTCGGTGCCTCGGGCCGTAACGGCGGCTGGCTGATGGGCAACCTGCTGGGAGAGGACCGCCTGTTGGCCGGCCTGACCCCGGAACAGCGCCGGGCCTCGTTCGACCTGCTGCACGCCATCCCCGACGAAGTCGCGCAAGTGATCGAGCGCGAAGGCATCGACTGCGACTACCGCAAGGGTGGTGTGCTGTATTGCGCCGCGCGCTACCCCGAACAGGAAGCCACCCTGCGTGCATACCTGGCCAAACTTCACAGCCAGGGCCTGACCGACGACGACTACCGTTGGCTTGGCCCGCAACAACTGGCCGAGCAGATCCGTATCGCCAAGCCTTATGGCGGCATCTATGCACCCCACGTTGCCACGATTCACCCGGCCAAGCTGGTGCGCGGCCTGGCGCGGTTGGTGGAGCGGATGGGCGTCAAGATCTACGAAAACAGTCCCGTCACCCATTGGCAGTCCGGCGGCCTGCGCACGGACAAAGCCTCGGTGCGCGCCTCCTGGGTGGTGCCGGCGGTGGAAGGGTATGCCACCACGCTGGCTCCGCTGGGGCGCTATCAGTTGCCGGTGCAAAGCCTGATCGTTGCCACCGAGCCGTTGCCGGCCAGCACTTGGGACGAGATCGGCCTGAATCGTGGCCAGGCGTTTGGCGAGAGCAGCCGGCAAGTGACTTACGGCCAGCGTTCGGCGGACAACCGCCTGGTGTTCGGCGCTCGCGGGGGTTATCAGTTTGCCGGCAAGTTGCGGCACAACTTCGAGCTCACCGACAGCGAAGTCGAGCTGCGTCGCTACCTGTTCGGCGAACTGTTCCCGCAGCTCAAGAAAGTCCGGATCACCCACGCCTGGGGCGGCAACCTGGGCATGTCCCGGCGCTTCAAGCCGCACATGCTCTGCGATCACACGGCAGGCATCGCCCTGGCCGGTGGTTACGGCGGCGAGGGCGTAGGCGCCAGCAACCTCGGTGGCCGCACCCTGGCGGACTTGATCCTGGGGCTCGATACGCCGTTGGTTCGCCAGCCATGGGTGATTCAGCCGGGCCGGCTGGACGGGCTCAAGGCCTGGGAACCGGAACCCTGCCGCTGGCTGGGCTACAACGCGATCATCCGCAGTTTTGTGCATGAGGACCAAGTGTTGGCCAACCCCAATACCGCCCCGTGGCGCCGCAAACTGGCCAGCGGGGTTGCCGGGTTCATGGAAGGTTTCATGCACTAAGTCGTTTCAATCACCACAGGTATGAACATGAGCATTACCCAGTTCAAAGACACACTCAGCGCCCATTTGCCGGATTCCTCGCCCGTCGCCGTGCCGCTGGGCACACCGGTCGCGGTGGCCTCGACCTTGAGCGTGGAACGTAGCGACGGCGTCGAAACCGGCATCTGGGAGTGCACGCCCGGGCGCTGGCGCCGGCAGATCAAAGCCCAGGAGTTTTGCCACTTTATCCAGGGACGCTGCACCTTCACCCCCGACAACGGGGAAATACTCCACATAGAAGCCGGTGATGCACTGATGTTGCCGGCCAACAGCACCGGTATCTGGGACATCCAGGAAACCGTGCGCAAGACCTATGTACTGATCCTCTGATTCTTTGATCTTTGATCGCCTGCCATAAAAACAGCCCTAAAACCGCCAGGAAATCGAACCATGAGACCCATTGCCCTGTTGCCGCTGGTATTCGTCGCCACCCTCAGCCAAGCCGCCGAGACGGTGAAGATCTACAACTGGTCGGACTATATCGCCCCCGACACCACCAAGAACTTCCAGAAAGAAACCGGGATCGGCTTCACCTACGACGTGTACGACAGCAACGAAACCCTCGACGGCAAGTTAATGACCGGCAAATCCGGCTATGACGTGGTGTTCCCCTCCAACCACTTCATGGCCCGGCAGATCCAGGGCGGGGCGCTGAAGAAACTCGACAAGAGCCAGTTGCCCAACTGGAAAAACCTCAACCCGGTGCTGCTCAAGGCCCTGGAAAACAACGACCCGGGCAACGCCCACGGCTTCCCGTACCTGTGGGGCAGCACCGGTATCGGCTACAACATCGACAAGGTCAAGGCGGTACTCGGCGACAACGCCCCAGTGGATTCCTGGGACCTGATCTTCAAGCCCGAGAACATGCAAAAACTGCAGAAGTGTGGCGTCGCCATCCTCGACAACGGCCCGGAACTGCTGCCGGCGGCGCTCAACTACCTGGGCCTGCCGCACCACAGCAAAAAGGCGGAAGACTACAAAAAGGCCGAGGACCTGCTGATGAAAGTGCGGCCGTACGTGGCGTATTTCCACTCCTCGAAATACACCGCCGACCTGGCCAATGGTGACATCTGCGTGGCCGTCGGCTTCTCCGGCGATATCCTCCAGGCCGAAAGCCGCGCCAAGGAAGCCAAGAATGGCGTGAACATCGGCTACAACATTCCCAAGGAAGGCGCCGCGATCTGGTTCGACATGGTCGCCATGCCCGCCGATGCCCCGGATGAAAAAGCCGGCTATGCGTTCATGAACTACCTGCTGCGCCCGGAAGTGATGGCCAGCATCACCAACTACGTGCACTACGCCAACGGCAATGCCGCGGCGGATAGCCTGGTGGACCCGGCAATCAAGAGCGACACCAAGGTGTACCCAAGTCCGGAAATGATGGGCAAGTTGTTCGCACTGGAAGCGATGCCACTGAACATCGACCGGATTCGCACGCGGGTATGGAACACCATTCGTACCGGCCGTTGATGCTCGTTCCCACGCTCCGCGTGGGAATGCATCCTGTGACGCTCCGCGTCACGACTTCAAAAGCGCATGCGGAGCGTCCAGGGCGGCGTTCCCACGCCGCGGAATCAAGGATTCTCCAAGTCATGCCCCAACGACTGGATAAACAACGAAAACAGCTCCGGCTGCGACGAGATATCCAGCTTGGCATACAGGTGCCGGCGGTGAACCTTGACCGTATCCGGCGAGATATTCAGCCGTTCGGCCATGGCTTTTGACGAAAACCCGCGCAACACCAATCGCGCTATTTCCAGCTCCCGTTCCGACAACACACCACAGCCGAAATGACTCAACGCGTCCCGTATCTGGCTGGCCATTTCCGCCGGCGCGGCCACTCGCTGGGTGCTTTGCTGCCAATGCTGCTGCATCAACGGCAACACCCAGGCCGCGAGCGTGGTCATCAACCCCGTTTCCTCGCCGGTAAACAACCGCTGCATCCCCAACGACAGCGATAACGTCCCCGCACCTGGCAATTGCAGGATGAATTGCACCTCGTCTTCCAGCACGTTGTCGTGGAAGTAATTGAGGAAGTATTCACTCTGGCGAAAATGATCCGGCGCCACTTCCTCAAGGCGGTACACACCACTGGCATACCCCTCGCGACACGCCTGGAAAAACGGGTCCAACAGGTACAAGCCATTCAGATAAACCAGCATCGACGCCGGTTTGCTGCTCGGTTGTGCGTCGTATTCTTCCAGCGCTTCGGGCGGGCCATCGGCGGGGTAGAAGATCGCCAGGGCATTGTCGAAGGGCAGGCATTGGTGCAGCAACAGCACCAGTTGCTTCCAGAAACGCCCGGTGCCGATCTGTGCGACGGTACGCCCCAGGCCTGCGTGCATGCCGACTTCCCTGAACAGGCTCATGTGCAGCTCCACGCTAAGGATTCAGGCCGCAAGGGTTCGACTTTTGCCCGGCGGCGTCAAGGGGAGTACTCCAATAGGGGAATTGGCCGATCTACACAGAGTGTTTAAGTTGGCCGTCAGTCAGCGGGGAACATACCCTGCGCCGCTTCACCTTTTCGTTTCTGCCTCAAACCAAGAACAATCAAGAGGATAACGATATGAGTGCTCCTTCCACGCCCGACGGCGTGCTGAAACCCACCCTGAGCGTATTCGATGTAGTGGCCATCACCGTCTCGGCGGTCACCCCGGCCAGTTCAGTGTTCGTGATTGCGCCGTTTGCCATCCAGCAGGCCGGCAGCGGGGTGTTCCTGGCCTTTGTGATGGCCGCCTTGCTCGCGCTGATGTTCGCCTTTTGCTACGCCGAACTCGGGCGTGCCCACAACAGCGCCGGCGGCGAATACGTATATGCCAAGCGGGTGTTCGGCGGCATGGCCGGCTACGCGACGTTCCTCACGGTACTGGTGATGCTGCTGTTTATCCCGCCGGTACTGGCCACCGGGGCGGCGACTTACCTGAATAACGCCCTCGGCACCCAATTCGATTCGCAAACCGTGGCCCTGGTGATTGTGGTGTGCAGCTACGCCCTGGGTATCCTCAATATCAAGCTGAATGCCTGGATCACCGGCACCTGCCTGCTGCTGGAAGTGGCGGCGTTGCTGGTGATCGTGTTTATCGGCTTCGGCAACCCGGTGCAGCCGGTCAGCGTGCTGTTGCAACCGCAAATCGTCGAGAACGGCGTGCTGCACCTGGCGCCCTGGGCGCTGGTCATCGGCGCGGTGGGCATCGGCCTGTTCTCGTTCAATGGCTACGGTCCCGCCGTATTGCTGGCCGAAGACATGAAATGCGGCGGCAAGGGCGTGCACAAGGCAGTGTTGTGGTCCCTGGGCCTGGTGGTGGTCATCGAGCTGGTGCCGATCACCGCCTTGCTGATCGGTGCGCCATCCCTCAGCGCGATGATCAGCAGCCCCGACCCGATCGGCTACCTGCTGACCAGCCACGGTAACGAAACCCTGTCGCGGCTGGTCAGCGCCGGGATCTTCCTGTCGGTATTCAACGCCATCGTCGCCATCGTCATCCAGATTGGCCGGGTGGTGTTCAGCAGCGGCCGCGATGCGCTGTGGACACCCACCATCAACAAACTCTTCACCCGGATTCATCCACGCTGGGATTCCCCGTGGTTGGCTACGCTGTTCCTGGCGGTCCCTTCGGCATTGCTCAGCTTCAGCTCCAACCTGGCGGACCTGACGTCTTTCAGCGTACTGCTGATCATGCTGGTGTACCTGATCGTGGCGTTGAGCGCGTTGATGAGCCGGGTGTTGCTGCGTGACCGCGAGCACCCGTATCGCATGCCGTTGTGGCCGGTGCCGGCCTTGCTGGCGGTGCTGGGCGCCGGCTACCTGTTGGTGACCCTGGCGATTGCCGCCTCGGTTCGCGACATCATGATTATCATCGGCCTGTTGGCACTGTCGGTGATCCTGTATTGCATCAGTGGCCGGTTGAGTCCGGCGTTTCAGAAACTGTAAGGAGTGGTTATGCGTGCACGTCAATTGGGCATCACCTTGGGACTGGGCACACCCGGTGAGTTGAATGCCATCACCGACGTTCCAGGGGTTCGGGTCGGCCACAGTACGATCAAGACCCGCATCGACGGCAAACAGGTACGTACCGGCGTGACGGCGATCCAGCCCCGGGCCGGTGCCGCGCGGTATCAGCCGTGTTTTGCCGGCTACCACGTGCTCAACGGCAATGGCGACGCCACGGGGCTTGAGTGGATCAGCGAATCGGGGTTGCTGACCACGCCGCTGGCGATCACCAACACCCACAGCATCGGGATTGTGCGCGACACGCTGATCGCCCTGGAGCGCGAAAGCCTCGAAGACCCCGCCGTGTACTGGTGCATGCCGGTGGTGATGGAAACCTACGACGGCTTGCTGAACGATATCTGGGGCCAGCACGTCGGCCCGGAGCATGTGCGCGAGGCGCTGGCCAACGCCGAATCCGGGCCGGTGGCGGAGGGCGCCGTGGGCGGCGGCACGGGGATGATCTGCCATGAGTTCAAGGGGGGCATCGGTACCGCGTCACGGCGCTTGCCGGCGGAGCAGGGTGGCTGGACCGTCGGTGTGCTGGTGCAGGCCAACCATGGCAAGCGCCAGGAACTGCGGGTCGACGGTTACCCGGTAGGCCGGCAATTGATGGACATCCCGTCCCCCTTTGCCGATCGCGGCACACCCGGCATGGGCTCCATCGTGGTGATCATCGCCACCGATGCGCCGTTGCTGCCCCATCAATGCCAGCGCCTGGCACAACGCGCGTCCATCGGGATTGCGCGCACGGGTGGCGGTACCGAGGACTCCAGCGGGGACCTGTTCCTGGCGTTCGCCACCGGCAATCAGGATTTGCCGGTGGCCGACTACGGGCGCAAGGGCTCGCCCCTCAGCACAGCCCTGCAAATGGTCAATAACGACCACATTTCACCGCTGTTCAGCGCGGCGGCGGAGGCCGTGGAAGAGGCGATCATTAATGCCATAGTGGCCGGCGAAGACATGACCACCGACCAGGGTGTGCGGGTGCCCGCGCTGGATGCCCACACGCTCCTGCAGGCATTGCGCCAAACCGGCTGGCGCGGCCAGTAAGTAAACTAAGTCTTGTCCCGGTAATACGGGACAAACACTTAAATAGTGGCCAATCAATACTAACAATGACACGGTGACACTTTCTTAGTGCACCTCAGTCAATACTTTGGATCCATTCGTGGCTAAATGTCTTTAGGAGTATTTAATATTTAAATAGCTGGATTTAAATAAGGCGCTATTTACCAGTGTTTGCAGGTTTTGTTCACCGGCCCAACTTTATCCTTGGATAAAAACCGCTGGACGAATGATTTCAGGTTGTGTCAGTTTTCTTTCGCCTTCAAAAGGGGCGAGTGATCGGACTTACTCGCCAGAGTGGGTCCGGTCGGACAAAAACTGTTCCACTTGCAAACAAGGAAGTACGTTTATGTCAAAAGTAAAAGACAAAGCTATTGTGTCGGCGGCTCAAGCAAGTACCGCTTACACCCAGATCGATAGCTTTAGCCATCAATACGACCGCGGTGGCAACCTCACGGTCAATGGCAAACCGTCGTTCACCGTTGACCAGGCCGCCGACCACCTGCTGCGTGAGAACGCCGCGTACCGGGACGTGGATGGCAACGGCAAGATCGATCTCACCTACACCTTCCTGACTTCGGCTTCGAACGCGACCATGAACAAGCATGGGATCACCGGGTTCAGCCAGTTCAACACCCAGCAGAAAGCACAGGCCGTACTGGCCATGCAATCCTGGGCCGATGTGGCCAATGTCACCTTCACCGAGAAAGCCTCGGGCGGTGACTTCCACATGACCTTCGGCAACTACAGCGGCGGCCAGGACGGCGCAGCGGCCTTTGCCTACCTGCCAGGCACCAACGCCAAGTACAACGAAAGCGGCCTTGACGGCACTTCCTGGTACCTGACGAACAACAGCTACACGCCGAACAAGACCCCGGACCTGAACAACTATGGCCGGCAGACCCTGACCCACGAAATCGGCCACACCCTGGGCCTGGACCACCCTGGCGACTACAACGCCGGGACCGGCAACCCTTCGTACAAAGACGCGGACTATGGACAGGACACGCGTGGCTACAGCGTCATGAGTTACTGGAGCGAGAGCAACACCAACCAGAACTTCAGCAAAGGCGGGGTAGAAGCCTACTCGTCCGGCCCGCTGATCGACGACATCGCCGCGATCCAGAAGCTCTACGGCGCCAACTACAACACCCGTGCCGGTGACACCACCTACGGCTTCAACTCCAACACCGGGCGTGATTTCCTCAGCGCCACTTCATCGGCCGACAAGCTGGTGTTCTCGGTGTGGGACGGTGGCGGCAACGACACCCTGGACTTCTCCGGTTTTACCCAGAACCAGAAGATCAACCTCAATGAAACCTCGTTCTCCGACGTTGGCGGCCTGGTGGGCAACGTTTCCATCGCCAAGGGTGTGACCGTGGAGAACGCCATCGGCGGTTCGGGCAACGACCTGCTGATCGGTAACGCAGCCGCCAACGTCCTCAAGGGCGGTGCCGGCAACGACATCATCTTCGGCGGCGGCGGTGCAGACCAGCTGTGGGGCGGCTCAGGCAACGACACCTTCGTGTTCGGTGCCAGCTCCGACTCCAAGCCGGGTGCGGCCGACAAGATCTTCGACTTCACCTCGGGTTCCGACAAGATCGACCTCACCGGCATCACCAAAGGTGCAGGCCTGACCTTCGTCAACGCGTTTACCGGTCATGCCGGCGACGCGGTGCTGTCCTACGCTTCGGGTACCAACCTGGGCACATTGGCCGTGGACTTCTCCGGGCACGGCGTGGCGGATTTCCTCGTCACCACCGTTGGCCAGGCAGCCGTCAGCGACATCGTGGCCTGATACACGCGTAAAGGAGGGTGGCGCACACGCGCCGCCCTCTGCCCTTGCATCCACCCCATGAACGGGCGAAGGTGATGACGCTATTTCGCAGTACCGTGGCCTGGAGTTTCCAGGTGTTGCTTATGTCGGCAGGAGCCACAGCAATGGCAAGCAGTCTGGTTTTACCTACTTCCGCGCAGTTGGCCGGGCACTGGGCGCTGCACCAGCAAGAGCAGGTGTGCGCACTGGACTTGATTGAGCAGGCTAACGCGTTAGGGGGCGATGTGGAGTGCGCCGGACAATGGCTGGGGGAAGCCCCCGTTAGTTGGACGCCTACTCCCGATGGTATTTGGCTGATGAATGCCGAAGGCACCGGCATAACCCATTTGAATCGCCAGAAAGAAGGCGAATATGAAGGTCGCGCAAAAACCGGCGCGGTATTGATATTGCAACGTGCACCGTAATAGTTCGTTATAACGATATAACCCGATTTAATGTTTGCCCGCCCCTTAATGGGGCGCTCGGTAAACTATTGCGCGTCATTCGGCTCAGGGAAGATCAGGCAACATGGCGAAGACCACTCCCGTTGCACCACTGTTCAAGGCACTCGGCGATTACAAAAGTATTCTGATCAGTATTGGCTGTTTCACGGCATTGATTAACGTATTGATGTTGGTGCCGTCGATTTATATGTTGCAAGTCTACGACCGCGTGCTGTCTTCACAGAACGAAACCACCCTGGTGATGTTGACGCTGATGGTGGTGGGGTTCTTCGCCTTTATCGGTGTGCTGGAGGTGATCCGCAGCTTTATCGTGATTCGCATCGGCAGCCAGCTGGAGCGGCGTTTCAACCTGCGGGTCTACAAGGCCGCTTTCGAGCGCAACCTGCAACGGGGCGAAGGCCATGGCGGGCAATCCCTGGGGGACCTGACCCACATCCGCCAATTCATCACCGGGCCTGCGCTGTTCGCGTTTTTCGACGCGCCGTGGTTTCCGATCTATCTGTTCGTGATTTTCCTGTTCAACGTGTGGCTGGGTGTCTTGGCCAGTGCCGGTGCCGTGCTGCTGATTGCCCTGGCGTGCCTTAACGAATACCTGACCAAAAAGCCTCTGGGTGAAGCCAGCGGGTATTCCCAGCAATCCACCCAATTGGCCACCAGCCACCTGCACAACGCCGAAACCATCCAGGCCATGGGCATGCTCGGTGCATTGCGCAAGCGCTGGTTCAAGGTGCATTCGCAGTTCCTGGGCCTGCAGAACAAGGCCAGCGACACCGGCTCGATCATCAGTTCCCTGAGTAAATCCCTGCGCCTGTGCCTGCAATCGTTGGTGCTGGGCCTGGGTGCGCTCCTGGTGATCAAGGGCGACATGACCGCCGGGATGATGATCGCAGGCTCCATTTTGATGGGTCGGGTGTTGAGCCCCATCGACCAGTTGATCGCCGTGTGGAAGCAATGGAGTTCGGCCAAGCTGGCCTACCAGCGCCTGGACAACCTGATGCGCGAGTTTCCGCCTCAGGGCGAGCAGATGGCCTTGCCGGCGCCCAAGGGCAATGTGAGTTTCGAGCAAGTCAGCGCAGGCCCGCCGGGGCGACGTGTGCCGACCTTGCATCAAGTCAGCTTCAACCTGACTGCGGGCGAAGTGCTCGGCGTGCTGGGTGCTTCCGGCTCCGGCAAATCGACGTTGGCCCGCGTACTGGTAGGCGTGTGGCCAACCCTGGCAGGCACCGTGCGCCTGGACGGAGCCGACATTCATCGCTGGGACCGCGACGACCTCGGGCCGCATATCGGTTATCTGCCCCAGGACATCGAACTGTTCAGCGGCAGCATCGCCGACAACATCGCACGCTTTCGCGAAGCCGACCCGGAGCGGGTGGTGCAGGCCGCCCAACAGGCAGGTGTGCACGAATTGATCCTGCGCTTGCCCCACGGCTACGACACCGTGCTCGGTGACGAGGGCAGCGGCCTATCCGGTGGGCAGAAACAACGGGTCGCCCTGGCCCGCGCGCTGTACGGCGGGCCACGCCTGATCGTGCTCGACGAGCCCAACTCCAACCTCGACACCGTGGGTGAAGCCGCCCTGGCCAGCGCGATCATGCAGATGAAAGCCCAGGGCAGCACGGTGGTACTGGTGACTCACCGTTCCTCGGCGTTGGCCCAGGCCGACAAGCTGCTGGTGCTGAACGAAGGTCGTTTGCAGGCATTTGGTCCGAGCCAGGACGTGCTGCGCGCACTGTCCGGCCAGCAGGAAGCACCACGAGAAAAGGCCGGGGTCAGCCTCAGCCGTCAGTATCAAGCCGGAAGGAATCCAGGCGCATGAGCAGCGACAGCAGCATTCAAATCAACCGCGATTACGAACAGACCCATCCCGAGCACGACGCGCGTTTCTTCGCCCGCATGGGCTGGCTGCTGACGGTGGTCGGCGCCGGCGGGTTTTTCCTCTGGGCCAGTCTGGCGCCGCTGGACCAGGGGATCCCGGTACAAGGCACGGTGGTGGTATCGGGCAAGCGCAAGGCGGTACAAACCCTCAGCCCCGGCGTGGTCAGTCGGATCCTGGTGCGTGAAGGCGAGGCGGTGAAGCAGGGTCAACCCCTGTTCCGCCTCGACCAGACGCAGAACCAGGCCGACGTGCACTCCCTGCAAGCCCAATACCGCATGGCCTGGGCCAGCGTGGCACGGTGGCAGAGCGAGCGGGATAACCAGTCGACGATCACCTTTCCGGCGCAATTGAGCGGCAACCCGGATCAAGCCCTGGCACTGGTCCTCGAAGGCCAGCGTCAACTGTTCAGCAGCCGCCGCGAAGCCTTTGCCCGGGAACAGGCCGGGATTCGCGCCAGTATCGAAGGCGCTACGGCGCAACTGAACGGCATGCGTCGCGCCCGTAGTGACCTGACGGCCCAGGCGCAATCCCTGCGTGACCAGTTGAACAACCTGCAACCCCTGGCCGACAACGGCTACATCCCGCGCAACCGGCTGATGGAATACCAGCGGCAACTGTCCCAGGTGCAACAGGACCTGGCGCAGAACACCGGCGAAAGCGGGCGGGTGGAGCAGGGCATCCTCGAGTCGCGCCTCAAGTTGCAGCAGCACAGCGAGGAGTACCAGAAGGAAGTGCGCAGCCAACTGGCCGACGCGCAGCTGCGCAGCCTGACCCTGGAACAACAACTGACCTCCGCCGGTTTCGACCTGCAGCACAGCGAGATCAACGCGCCCGCCGATGGCATCGCGGTCAACCTGGGCGTGCACACCGAAGGCGCCGTGGTGCGTGCCGGTGAAACCCTGCTGGAAATCGTGCCCCAGGACACCCGCCTGGAAGTCGAAGGGCGCCTGCCGGTGCACCTGGTGGACAAGGTCGGTGCGCACTTGCCGGTGGACATTCTCTTCACCGCCTTCAATCAGAGCCGCACGCCGCGGGTGCCGGGGGAGGTGAGCCTGATCTCCGCCGACCAGATGCTCGACGAAAAAACCGGCATGCCTTACTACGTGCTGCGCACCACCGTCAGCAGCAGCGCCCTGGAGAAACTCCATGGCCTGGTGATCAAGCCGGGGATGCCCGCCGAGATGTTCATCCGCACCGGCGAGCGCTCCTTGCTCAATTACCTGTTCAAGCCGCTGCTGGACCGCGCTGGCTCGGCGTTGACCGAGGAATGAGCATGAAGCCGATGTTCATCGCCTTGCTGATCGCCTGCGGCAGCGCCCAGGCCGCCATGGGCCCGTTCGATGTCTACGAACAGGCCCTGCGCAACGATCCGGTATTCCTTGGTGCCATCAAGGAGCGCGACGCCGGCCTGGAAAACCGCACCATCGGCCGCGCCGGCCTGCTGCCCAAGCTCTCGTACAACTACAACAAGGGCCGCAACAACTCCAAGGCCACCTTGCCCGACGGGCGCGGCGGCAATTATCACGATGACCGCAACTACAACAGCTATGGCTCCACGTTCACCCTGCAACAGCCGCTGTTCGACTACGAAGCCTATGCCAACTACCGCAAGGGCGTGGCCCAGGCACTGTTTGCCGACGAGAGCTTCCGCGACAAGAGCCAGGCGCTGCTGGTGCGGGTGCTGACCTATTACACCCAGGCGTTGTTTGCCCAGGACCAGATCGACATTGCACGCGCCAAGAAAAAGGCCTACGAGCAGCAGTTCCAGCAGAACCAGCATCTGTTCCAGCAGGGCGAGGGCACCCGCACCGACATCCTGGAAGCCGAATCGCGCTATGAGCTGGCGACTGCCGAGGAAATCCAGGCGCTGGATGAACAGGACGCCTCGCTGCGCGAACTCGGGGCGCTGATTGGCGTGCAGAGCGTCAACATCAACGACCTGGCGCCGCTGAACCCGGGGTTTGCCGCCTTCACCCTGACCCCGGCCAATTACGACACCTGGCACGAACTGGCGCTGACCAACAACCCCAACCTGGCCTCGCAACGCCAGTCCGTGGAAGTGGCGCGTTATGAAGTGGAGCGCAACCGTTCGGGGCACCTGCCACGCATCACGGCGTATGCCAGCTCGCGCCAGCAGGAATCCGACAGCGGCAACACCTACAACCAGCGCTACGACACCAACACCATCGGCATCGAAGTCAGCATGCCGTTGTATGCCGGTGGCGGCGTCTCGGCTTCCACCCGCCAGGCCAGCCGCGCCATGGAGCAGGCCGAGTACGAGCTGGAAGGCAAGACCCGCGAAACCCTGATCGAACTGCGGCGCCAGTTCAGTGCTTGCCTGTCGGGAGTGAGCAAGTTGCGGGCGTATCAAAAGGCGCTGACTTCGGCTGAAGCGCTGGTGGTCTCGACCAAGCAAAGCATCCTCGGCGGCGAGCGGGTCAACCTCGATGCGCTGAACGCCGAGCAGCAGCTGTACAGCACCCGTCGCGACCTGGCCCAGGCACGGTACGACTACCTGATGGCCTGGACCAAATTGCATTACTACGCGGGCAACTTGCGTGACACCGACCTGGCCAAGGTGGACGAGGCGTTTGGTCCTGAGAGCCGCTGATGCCTGGACGAGTGGTACTTGGTGCAAGGGAGCTTTGGTGGCATGGGCGCTTGTTTTGGCAAGGGAGCTTTCTGTGGCAAGGGCGCTTGTTGTGGCGAGGGAGCTTGCTCCCGCTGGGCTGCGTAGCGGCCCCAAAATCTTGGGAGCGCTGCGCACTCCAGCGGGAGCAAGCTCCCTCGCCACAGGTATTTCAACAATAAGAAAAGGGACTCTTCATGATCACTGGTTCACCTCGCTTCAAACCCTTCACCGCAGGCTCCTTGCTGCTGCTGTCAGTGGCGGCCCACGGGCAGTACATCGAAGCCGGCAAAGTCGGCGACCCCGGCAGTTGGCGTTCCGCCGAGTTCCAGAGCGACTGGGGCCTGGACCGGATGAAAGCCAACGAGGCCTATGCGAGCGGCATCACCGGCAGTGGCGTGAAGATCGGCGCCCTGGACTCGGGTTTCGACCCCAACCATCCCGAAGCCTCAAAAGACCGCTATCACGCGGTCACCGCCAGTGGCACCTATGTCGATGGCAGCCCCTTCACGACCACCGGCGCGCTCAACCCAAACAATGACTCCCACGGCACCCACGTCACCGGCACCATGGGCGCGGCCCGCGATGGCGTGGGCATGCACGGCGTGGCGTACAACGCGCAGATCTACGTCGGCAACACCAACGCCAGCGACAGCTTCCTGTTCGGCCCCACGCCAGACCCCAAGTACTTCAAGGCGGTGTACAGCGCGCTGGTGGATTCCGGCGTGCGCGCGATCAATAACAGTTGGGGCAGCCAACCCAAGGATGTCAGCTACCAGACCATTGGCGACCTGCACGCTGCCTATGCCCAGCACTACAACCAGAACACCTGGCTGGATGCCGCTGCGGAGGTGGCCAAGGCCGGGGTGATCAACGTGTTCAGTGCCGGCAACAGCGGCTACGCCAACGCCAGCGTGCGTTCGGCCTTGCCGTATTTCCAGCCGGAGCTGGAAGGCCACTGGCTGGCGGTATCGGGCCTGGACAAGGCGAACAACCAGAAATACAACCAGTGCGGCATCGCCAAGTACTGGTGCATTTCCACCCCCGGGGCGTTGATCAACAGCACCATTCCCGATGGCGGTTATGGGGTGAAATCCGGCACCTCGATGTCGGCGCCCCATGCCACCGGCGCACTGGCGCTGGTGATGGAACGCTATCCATACCTGAACAACGAACAGGCCTTGCAGGTGCTGTTGACCACGGCCACCCAGCTCAATGGCGCGGTCACCGATGCACCGACCACTCAGGTCGGCTGGGGCGTGCCGGACCTTGGCCGAGCAATGCACGGGCCCGGGCAATTGCTCGGGCCGATGAATGTCACGTTGGCGGCCGGGCAGGGCGATGTGTGGAGCAATGCGATCTCCGACAAGGCGCTGATCCAGCGTCAGGCCGAAGACAGCGCCGAAACCCTGGCCTGGCAGCAAACCCTGCGCGATAAGGGCTGGGAGAACGGCGTGGGCGCCGGCGCGAGTCAGCAGGACCAGACGGACTATGCCGTTGGCACTGCCCGTGCTGCAGCCGCGGCCCAGCGTATCTACGAAGGCAGCCTGACCAAATCCGGTGCGGGCGGCCTGATCCTGGCGGGCGACAACACCTACCGTGGCCCGACCACCGTGAATGGCGGCCGGTTGGCGGTGAATGGCTCGCTGACGTCCGCGGTGACGGTCAATGACAGCGGCACGTTGGGCGGCTCCGGTCGCATCGCGGCGTTACAGGTCAATAGCGGCGGCACCGTGGCGCCGGGCAATTCCGTGGGCACCTTGCAGGTGGCCGGGGATGTAAATCTCGCCGCCGGCTCCACCTATGCGGTCGAACTCACCCCCACCACCAGCGACCGGATTGTCGCCACGGGCAAGGCAATCCTCGGCGGCGGCACCGTGACCCTGGCCCTGGAAAACAGCCCGACCCTGCTCAGCCTGCAACAGGCGGAAAGCCTGGTGGGGCGCCAGTACAACATCCTCCAGGCGGCTGGCGGGATCCAGGGCCAGTTCGGTGCCGTGTTGCCCAACTACCTGTTCCTCGGCGGCACCCTCGACTATGCCGCCAACGGTGTGCAACTGGGCATTGCCCGCAGTGATGCGAGTTTCGCCAGTGTCGGTGCCACTCGTAACCAGCGTTCGGTGGCGGCGGCCGCCGAGCAGTTGGGCGCCGGTAATCCGGTGTACGAAAGCATCCTGCGGTCAGACTCGGCAGCCACGGCGCAGTCGGGTTTCCAGCAGCTGTCGGGAGAAATCTACCCGGCCATCGGCACAATGCTGATCAATGACAGCCGCCAGGTACGCGATGCCGTGGGCGAGCGCCTGCGCCATACGCCGGTTACCGGTGAGAGCAACGTGTGGGTCAAGGCGCTCGGCAGTTGGGGCAAGACCGACAGCCGCAGCGACACGGCAGGCTACACCAGCTCACTGGGCGGCATGCTGGCCGGTGTCGACGGCGCGCTGGACGAGCAGACCCGTGCCGGTCTCGTGGCCGGTTACAGCGACAGCTCGCTGAACATGGGCAGCGGCACGCATTCATCGGCGTCCATCGACAGCTACCACCTCGGCGCCTACGCCGGGCATGAGCTGGGCAATTGGCGCTTGAGCGTCGGCGGTGCCTACAGCTGGCATCGCGGCGACGTGAAACGCGACTTGCAGTACGGCGAAGTCAGCGGCACGCAGAAGACCAAGCTGGATGCGCGCAGTGCCCAGGTATTTACCGAAGCGGCCTACCGTTTGAACGTGTCCTCGGTGGCGCTGGAGCCGTTCGCCAACCTGGCTTACGTGCATCTGGACAACGAACGTTTTCACGAGAAGGGCGACGCCGCCGCGCTGGAGCGTGGCAGTGACAGCCGCGATGCGGTGCTGAGCACCCTGGGCCTGCGGGCGGCAAAAACCTTCCCCCTCAATGACCGCCAGCAACTGGACGTTTCCGGCTCGCTGGGCTGGCAGCACAGCCTGAGTGCTGTTGAATCCGAAGAGCACCTGGCGTTTGTCGCCGGAGGGCCGTCGTTTGCGGTGCAAAGCTCGCCGTTGATGCGCGACGCGGCAGCGGTGGGCGTGCAGGCGAGCCTGGCGTTGAGCAAAAGCACACGGGTCAACCTCGACTACACCGGCCAATTGGCTGGCCGGGAAAAAATCCAGGGCGTGGGGTTGAGCCTGAACTGGCAGTTCTGAGCAAGATCCTGAGGCCGAAAGAGGTCAACTGTGGGAGCGGGCTTGCTCGCGAATGCGGTGTGTCAGTCGACGCACCTGTAACTGAGCCACCGCATTCGCGAGCAAGCCCGCTCCCACATTGGGTCGGCGACGCTTGGGATAAACGTGATTTATACAAGTGCAATAAAAACTAAGGAAGGTCACCGTGAAAAAAACAAAACGAGGGTTTCAATCCGCCATCCCAACAGGCCCGGGCTACCCGCTCAAGGCCCTGAGCTGCGTGCCATACGGCGCGTTGCTGTGTTGCCTGGCCAGCCTGGGTACCGCCCAGGCCGCACCCTACGTGGAAACCGGAAAACTGGGAGATGCTGCCAGTTGGCGCAGTAATGAATTCAAGGCCGACTGGGGCCTGGGCGCCGTGCATGCAGACGCCGCCTACGCCGCCGGCTACACCGGCAAGGGCGTGAAGCTGGGGATCTTCGACCAGCCGGTGTATGCCCAGCATCCGGAATTCGCCAGCCCCGGCAAAGTGGTCACGATCGTGACCGAAGGCATTCGCCAATACACCGACCCGTACATCCCGGTGAAGGCCGGGGATGCGTTTCGCTACGACGGCACGCCTTCCCTGGGTTCCAACGGCAAGCTCGGCAATCACGGCACGCACGTAGGCGGCATCGCCGCGGGTAACCGCGACGGCGGGCCAATGCACGGCGTGGCGTTCGATGCGCAGATCATCAGCGCCGAAAACGGTGACCCGGGCCCCGAAGACGGGATCATCCTGGGCAACGACGGTGCGGTCTACAAAGCCGGTTGGGACGCGCTGGTGGCCAGCGGCGCACGCATTATCAACAACAGCTGGGGCATTGGCATCGGTGACCAGTACGCCAAGGGCGGCCGAGATCCGGCATTCCCCAACTTCACGGTCAATGAAGCCCAGGCGCAGTTCAATAACATTCGGCCGATCCTTGGGACGATCGCAGGTGGCGCTTATCAGGGCGCCATTGATGCGGCCCGCAGCGGCGTGCTGACGATCTTTGCCGCCGGCAACGATTACAACCGCAACAACCCGGATGCGATCTCGGGCCTGGCGTACTTCGTGCCGGAGATTGCACCCAACTGGCTGTCGGTGGCGGCCTTGCAACAGAATCCCGACACCGCCAGTTCCGATCCTTACGTGATCAGTACGTTTTCCTCGCGCTGCGGGTATGCCGCCAGCTTCTGCGTCGCGGCCCCCGGCACCAAGATCTACAGTTCGGTGATCAACGGCACCTCCCTGGAAAACCTGACCACCGACTACGCCAATTTCAACGGCACCTCCATGGCCGCGCCGCATGTGGCCGGCAGTGCAGCGGTGTTGATGGAGCGCTTCCCGTACATGAGCGGCGACCAGATCTCCACGCTGCTGAAAACCACCGCGACCGACCTCGGCGCACCGGGCATCGACTCGCTGTACGGTTGGGGCATGATCAACCTGGGCAAGGCCATCAACGGCCCTGGGATGTTTGTGACAGCTGAGGATATCCCGGCGGAGTTTCGTATCGACGGCGCCTACGGCTCCGGCCAGTTTGTCGCAGACCTGCCAGGGATTGGCGCCGTGGTGGATGCCGGCAAACCGACCCAGCGCACGTGCACCGATGTGCATTGCGGGCTGGATGTGTGGAGCAACGATATCTCCGGGCATGGCGGCCTGACCAAGCAGGGCATTGGCGCGCTGGTACTGACCGGCACCAACACCTACAGCGGCCCGACCCTGGTCAACCAAGGGTTGCTGGCGATCAATGGCTCGATCACCTCCGACGTTACCGTCAGCAGCAGCGGCGTAGTGGGCGGTTCAGGGCGCATTGGTTCGCTGACAGCGAACAGCGGCGGTACCGTGGCGCCGGGCAACTCCATCGGCACCCTGAACGTGGCCGGGGATGTGAGTTTCGCTGCAGGCTCAACCTATGCGGTGGAGTTGTCGGCCACCAACAGTGATCGCATCGTCGCCGGTGGCAAGGCCACCCTCAGCGGCGGTACGGTGACCCTGGCCCTGGAAAACAGCCCGACGCTGCTGACCCAGACCCAGGCCGAAAGCCTGATCGGTCGCCAGTACAACATCCTGCAGGCTGCGGGCGGGATTACCGGCAGCTTCGGTTCGGTGCTGCCCAACTATCTGTTTATCGGCGGTACCCTGAACTACGCCGCCAACGGCGTGCAGCTGGATGTGGGGCGCAATGCCAACACCTTTGCCAGTGTGGCCGCCACCCCGAACCAACGTTCGGTGGCCGCTGCTGCCGAGCAGTTGGGCGCGGGCAACGCCGTTTACGAAAGCCTGTTGCTGGCGCCGAATGCGGCCTCGGCCCAGGGTGCATTCCAGCAGCTGTCCGGGGAAATCTACCCGGCGCTGGAAACCGCATTGATCAATGACAACCGCTACCTGCGCGAAGCCGTGGGCGAGCGTTTGCAGCAAGGGCAAATGGGCGCATCGAGCCAGACCGTCGATAGCCGTGGCAACGTCTGGGTCAAGGCGTTGGGCGCCTGGGGCAAGACCAACAGCGGCAGCGATACGGCGGGCTACACCACCTCCATCGGCGGCATGCTGGCGGGTGTGGACGGCGCGCTGGATGAAGACACCCGTGTAGGGCTGGTGGCGGGGTACAGCGATACATCGCTGAACATGGGCAGCGACACCCATTCCCGGGCATCGGTGGACAGCTATCACCTGGGTGCGTATGCCGGGCATGAAATCGGTGCCTTGCGCTTGAGCGGTGGTGCGACCTACAGCTGGCACCGCGCCGATGTGAAGCGCGAGCTGCAATACGGTGAAGTCGCCGGAAAGCAGAAAGCCAAAATGGATGCCCGCAGTACCCAGGTGTTTACCGAGGCGGCGTATCGCCTGAACCTGCAACCCCTGGCCCTGGAACCGTTCGCCAACCTGGCGTACGTGCATCTGGATGCCGATGGGTTTACCGAGAAGGGTGATGCGGCGGCCTTGAAGGGCCGGGATGACAGCCGCGATGTGGTGTTGAGTACCCTGGGTGCTCGAGCGCTGAAAACCTTGAATATCAATGACCATCAGCAACTGGAGCTTTCCGGCACCCTGGGTTGGCAGCACAACCTGAGCAGCGTCGATTCCGAGCGGCACCTGGCGTTTGCCTCGGGCGGCCCTTCGTTCACTGTGGAGAGTTCGTCGATGGTGCGTGATGCGGCATTGGTGGGGGCGCGGGTCAGCCTGGCGCTGAGCAAGGATGCGAAGGTGAATCTGGATTACAACGGCCTGCTGGCCAGCAAGGAGAAAGTCCATGGGGTGGGTTTGAGCCTGGACTGGGCTTTCTAAACACTGCGGTTCGAAATGTGGGAGCGGGCTTGCTCGCGAAAGTGGTGGATCAGTCAACCCATCCACCGACTGGCACACCGCCTTCGCGAGCAAGCCCGCTCCCACATTGATCCGGTTCCAATCGTCCATTTGTGCAGATTCGGCTTTCTCGACAATTCCAACAAAAGAGAGGCAATACCATGGGTGTTTTCGACTATAAAAACCTCGGCACCGAGGGCTCCAAAGCGTTGTTCGCCGATGCCATGGCGATCACGCTGTACTCCTATCACAATCTGGACAACGGCTTTGCCGTGGGTTACCAGCACAACGGTTTTGGCCTGGGGCTGCCCGCCACTCTGGTGGGCGCGCTGCTGGGCAGCACCGATTCACAGGGGGTTATTCCAGGGATTCCCTGGAACCCCGACTCGGAAAAAGCTGCCCTCGAGGCGGTCAACAAGGCCGGCTGGACGCCCATCAGCGCCAGTACCCTGGGCTACGGCGGCAAGGTGGACGCCCGGGGCACGTTCTTCGGTGAAAAGCCCGGCTACACCACCGCGCAGGTGGAAGTGCTGGGCAAGTACGATGGCGACGGCAAGCTGCTGGAAATCGGCATTGGTTTTCGCGGGACTTCGGGGCCTCGGGAAACCTTGATCAGCGACTCCATCGGCGATTTGGTCAGTGACCTGCTGGCGGCGCTGGGGCCCAAGGACTACGCGAAAAACTACGCCGGCGAAGCCTTTGGCACCTTGCTCAAGGATGTCGCGGCGTATGCCGGCAGTCATGGCCTGACGGGCAAGGACGTGGTGGTCAGCGGTCATAGCCTGGGTGGCCTGGCGGTCAACAGCATGGCCGACCTGAGCGGCAATAAATGGTCGGGGTTCTACAAGGACTCCAACTATGTGGCTTATGCCTCGCCAACCCAGAGTGCCGGCGACAAGGTGCTGAACATCGGTTATGAAAACGACCCGGTGTTTCGCGCGCTGGACGGCTCGTCGTTCAACTTCTCGTCACTGGGCGTGCACGACAAGCCCCATGAGTCGACCACGGACAATATCGTCAGCTTCAACGATCACTACGCGTCGACGCTGTGGAATGTCCTGCCGTTTTCCATCGTCAATGTTCCCACCTGGCTTTCTCATTTGCCCACCGGGTATGGGGATGGCATGACGCGGGTCCTGGACTCGCAGTTCTACGACCTGACCAGCCGGGACTCGACGATTATCGTGGCCAACCTGTCGGACCCGGCCCGGGCCAATACCTGGGTGCAGGACCTCAACCGCAATGCCGAGCCGCACAAGGGCAACACGTTCATCATCGGCAGTGATGGCGATGACTTGATCCAGGGTGGCAAGGGCGTGGATTTCATCGAGGGCGGCAAGGGCAATGACACGATCCGCGACAACAGCGGGCATAACACCTTTCTGTTCGGCGGGCAGTTTGGGCAGGACCGGGTGATTGGTTATCAGCCGACCGACAAGCTGGTGTTCCGGGACGTGGAGGGCAGTGCGGACTGGCGTGACCACGCCAAGGTGGTGGGGGGCGATACCGTGCTGAGCTTTGGCGCGGACTCGGTGACGCTGGTTGGCGTTGGGCTCGCCGGGGTTTGGGGCGATGGGGTTTCCATCGGCTAAGTAGCGCCACGGATTGATCGTTCCCACGCTCTGCGTGGGAACGCCGCCCCGGACGCTCTGCGTCCAACGGCCAACCCACGGTTCATGTCTTGCGCAGTGGTGACGCGGAGCGTCACGGGATGCATTCCCACGTAGAACGTGGGAACGATCATGGCAAAGAAAAGTGGGAGCCGACGGGCTCCCACTTTTTATTTCTCCTTCATCACGGTCGCGACGTCATCGGCCTTGACGCGAATATGCTTGCCGGCGATGTCGGTGAATTCGTAGAAGCCATCGGCCGTTTTCGCGTTGGGCACGTCCTTGGTCAGGTATTGAGTGCCGTTCTGCAACGTCACCACCGTCTGCGTGGAGCAACCGGCCAATACCAGCAACGTGAACATACCCACCGCCAGACCCAAATTCTTCATGCTCATAACCCTTACCCTGATCCTTCGAAAACCCCGCACCTGAGCGGTCGGGGGAGACTCATTTAATGTGGCTGACAGCCATCTGATCATTATTACGCAAAAAGTTGCGTGTGCCTTTGATCTATTACTGATTGCAACAGTCGGTCAGGGACGGCACTCTGTATGCATAAACAGTGGTTGATCCAGTGCCTGAAATGTCCAATCCCCTAGAAGATCCGCTCTATTACCTGCATAACTTCCGCCAAGTGCTCGCCTGGCTGGGGCAGCGTTATGCCGATTTGCTCGCCCCGGACGAAGAGCATTTCATTCAGCAATTTGACAGCTTGCCGCAGGCTTCCCAGGCGTTACTGGTACGCATGGTGATGCGCAAGGGCGCGCATTTCCGGGCGGGCAAGCTTAACTATGTCGAGATCGGCGCGGTACACGAGGCGGTTGTGCCTTTGCTGGAACAGGGTTGGGTGACGGATCAATGCCTGTTGTCGTTCGGCGAGTTGTTCGGCCTGTTGCAGAAAGCGGAGATCCTGGCGGCGTTCAAACCCTGGATCGAGCAACCCAAGGCCAGGAAGGCTGACTGGCTGGAAACGCTGTCAATGCAGTTTTGTGAACTGCGTCACTTCCAGCACTGGTGCCCGGACCTGGCCGATCAGCTTTACAGCCTCACCGTGATGGAACTGTGCGACCGCCTGCGCCTGATGTTCTTCGGTAATCTCTATCAGGACTGGTCGGAATTTGTGCTGGCGGACCTGGGGATCTTTACCTACGAGAAAGTCGAATTCTGCGCCGAATCCCGCGGTTTGCGCAGCCGTGACGATGTGCACGGCTTTCTGTTCCTGCATCAGTGCCAGCAGGCCTTTGAAGCGGGCGAGGCACTCGATGGCGTGCTGGAACAAATCGCTACCTTGCACACCGACAACCCCTGGCTGGAGAAACGTCGGGCCAAGCTGTTGTTCCAGGTGGGCCAGTATTGTGAGCGCAGCGCCGAGTTGGCCCTGGCGGAAGCTATCTACCGGGGCTGCACCTATCCCGGCGCACGGGCGCGGCTGATCCGGGTGCTGGAGCGCCAGGAGGATTTTGCCCAGGCGATGGGGCTGGCCCGTGAGGCGCAACAGGCCCCGGAAAGCGCTGCCGAACAGCAGCACTTGCTGCGCGTGATACCCAGGCTGCGACGCAAGCTCGGCGAGCCGGCGCTGCCCAGGGCAAAACCCCGCGAGATCGTGCGCCTGGACCTCGAACTGCCGGCCCCGGAACCGATGATGTCGGTGGAGTATTGCGTACAGGCGCACCTCAGCGACCATGGTGCACCCGTGCATTACGTCGAGAACAGCCTGATCAATTCGCTGTTTGGCCTGCTGTGCTGGCCGGCGATTTTCGCGCCGTTGCCGGGGTCGTTTTTCCACCCGTTCCAGCGCGGGCCGGTAGACCTGCACAGCGAGGATTTTCATCTGCGGCGCGCCGAGCTGTTCGCCGAGTGCCTGGGCCAACTGGACGATGGGCGCTACAAGCACACCATTCGCCAGCGTTATGTAGACAAATGGGGCATCCAGTCACCCTTCGTGTTCTGGAACGTGCTCAGCGAAGAACTGCTCGACCAGGCCCTCGACTGCCTGCCAGCGGCGCACCTGCGCCACTGGTTCGAACGCCTGCTGCTGGATATCCGCGCCAACCGCGCCGGCATGCCCGACCTGATCCAGTTCTGGCCCGAAGAAAAAACCTACCGCATGATCGAAGTCAAAGGCCCCGGTGATCGCCTGCAGGACAACCAGTTGCGCTGGCTGGAGTTCTGCGGCGAACACCAGATGCCCGTCACTGTGTGTTATGTGCGCTGGGCGGGGCAGGCCGCTTGAGCTACAGCGTCGCGGTGCGTGCATTATGTGAATTCACCGCCAAGGTCGGCGACCTCGACCTGCGTTTTACCCCGTCTCCCAGTGCCCAGGAAGGGATTGTCGGCCACCGCACGGTGGCCTCTCGGCGCAGCGCCCATTACCAGAATGAAGTCGCGCTGGAGGGCGAATACCAGCAGTTGAAAGTCCGGGGCAGGGCGGATGGCTACGACCCGGACCGCAACCAGCTGGAAGAGGTGAAAACCTATCGCGGCGACCTGGACAAACAACCGGCCAACCACCGGCAACTGCACTGGGCCCAAGTCAAGGTCTACGGCTGGTTGATGTGCCAGAAGCTCGGGTTGTCGGAGATTGTCCTGGCGCTGGTGTACTTCGACATTGTCGGCGAGCACGAGACGCTGCTCAGCCAACGGTTTCAGGCTGATGACCTGCAGGCATTCTTCGTGCAGCAATGCACCCTGTTCCTCGGCTGGGCCGAACAGGAAATGCACCAGCGCGAAGCCCGCAATGCCGCAGCGGTTGCCCTGGGCTTTCCCCATGCGGCGTTTCGCCCGGGCCAGCGCGCCCTGGCGGAAACGGTCTACAAGGCGGTCAGCACCGGCCGCTGCCTGATGGCCCAGGCGCCTACCGGAATTGGCAAGACCGTCGGCACGATTTTCCCGATGCTCAAGGCCATGGCGCCACAACAGCTGGACAAGGTGTTCTTCCTGACCGCCAAGACCCCGGGCCGCAAACTCGCGCTGGATGCGGCGCAGGTGCTGTATGACAGCAGCCCCGATCTGCCATTGCGGGTGCTGGAGCTGGTGGCGCGGGACAAGGCCTGCGAACACCTGGACAAAGCCTGCCACGGCGACTCCTGCCCACTGGCGAAGGGTTTTTATGACCGCTTGCCGGCGGCCTGCGAAGCTGCTTCCCGCGTGCGCCTGCTGGACCAGCGCAACCTGCGGGAAGTCGCCTTGGCCCATGACGTCTGCCCCTATTACCTGAGCCAGGAAATGGCACGCTGGGCCGACGTGGTGGTCGCCGACTACAACTATTACTTCGACTTCGGCGCCATGTTGTTCGGCCTGGCCCAGCTCAACCAGTGGCGCGTCGCGGTGCTGGTGGACGAAGCCCACAACCTGGTGGAGCGTGGCCGCTCGATGTACAGCGCGGCCCTCGACCAGTACACGCTCAAGACCCTGCGCGAGATCGCACCCGAGCCGCTGAAAAAGCCGCTCCAGCGCCTGAACCGTGAGTGGAATGCCCTGCACAAGGAGCAAGTGGCACCTTATCAGGCCTACGCCCAGAAACCCGACAAACTGCTGCAGGCGCTGAGCCTGTGCACCAGCGCCATGGGTGAATATTTCAACGACCATCCCGAAGCACTCAATGGCGAACTGCAAGCCTTCTACTTCGAGGCCTTGCAGTTTGCCAAGGTCGCCGAGCTGTTCAACGAACACTTCATTTTCGACATCAGCAAACGCGAACTCAGCGGCAAGCGCAGTTCATCAAACCTGTGCCTGCGCAACGTGGTGCCCGCCGAATTCATTCGGCCCCGGCTGACAGCGGCCCGCAGCAGCGTGCTGTTTTCCGCAACCCTGAGCCCACGGCACTACTACGCGGACTTGCTGGGGATGCCGCCTGACACCGCCTGGGTGGATGTGGAATCGCCGTTCAAGGCCGAGCAGCTGCGGGTGCATATCGTCGACCGGATCTCCACCCGGTTTGTGCATCGCCAGGCGTCCCTGGAGCCCATCGTCGAGCTGATTGCAGCGCAGTTTGCCCAGGCTCCGGGCAACTACCTGGCGTTTTTCAGCAGCTTCGATTATCTGCAGCAAGTGGCGCATTTGCTTGCCGAGCGGCACCCGCGCATCCCGCTGTGGCAGCAGTCACGGGGCATGGCCGAGGCTGAACGCCAGGCATTTCTCGACCAGTTCACCCAGCACAGTCAGGGCATCGGGTTTGCCGTGCTTGGCGGCGCATTCGGCGAAGGCATCGACCTGCCGGGCACCCGGCTGATCGGCGCGTTTATCGCCACCCTGGGTCTGGCGCAACTCAACCCGGTGAACGAGCAGCTCAAGCTGCGGATGGGCGCGATTTTCGGCGCCGGTTATGACTACACCTACCTTTATCCGGGCATCCAGAAGGTGGTGCAAGCCGCGGGCCGGGTGATCCGCAGCCAGCAGGACCGAGGGGTGGTAATGCTGATTGATGACCGGTTTGGCGAAGCGCGGGTGCGGCAGTTATTGCCGCGCTGGTGGTCGATCACTGCGGCGGATACACCGCATCCCGCAACTGGTGGGTGAACTGGCCGGACATGCCTTCGTAAGCCGTATTGGTCAGTGCCACCACCGTAAGCTTCTGCTGCGGGTCGACAAACCAGCTGTGACCGTAGGCGCCGCCCCATTCAAAGGTGCCCCGGGATTGCGGTGTGCCTGTCAACGCCGGGTCATCCAGCACCGCCCAGCCATAACCGAACCCCCAGCCCGGGTCCTGGGTTTGCGCCTTGGCGCCAACCGAATCGGTGACCATCAACTGCACGCTGTGTGCCGACAGGATCGGAGCGCCGCCCCGGCGAATGGTTTCCAGGAACCGCGCAATATCACCTGCCGTCCCGGCCATGCCTGCGCCGCCGGAAGGGTAGGCCTGGGGATCGAGAATCCGCCGCACATCAAACAGCGCGGTGCTGTTGCCCGAGGTGATCGTGGCCTTGTCGACCATGCGCAACGGCTGTGGCGAGCCATCCTGATAGGCGGCGGACAGGCGTTTTATATCCGTCACGGAAAACCCGGTATCGCTTAGCCCCAGTGGTTCGGTCACCGAGTCGCGGAGCAATGCCGGCAGGCTCTGGCCGGACGCCTTTTCCAGCACCGCACCCAGCACATCGGTGGCCATCGAATACTGCCAGCCGGTGCCCGGCGGGTAACTCAGGGGCACGCTCGCGATACGCTTGAGATTCTCGGCAAAGCTGATCTCGGGCTCACCCAAACCATCGGAAACCCCGGCGGTGCGGTAAGGGCCATGGGTACTTTCCAGGAATCCATAGCTCAGGCCGGCTGTGTGGTTAAGCAACTGGCTGACGGTGATCACCGGGATGGTGCCATCCGCCAGCTTGGGATTGAAGTCGGGCAGCCAGCGGCTGACCGGATCGTCCAGGCCCAAGCGACCTTGTTCCACCAGGTGCATCGCGGCGGCGGATACCAGCGGTTTGGTCACCGATGCCAGGCGAAAGATCGTGTCCTCTGTCATCGGGCGCCCGTCTTCGCGGTCCGCCAAGCCGGCAGCACGGTGATAAACCAGCTGCCCGTCCCGCAGCACCAGCACCACGGTGCCCACCAGGCGATTGTCGGCAATGGCGCTGTCGACCACCGCATCCACGCGCTTGGCGAGCAGTGGGTCGTGGCTGTCGGCGCAGGCGAGGGTGGCGCAAAGGGAGGCGGCAAGGGGCACGAGGTATCTGGCAGGAGGCTGCATGGTTCAGGTCGCTCATTGGCAGTGCATGACTGCCAAATATGAACGCTGGGGTCCCGGACTACAACGTGACATTGCACAACTGCTGACTCACTGCCCATAAGCGTTCGGCCTGCTCCGGGTCGACAGCCCAGGGCCATACGCCGTTACGGCTGGTGTCATCCTGCGACGAAGCGGCCACATCGCAATCTTCGCAGTAGAGTCCGCCCATGCCCTCCAGTTGCGGGCTGACAGCGCACCACACCGAGGTCGCGGCGCCTTGCTCGGGGCTCTTGTAGTGACTGGCGCGGCGGATATTGCCGTGCTCATCCAGTGCGCCGACGAATGCCAGGTCGTCCTTGTCCAGGTAGCGGATCAGGTCGGTGAGGATTTCCCCCGGGTGCACGGAAAATGCGCGCACACCCTCCGCTTTACCTCGTCGGTCCAGTGCTACCGCGAACAGTGCGTTGGCGGTTTTTGATTGGCCGTAGGCGAGCCACTTGTCATAGGGGCGGTGTTCAAATTGCGGGTCATCGAAATGCACAGGGCTGAGACGATGGCCGAGGGATGATACCGAAACCACTCGTGCGCCATTAGCCTCACGCAGCGCCGGCCACAACCGCGCGGTTAGCTGGAAGTGGCCCAGGTGGTTGGTGGCGAACTGCGCTTCGAAACCTCGCGTATCCCGTTGCAGTGGTGTGGCCATGATTCCGGCGCTATTGATCAGAAGGTTCAATGCCCGGTCGCTGGCGAGGAAGTTTTCGGCAAAACGGTCGATGGAAATCGGGTCGAGTAAATCCAGGCTGGCGTGTTCAACACCGATGATGCCCGAGAGGTTGCGTTCGGCCTTTTCAGGATCCCGCGCGGGAACGATCACCTGCGCACCCGCGTCGACCAACACGCGAACCGTTTCCAGGCCAATGCCGGAGTAGCCACCGGTGACAATCACCGTCTTGCCTTGCAAATCGCTGCCCGCCAAGGCTTGCTGGGCGGTAGTGCCGGCATCGAAGCCGCTGCCAATTGGGGTTTGTTTGTCAGCCATGAAAGATCTCCTTATGGGAGGCCTAGAGTCTCTCGCTGGAGCCCGGACGCGGAATGCCCTAGAGTCCGTGTTTCTGTCGCGATCGTCCGGAGCTTTTATGGATACCCTTTCCGATGTGCTGGCACTGTTAAAAAGCCATCGCTCGACCTTCGCCGGCCTGAAGGCTGGGGGCACCTGGGCCATTGACTTTGCGGCGCCGGATGGCATCAAGTTCAACGCGGTGGTGGAGGGTAGTTGCTGGCTGGAAGTGGAAGGGCTGGCAGTACCGATACGCTTGTATGAGGGAGATTGTTTCCTGTTGACCCAGGCACGCCCGTGGAGGCTGTCCAGCAATCTGTGCCCTGAAGGACTCGATGCACGTGAGGTGTATGCCGACGCGGTGGGCGGCATCGCCACGTTGGGGGACACGGTGGATCTGTTTTTGATCGCCGGGCGCTTTATCTACGGGGACGACGCCCGACTGTTGCTGGACAGCCTGCCGCCGGTGTTGCGGGTGAGTGCCAACTCCGAACAGGCCGCCGTGTTGCGTTGGTGCCTGGATCGCCTGGCCCGGGAATACGCCAGCCCGTTACAAGGCGCGGCGCTGATGACCGAGCATTTGGCGCAAATGATGCTGGTGCAAATCCTGCGGCTCTATCAATCTTCCATGGGCACCCATACCACCGGCTGGCTGGGAGCCTTGACGGATCCAAGGCTGGCCCCGGTGCTGCGGGAAATTCACGCAGCACCCGCCCGGCGCTGGACATTGAGTGAAATGGCCGGCGTGGCGAGTCAATCCCGCTCCACCTTCGCCTTGCACTTCAAGCAACGGGTAGGGCTGGCACCGCAGGAATACCTGACCCGCTGGCGTATGCACCTGGCGGTACAGGCCTTGAAAGCCAGCGACAACAGCGTGTCCACGATCGGCCAGTCCCTGGGTTATCAGTCAGACAGCGCTTTCAGCAATGCTTTCAAGCGCGTGATGGCTTGTTCTCCCCGGGAATACCGCGAGCGAACCCCACACAAGGAACCCAGTGATGAGTGAAACCCAGCAGCAGAAGGTCAAGGTCAACGGCATTGAGTTGAACGTGCACATCGCCGGCCCCGAGAGCGGCCCGCCGGTGTGGTTGCTGCATGGGTTTCCCGAGTGCTGGCACTCCTGGCGCGAGCAGATTCCGGCGCTGGTGGCCCAGGGTTATCGGGTGTTTGTCCCGGAAATGCGCGGCTATGGACAATCCAGCGCGCCGCCGGAAGTGGCCGACTATGACCTGCTGACCCTGTGCGCCGATATCCAGGGCGCCATGGACCTGTTCGGGCATCGCCGGGTCGTCATGATTGGCCATGACTGGGGCGCCGTGGTGGCCTGGCACCTGGCGTTGCTCGAGCCAGAGCGCGTCAGCCAGTTGGTGACGATGTCGGTACCGTTCGCCGGACGCTCCCGCAGGCCGGTGATCGAGATCATGCGCGAGCTGTACGCCGATCGCTTCAATTACATCCTGTACTTCCAGGCCCCGGGCGTGGCTGAAAAGGAACTGGATGCCGATATCGAGCGGACATTACGGCTGTTCATGCAGGACCAGGACGTTTTCCTGCAGAAAAAACCCGCCAGCGCGAAGCTGCTGGAAGGTGTGCCGCTGCCCGGTAAGCTCCCGGCCTGGTGCAGCCAGCAGGACCTCGACGTGTATGTTCAGACCTTCGCCAATGGCGGCTTTCGCGGCCCGTTGAACTGGTACCGCAACTTCGAACGCAACTGGCAGCGCACCGAGTTCCTCGCCGGGAGGCAGGTGCTGCAACCGACGCTGTTCCTGATCGGCGACCGCGACCCGGTCGGCGTGTTCGAAGCCCACACCCTCAAGCGCATGCCCGACGTCGTGCCGAATCTGCAACAAAGCGTCCTGGCCAACTGCGGCCACTGGATTCAGAACGAGCAGGGGCCCAAGGTCAACGAACTGCTGCTCGGGTTTCTAGGGCGAACGTGAACGTCGCGCCGCGCCCTGGCACATCGATCAGGCGGATTTCCTGACCGTGCAGTTGCAGGATCCGGTGCACGATGCGCAAGCCCAGGCCGCCATCGCGTCGAGCCCCGCCAATGGTGAAGGCGCGCAGGAACAGACCTTCGCGCAGATCCGCCGAAATCCCGGGGCCGCTGTCGCTCACCGTGACTTCAACAAAACCGGGCTTGGGGGCCAGGGTCACTTCAACTTCGCCATTGGGCGGTGTATGGCGCAGGGCGTTATCCAGCAGGTTGGTGAGTACCCGTTCGATCAGGCCCAGGTCGGCCAATACGGTTGGCACCACCGGCGGCAGGCTGGCGGTGAGGGTGATCGCCCGGGCTTCCGCGGTCAGTTCGAACTTCTGGAAAATGTCCTGCACCAGGTCGGGTATTGAAAAGCCTTCGATGACCGGCTGCACAAACCCGTGTTCCAGGCGTACCAGTTCCAGCAGCGACTGGGCCAGCCCGCCGACCTTGCGGCTCTGGTCGAGGGCGATGCCCAGGTAACGCCGGCGTTCCTGCGGGGTCAGGCTGGCGTCTTTCAGGGACAGGGTTTCCAGGTAGCCATGCAAGGAGGCCAACGGTGTGCGCAGGTCATGGGAAATATTCGCGACCATCTCCCGGCGTTCCTGCTCTTGGTGGGTGATGGCGCGCCACTGTTCACCCAGGCGGTTCTCCATCTGCACGAAGGCGTGGTCGAGCACGGCGATTTCATCCTGGCTGGCAACCTCGGGCGCCACGGCCTGCGGGACTTTCGGTGCGCCGTTGATGTCGAACTGGCCGACCTTCTCGGTCAGTTGCCGCAAGGGCCGGGTGATCCAGGCGAACGCGGTCAAACCCGCGAGCAAGCACAACAATGCCACCAGGGCGATGGACCACAGGGCGATGTTCAGTGCCATGCCGGTGGCATCCCGGGCGTCGAACACATCATGGGCTTCGCCCAGCAGCACCACATACAGGTAGCCGGTCTGCTGGCCGTTGACCCGCAGCGGCGCGGCGCTGAACACCTTGAGGCCGTCGACGCTGCGTGGGTCGTCGCCGAGGATCGGCAGCATCGCGCCGCTGAGGAAGCGGCGCACCGGTTCCAGGTTGACCTGGTCGCGGCGCAGGTGGCCGCTGGGCGCAGCGTTGCCGACCACGCGCCCGTTAATGTCCAGCAGGTACACCTCGACACTCGGGTTTACCAGCATCAACTGGCTGAACAGGTTGCGCACCGCGTCCGGCTTGAGACCGTCGGCGTCCATCAACTGCGTATCCCGGGCGATGTGCGCGGCGAGGTCGCGGGACAGGCCTTGCACCACTTCCAGTTCATGCATGTGGTTGGAGCGCACTTGCAGCCAGGCCGACGTGCCGCTGCAAATCAGCAGCAACAGCGCGAACACCAGGGACAGGCGCTGGGTAAGGGTCAGCCTCATGCCGATTGCTCGGCAAACTTGTAGCCACGGCCCCACACCGTGAGGATGCGCGCCGGGTTGGCCGGATCGGCCTCGACCTTGGCCCGCAGGCGGTTTATATGGGTGTTGACGGTGTGTTCGTAACCTTCGTGGCTGTAGCCCCACACGGCGTTGAGCAGGTCCATGCGCGAGAATACCTTGCCCGGTTGGCGGGCGAAAAAGTACAGCAGGTCGAATTCCCGGGGCGTGAGGTCCAGCCGCTGGCCTTGCAGGGTGGCGTCACGGGTCAGCGGGTTGATGAACAACTGGCCGAGGTCGAGGCTGCCGGCGTCCATCTTCAAGTTGCGCGCCATGGCGTCGACCCGGCGCAGCAGCGCCTTGACCCGCGCCACCAGCTCCGGCATGGAAAACGGCTTGGCCAGGTAGTCATCCGCCCCCAGTTCCAGGCCGAGGATGCGATGCAACTCGCTGGAGCGGGCACTGGTGATAATGATCGGCGTGTAGCGCGTCATTGCCCGGGCCCGCCGGCAGATCTCCAGGCCGTCGACGCCGGGCAGCATCAGGTCCAGGATCAACGCATCCCAGCCGCCTTGCTCCAGCAGGCGCAGGCCTTCGTCACCATCGGCACTGTGAACCACCTCGAACTGCTCGTCCCGCAGGTGCAGGCAGATCAAATCGGCAATATGGGCATCGTCCTCGACCACCAGGACACGTTTGGGCTGATCCATTGATAAAAACCTGTCTTCTTGATTCGCGCATTGTGCGGCTTTTGCAACAGTGTAGTTATCACGAATTGTTTAACTCTGCGTGAGGATTCCGCGACCACCCCGGGCCTAACCTTACTCATCGCAACGGCAAAAGTACGCCCCCCTCATTGTGGCGAGGGAGCTTGCTCCCGCTGGGTCGCGCAGCGGCCCCAAAAAAGCCGGGAGCGCTGCGCACTCCAGCGGGAGCAAGCTCCCTCGCCACAGTTTGTTTATCAGCCATAGGGGCTTCACCAGCCATCCGCACTTGTGTGAGGAGCAACTCATGTATTCACGTCGACAGATCCTGCTCGCCGGCGGCGGCCTCGGCCTCGCGGTAATCGCCGGTGGCCTGCTGCAAAAAATCAACGCCGGCCCCGCCCTGATCGCCGAAGCCGAAGCCGCCGAACATTTCGAAGTCAGCCACACCGACGCCGAATGGCGCACCCTGTTGACCGCCGAGCAGTACGCGATCCTGCGGGAGGAGGGCACCGAACGCCCCTACAGCAGCGCCCTTAACAGTGAACACCGCAACGGCACCTTCGCCTGCGCCGGTTGCGCTTTGCCCCTGTACGCCTCAGCCACCAAATTCGAAAGCCACACCGGCTGGCCCAGCTTCTGGCAACCGCTGGAAAACGCCGTGGCCAGCCACGTCGACACCTCCTTCGGCGTGGTACGCAAGGAAATCCACTGCCGCCGCTGCGGCGGTCATCAGGGCCACGTGTTCGATGACGGCCCGGCACCCACCGGCCTGCGCTACTGCATGAACGGCGCAGCCATGACGTTCACCGCGACTTAATTCAATGTCTTCCTATAAGGGTCTACCCCATGTGGCTTTTGGTTCTCGCATATCTGGGCGGCGTGCTGACGATTGTCAGTCCCTGCATCCTGCCGGTTCTGCCTTTTGTCTTCGCTCGCACCGGGCAGCCGTTTTTGCGCAGTGGCTTGCCGCTGCTGCTGGGGATGGCGATGACCTTCGCCCTGGTCGCCTCGCTCGCGGCGGTGGGCGGCGGTTGGGTGGTGCAAGTCAATCAGTACGGTCGCTGGCTCGCGTTGCTGTTTGTTGCGCTATTCGGGCTGACGCTGCTGCTGCCAAGCCTGTCCGAGCGCCTGACCCGGCCGCTGGTGGCCGCGGGCAGTCGCCTGTCGGAAGCCGCCGGGGCCGATTCGCGGCCGCGTCCGGGCGCATCGTTCCTGATCGGCGTGGCCACCGGGCTGCTGTGGGCGCCGTGCGCCGGGCCCATCCTAGGGCTGGTGCTGACGGGCGCCGCGCTGCAGGGCGCCAGTATCGGCACTACCTTGCTCTTGCTGGCCTACGCGGCAGGGGCTGCCACCTCCCTGGCCTTGGCGCTGCTGGTCGGCGGTAAAGTCTTCGGTTTCATGAAGCGTTCGCTGGGCGCTGGTGAATGGCTGCGTCGTGGGCTCGGCGCCCTGATGTTGGCCGGTGTGGCGGCCATCGCCCTGGGCCTGGACACCGGGATCCTGGCGCGCCTGTCGACGGCGTCAACCGGTGGCCTGGAACAAAGCCTGGTGGAGAAACTCAGCGCCAAGCCTGAACAGAAGAGCGGGGCGATGATGGCCGGCGGCGCGATGATGGCCGCCAACCACAGTGACACGCTGCCAGTGGAAGGCCAGTTGCCGCCGCTGGACGGTGCCGTGCAATGGCTCAACTCCGAGCCACTGACTGCCGAGGCGTTGAAAGGCAAGGTGGTGCTGGTGGATTTCTGGACCTACTCCTGCATCAACTGCCTGCGCACCTTGCCGTACGTCAAGGCCTGGGCCGAGAAATACCGCGACCAGGGCCTGGTGGTGATCGGTGTGCACGCTCCGGAATTCGCCTTCGAACGCGACGTGAACAACGTCACCAAGGCCATGAAGGACCTGGGCATCACTTACCCGGTGGCCATCGACAACAACTACAAGATCTGGCGCGCCTTCAACAACCAGTACTGGCCGGCGCATTACTTTGCCGATGCCAAGGGCCAGATCCGCTATCACCATTTTGGCGAGGGTGACTACGCCGAGTCCGAGCGAGTGATCCAGCAACTGCTGCGTGAGGCGGGCGCTACCAAGGTGGCGGGCGGCTTGATCGAAGCCGATGCCAAGGGCATCCAGGCCGCACCGGACATGAACGAAGTGCAGTCGCCGGAAACCTACCTGGGCTTCCAGCGCGCCGAGAACTTCGTGACCACCGGCACCCTGGGCACCGACAAGGTGGTGAACTACCCGGCAGCCGGCAACCTGGCCTTGAACAACTGGACCCTGGAAGGCCCATGGAACGTCGGCGGCCAGCAAGCCACCCTCGCAGCGGCCAACGGCAAGATCGTCTACCGCTTCCACGCCCGTGACCTGCACCTGGTGCTGGGCCCGGGCGCCGACGGCAAGCCGGTGCGCTTCAAGGTCAGCATCGACGGCCAGGCGCCGGGGGATGCCCACGGCACCGACGTCGCGCCGGATGGCAGCGGCACCGTGACCGAACAACGCTTGTACCAGTTAGTGCGCCAGCCGGATGCCATCAAGGACCGTACGTTCAGCATCGAGTTTCTTGACCCACACGTGGCGGCTTACGCCTTCACCTTCGGCTAACCCGGCGACGTAACGCTTGAACTGAAAACCCAATCAATGTGGGAGCTGGCTTGCCTGCGATAGCGATGTTGAATTCACCACCGCCATCGCAGGCAAGCCAGCTCCCACAGTTGACCGCATTTATCCTGACGTTTCGGAGTGACTGAGATGAAACTGCTTAAGTACTTACCGGCCCTGGCGTTCGCCGCCTTTGTCGGCCACAGCTCGGCGTTCTCCTTCGGCCCGTCCGACGACGCCGTGGCCATCGCGCCACCGGCCATGGACCTGCCGGCAGACGCGAACAACCTGCAAACCGCGGTCTTCGCCGGCGGCTGCTTCTGGGGCGTGCAGGGTGTGTTCCAGCATGTGCAAGGGGTGAAAAACGCCGTCTCCGGCTATGACGGCGGCGCGGCGAGCACCGCGCAGTACGAAAGCGTCAGCGGCGGCGACACCGGCCACGCCGAATCCGTCGCCGTGACCTACGACCCGAGCAAGGTCAGCTACGGCAAGCTGCTGCAGATCTACTTCTCGGTCGCCCACAACCCCACGGAACTCAACCGCCAGGGCCCGGACAGCGGCACCCAGTACCGCTCGGCGATCTTTGCCCAGAACGCCGAACAGCAAAAAGTCGCCCAGGCCTACATCGCCCAGCTCGACGCCGCGAAAGCCTTCGACAAGCCGATCGTGACCAAGATCGAGATGGGCAAAGCCTTCTACCCGGCGGAGTCCTATCACCAGGACTTCCTGACCGAAAACCCGTCGTACCCCTACATCGTGATCAACGACCTGCCAAAGGTGGCCCAGCTGAAAAAATTGTTCCCTGAGCAGTACCGCGCAGAACCGGTACTGGTGAAAAACCAGTAGACCTATGATCGTTCCCACTCTCGACGCTCGACGATCGTTCCCACGCTCTGCGTGGGAATGCCGCCAGGGCGCTCTGCGTCCGCTTTTGAAGTCGTGACGCGGAGCGTCACCGGATTCATTCCCACGCGGAGCGTGGGAACGATCAGCGTGGGAACGATCATCAGACGACTTCAAGGTAGGAGCTATGAATCGCCCGCGCCAACTCCCGCACGGTGTCGATAAAATCCGTCAACCGGCTATGCAGCCCATCCTCCAGAATCTCATCAATCCCTGTATACCTCAGCCGCGCCTCAAACTCCGCCGCCAAACGCTGGGCCGTACGCCCATAACTCCCCGGCAGGTCCGCCAGGATATGGCTCAACTCCTCGATACACGCATGCAACGAGCGCGGCACATCACTGCGCAACAGCAACAACTCCGACACCGACCGCGCATTCAGCGCATTCGGGTACAGCTCGGTATACGCCTCAAACGACGACAGCGCCCGCAACAACGCGCTCCACTGGTAATACCCGCGTGCCGAAAGGTCGCTGACTTCCTCGGACTCTTCCCCAAACATTTCATACCGCGCGTCCAGCAACCGCAACGTGTTATCCGCCCGCTCGACAAACGTCCCCAGCCGAATAAACCGATACGCATCGTTACGCATGATCGTCCCGGACGTCGCCCCACGAAACAGGTGCGAGCGCTGCTTCACCCAGTCACAAAAGTGGCTGATGCCATGCCGCGCCAACCCGCCGGCCGCAATACTGCGCATCTCCAGCCAGGTGGCGTTGAGGTTTTCCCACATATCAGCCGTGATCCGTCCCCGCACCGCATGGGCATTACCCCGTGCAGCCCGCAGGCAGTTGTAGATACTGGCGGGGTTTTCCTCGTCGAGGGCGAAGAAGTGCAGCATGCGCTCGGCGTCCAGTTGCTGATGGCGCTCAAGGTAACTGTCCAGGGTGCCGCTGCTGAGCAGCGACATGGCCAACTCGTCCAGCCCGTCACTGCGCCCGGCCTGGGGCATCAACGACAGCGAATAACTGACTTCCAGCATGCGCGCCAGGTTCTCGGCACGCTCCAGGTAACGGGACATCCAATACAGATCTGCGGCGGTTCTACTCAGCATACTCAGCCCTCCACCACCCAGGTGTCCTTGGTTCCGCCGCCTTGCGACGAGTTGACGATCAATGAGCCTTCGCGCAGCGCCACGCGGGTCAAGCCACCGGGTACCAGGCGGGTTTCCTTGCCCGAGAGCACGAACGGTCGCAGGTCGATATGCCGCGGCGCGATGCCGTTTTCGACAAATGTCGGGCAAGTGGACAGGCTCAAGGTCGGTTGGGCGATGTAGGCGTGAGGGCGGGCCTTGATACGCTGGCGGAAGTCCTCGATCTCGGCCGCGCTGGACGCCGGGCCCACCAGCATGCCGTAGCCGCCGGAACCCTGGGTTTCCTTGACCACCAGTTCCGGCAGGTGCGCCAGTACGTGGGACAGCTCATCCGGCTTGCGGCACTGGAACGTCGGCACGTTTTGCAGGACCGGCT
Organism: Pseudomonas sp. F8002; assembly: GCF_013385495.1. NCBI lineage: Bacteria > Pseudomonadati > Pseudomonadota > Gammaproteobacteria > Pseudomonadales > Pseudomonadaceae > Pseudomonas > Pseudomonas sp. F8002. The sequence continues at coordinate 13,864 of NZ_JACAPW010000038.1, read as the reverse complement.
CTTCATCCAGGTAGAACCGGATCATTTCCGGCACGTACGGATAGATCGACTTGTCGTCCGCCACGCCGGTGCCTATCGCATTCGCCAGCACTACGTTGCCCCCGCAGTACGCCGCGACCAGGCCGGGCACGCCGAGCATCGAATCGGGGTTGAAAGCCTGCGGATCGAGGAAGGCATCGTCGATGCGGCGGTAGATCACATCCACGGCCTTGGGGCCGTCGGTGGTACGCATGAACACCTTGAGGTCGTGCACGAACAGGTCGGCGCCTTCCACCAGCTCCACGCCCATTTCCCGGGCCAGGAATGCATGCTCGAAGAACGCGCTGTTAAACCGGCCCGGCGTCAGCACCACCACATTCGGGTTGTCCAGGCGGCTGGAGCTTTTCAGGGTCTTGAGCAGCAGGTTGGGGTAGTGGTCCACCGGGGCGATGCGTTGCTTGGCGAACACCTCGGGGAACAGGCGCATCATCATCTTGCGGTCTTCGAGCATGTAGCTCACGCCGCTGGGGGTACGCAGGTTGTCTTCGAGCACGTAGTAGGTGCCGTCGCCATCGCGCACCAGGTCGACCCCGGAGATGTGCGAGTAGATATCGCGGTGCAGGTCCAGGCCAACCATGGCCTTCTGGTAGCCCTCGTTGCCCAGCACCTGATCGGCGGGAATGATCCCGGCCTTGATGATGCGTTGGTCGTGGTAGATGTCGGCAAGGAACATGTTCAGCGCATTCACCCGCTGGATACAGCCACGTTCGATGACACTCCACTCACTGGCGGGGATGCTGCGGGGGATGATATCGAAGGGAATCAGGCGCTCGGTGTCTTGCTCGTCGCCATACAGGGTGAAGGTGATCCCGGCGCGGTGAAACAGCAGGTCGGCTTCACGGCGGCGCTGGGCCAGCAGTTCTGGCGGCGTGTTGGCCAGCCAGCGGGAGAATTCCTGATAATGCGCACGGCAAACGCCTTGTGCGTCATTCATTTCATCAAAGAAAGATCGAGCCATTCCAATTACCTTGTCAGTGCCGGGACTAACTGCGCTTTGGCACTGCCGCTTTAGAAAACGCATTTTTTATGAGCCCGTGGCTGATGGTGCCAGCAGGCCTGGTCCTTACTTTCTTTTGGGGTGGGCTCTGGGTCGGGGGGTAACGATTGCTCCTGTATCCGGGCAGATAAAGGACTAAAGCAATGCCTGTGCCATCCACCTGGTGGCGAGGGAGCTTGCTCCCGCTGGGCTGCGCAGCGGCCCCAAAAAGGAATCAGACCGCTGCGCACTGGAGCGCTGTCCCGGTCCAGCGGGCCCAAGCTCCCGCGCCACCGATGCGGCCCTATCGCCTCAAAACGGTGCACTGATTACTTGAACTTTGCACCAGCCCGGTTCTTCTAAACTGCTTCAAATGCCAGCACGGAGCACGGATGTGCCCAGAATCATCTCCCCCGACACCCCGGAATCGAGCCTGACCGACCACAGCGAACACAACGCGAAGATTTTCGGTTCGCCCAAGGACCGTCTCGACTTTTACCGGCGTGAAATCCAGTACGAAACCAGCATCCTGGCCAACCGCACCGACGCCTACCTCACGGCCCAGTCATTCCTGGTGATCGCCTTCGTGTCCGGCATGGGCAACCTGAACCCCGAATGGGGCAAGCTGTTCACCCTGGTGGTGCCCGTGTTCCTGGCGACCCTGGGCATTCTCAGTTCCCTCAACGCCTGGCCGGGGATTCGGGCGGCCTACGAAATCATCGACCACTGGCATTACAAGCAGAGCGAACTGCTGCGCAGCGAGCCGGTGATGGGCCTGGCCTACGATGAGTCGCCACTGTTCAGTGAGATGGAGTCGTCCCACAAGGGCTATCGCAAGTCGCTGTTGTTCTCGATGCGCGCGCCCTGGCTGTTCATGGTGTTCTGGGTGATGCTGGGGGCCTACGCGTTTTACATCCAGGTGGACAATCCCGGCTCATAAGCAATTGGAACTTCACCGACCCGCGCAGGACCTTACCTTTACGCAGTCTGCGTTTTCCAACAGAGGTGAGCCATGAGCACAGACAACGACCCGCAAACCAGCAACCGTAACGATCCCGCCATCGACCGCGGCGAACCGGCCCCCGGCACCGCGGCCGACGCGCCGAAAGACCCCAAGCCTGCCAGCGACCCCAAGGCCAAGGAAAACGACTACAGTCCAGACTTCAAGCCCGAGCGCGAGCCCAAGCCTGAAACCGATGCCGATATCGATACCCAAGGCGGTTAGAGGAGACGGTGATGTCAGTTGAAATAGACGAAGACGATGAACTCAATGACCCGGGCAATGAAGACCCGGGTTCATTGATGGATGATGCCGAAGTACCGCTTAACGACCTGGATGATGCCGCTGACGTCGGCAACACTGAAAACCAGGAGTAGACGTCATTGTTGTGCCTGGGCACGTCGTTCATACCACGCCAGCATCGGCTGCGTGCTGAGACCATGAACGACGATGCTCAGGGCAATGACTGACAGCGTCAGGTTCACCGCGACCGCGCTGCTGGTGCCCACCAGCCCGTGGTTGATGGCATAGAACAGGTAGTAGATGCTGCCGATCCCGCGAATCCCGAACCAGCCCACCAGCCCGCGCTGATGGCGGTTCAGCAAGCTGCCCCAGGGTATCGACAGCACGCTGAGGGGGCGAATCACGCAAAACAGCACCGCCCCCACCGCCAGCGCCCGCCAGTCCCAATGGCTGACCAGCACCACGCCCAGCAGGGTCACCAGGAACACTTCCATCGAACGCTCCACCAGGCCACCAAAGGCGAGCATGTCGCCCATCATCACCCCGGCGGCGATTTGCGTGTCCTGCAGTTGCCCCACATCGCCATGCAACGCATGCTCCGGCTCAACTTCCATGTGGCCAACTACCGGCTGTGCCAGATGTTCCGCCGGGGTTTGTGAATTGCCGGTGGACTTGAACTCGGCCTGGCGCAGCCCGAGGCCGGCGGCAAATACCGACAGGAAGCCGTAGCCGCCGATGGCTTCGGCCACCACATAGGCGAGGGCGATCAGGGCCAGCGTCAGGTAATCATTCGGCGACAGGGTGCTGTCGGCATTGGTGATACGCATCTTCAGGGTGACGCGACCGATGCCACGCCCCATCCAGTAGCCCACGAGCAACCCGGCAGGTACGGCCCAGAGCAGGTTTTTCAGCACCCAGCCGCCCAGCCAGTCACCGTCGAACCCGCCGTGCTGCATGAACATCAGCGCAAAGATCACGAACGGGAAGGCCGTGCCGTCGTTCAAGCCTGCCTCACCGGAAAGACCGAAGCGCAGCGCGTCATAATCCTGTGCGTTATTGACCTGCACCAGGCCCGCGAGCACCGGGTCGGTGGGGGCAAGAATCGCCCCCACCAGCAGTGAAACACCCCACGACAACCCCAACAGCCAATGCAGCACCAGGCACGTCCCGAGAATGGTCAAGAGCATCACCGGCCCGGCCATGCCAAACGCAATGCGCCAGGTTCGGTGCTTGAGGGGCAGGCGCAGTTTCAGCCCGCTGACGAACAGCGAAAACAGCACCGCGACTTCCGTCAGGTGTTCCATCCAACTGGCCGAGGCCTTGATGTCCAGATGCAGCAGGTCCATGCCCAGCGGGCCGATACCCACGCCGAGCAACAGGCACACCGCCGAGGTGGTGACCGGCATCCAGCGCAGGTAGGAGGAGGTGAGGGCGAGGGTGAGCAACACTGCGCCGAGTACGGCCATCCACAGAATAAAAGTCATCAAGCGTGCACCGGGCCGTGGTCTATCCAGGTTTGAGGAGCACGGCCCGGTGCAGGTTCAATGTGATTCCAGCCACGGTGAGCCAGTGGTTTTCAGACGGATCATGTCGATCAGCTGCCGCAACCCCGGCTGCGACTGCCGGCGGCTCGGGTAGTACATGCACAACGGCGCGCCAATGCAGGTCCAGTCAGGCAGCACCTGCACCAGACGACCGTCGGCCAGTTCCGCCAGCACGCGATTCTCCAGGCAGTAGGCAATACCCACGCCTTGCAGGGCCGCATCGACGATGGTCTGGGTGTCGGCCGCGCTGAAGTGGCCGGGCACATCGAGCCGCTGCTGGCGTGCGCCATTGCCCAGTTCCCATTTGTAGGTGGTCTTGTCGCCCAGGTACATGCGTACACAGGAGTGCGTGAGCAAGTCCCTGGGCACTGCAGGTGTCCCTGCCTGTGCGAGGTAGGCCGGGGAGGCGACCATGATCCAGCGCAGCTCGCCGGTCAGCGGCACGGCCACCATGTCCTGGGGCACCGTGGCGCCATAGCGGATCCCTGCGTCGTAGCCCTCTGCGACGATGTCGAGCATGCGGTCCTCGATCATCACGTCCAGGCGCAGTTGCGGGTAGGTGCGGGTGAACTCGCCGAGCACCGGCGAAATCAGCAGCACCGCGGCATCCCGGGGTACGTTCAGGCGCAGGCGGCCAATCGGCGCCTCGCGGTACAGTTCGAGGGTGTCGAGCCCGTCCTGGATCGTCGCAAAGCCGGCACTGAGTTTTTCCGCCAGTACCACGCCGGCATCGGTAGGCTCTACGGCGCGGCTGGTGCGATACAGCAACTTGACCCCCAGGCGCGTTTCCAGGTTGCGCATGGTGTGGCTCAGGGCCGAGGTGGTGACGCCAAGTTCATTGGCAGCATGCCGGAAACTGCGGCGACGGATGATCGCCATGAACACATTCAGGTCGGCCAACTCGGAGCGATTGAACGCAGCCATATCAAGCACCTTTTATGGGGTTTGGGTTGCACGCGGCGTTGAGCCCGATTCAACCACGGATGATCTAGAGTAATCGTTTTTTTACTGATTGTTTCTGGCGGAGGCTTTTTCATGAGTATCGAAACCATCAAGATCCCGGGCATCGACAAGGCCGTCTCGCGGATTGCCCTGGGCACCTGGTCCATGGGTGGCTCGATGTGGGGCGGCGCCGATAATGAGGTCTCGGTCAAGACCATTCGCCATGCGCTGGCCAGCGGCATCAACTTTATCGACAGTGCGCCGGTCTACGGCCTTGGGCTGTCGGAAGAACTGATCGGCCGGGCCCTGCGCGGCGTACGCCACACGGCGGTGATCGCCACCAAGGCCGGGTTGCAATGGGACGACGGCACGGTGCGCCGCAATGCCACGGCCCGGCGTATCCGCAAGGAAATCGAAGACTCACTGCTGCGCCTCGAAACCGACTACATCGACCTCTACCAGATTCACTGGCCCGACCCGTTGGTAGCCCAGGAGGAAACCGCCGGCGAGCTGGAAAAACTACGCCGTGAAGGCAAGATCCTGGCCGTGGGGGTGAGCAATTATTCGCCTGCGCAAATGGACGATTTCCGCCAGTACACGCACCTGGACACCGTGCAGCCGCCCTACAACCTGTTTGAGCGGGGGATCGACAGCGATATCCTGCCGTACGCCAAGCAAAATTCACTGGTGGTTTTGGCTTACGGTTCGCTGTGCCGGGGTTTGTTGAGCGGCAGCATGCACGCGGCCACGGGTTTTACCGGGGATGACGTGCGCAAGCTCGACCCGAAATTCAAGGCGCCACGCTTTGAGCAGTACCTGGCGGCGGTCGCGGCATTGGACGTGTACGCTCGCGAATGCCACGGCAAGTCTGTGCTGGCCCTGGCGTTGCGCTGGGTGCTGGACCAGGGCCCCACGGTTGCACTGTGGGGCGCCCGCCGGCCGGAGCAGCTAAAAGGCGTTGAAGATGCGTTCGGCTGGCAGCTCACGGCCGATGACCTGCAACATATCGACCGTATTCTGGCCAGCACGATAAAAGACCCGGTAGGTCCGGAGTTCATGGCCCCGGCCCAGCGTTAACCTTTGCGACAGGGATGTCTTGCAGCTGCAAAACACAAAAGACATTCCTTTGGCGTTGAGGTTTTTGGCATGAAGCGCGGTCCCTTGTTCAAGATCATGGGTGGTTTGCTGTGTGTGGTGGCAGTGGCAGCCGCCTGGAAATGGCGCGGCAATCCCGATGTGCTGTGGCAGATCGTCAGCCGTCAATGCGTGCCCGACCAGAACCAGCACCAGAATCCGCGCCCCTGCCTCGAGGTTGATCCGGACAAGGGGTTCGCGCTGCTCAAGGACCTCAACGGCCCGTACCAGGACTTACTGATCCCCACCGATAAAGTCACCGGAATCGAAGACGTCGCGCTGGCCCGGGACTTGTTGCCGCATTACTTTGCCCAGGCCTGGAAACACCACGATGTACTCTCGGCCGGCCTGCAAACACCGATTGCCGACCGTTATGTGTCCCTGGCGATCAACTCGCGGTATGGCCGCACGCAAAACCAGTTGCACATTCATATCGCCTGCCTGCGCCCCGACATTTTCAACACCCTCAATGAACGTGCGGCAACCCTCGACGAGCACTGGCAAACCCTGCCGGTAAAACTGCAGGGGCATACCTACAGTGCCCGTACGTTGTCGGCGGTGGAATTCGACCTGCGCGACCCATTGGCCATCCTGAATGACTACGTGCAGGCCCAGGGCGACGCCATGGCCAGTTACAGCTTGCTGTTGGCACCGGCGGCGAACGGCAACTTCGTCCTGTTGACCACGCGGTTGACGCTCAAGGAATGGAACCTGGCCTCCGCCGAAGAACTGCAGGACCGCCAGTGCAACCTGATGGGCAAACCACCACAACGACCTGTTTTAGCTGTTAACGACATCCGGTGAAGTTTGCCGTTGAACGAGTGTTCAGTTTCAATTATGTTGGCTGCACCCCCTGCCTGGTAACAGGCGGGCTTGCGCTTTTTCTGATTGAACGAGAGGCACTGGCATGCGGTTTTCACCTTTTGTCGAGCGAATTGCAGGGCAGGGCGTAGCCGCCTGGGACATCCACCACGCCGCCTTCCAGGCCAGCAGCAAAGGCGAAGACATCATCATCCTGAGTGTGGGCGATCCGGATTTCGCCACACCCTCGTTCATCACCGACGCCGCCGTCGAGGCCCTGCGCCAGGGCGACACCCACTACACCGAAATCCCCGGCCGCCCGGCACTGCGCGATGCCATCGCCGCACGCTACAGCCAGTCCCTGGCTCGCCCGCTCGACGCTGAAAACGTCATCACCGTGGCCGGTGCGCAGAACGCCTTGTTCGTCACCTCGCTGTGCCTGTTGCAGGCCGGTGATGAAGTGATCGTGCTCGACCCGATGTACGTCACCTACGAAGCGACCCTCAAGGCCAGCGGCGCAACGCTGGTGCGGGTGCCGTGTTCCGCCGACTCGGGCTTTCGCCTCGACCCGGCACTGCTGGCTGCCGCCATTACGCCTCGCACCCGGGCAATCTTCTTCTCCAACCCCAACAATCCCACCGGCGTTGTCCTCAACCCCCAGGAATTGCAGGTGATCGCCGACCTGGCGATCGAGCATGAACTGTGGGTAGTGGTGGACGAGGTCTACGAAAGCCTGGTGTTCGATGGCGAATACCATAGCCTGGCCGCGTTGCCGGGCATGGCCGATCGCTGCATCGTGATCGGCAGCCTGTCCAAGTCCCATGCCATGACCGGCTGGCGCATCGGCTGGATCGTCGCCGCGCCTGCGATGGTGGCCCACGCGGAAACCCTGGTATTGAGCATGCTCTACGGCTTGCCGGGGTTCGTGATGGAAGCCGCGACCGCCGCCGTGCTGGCCCACGATGAAGTCACCCAGGGCATGCGCGAAACCTACCGCCGCCGCCGCGACCTGGTGGTAGCAGGCCTCGGCGGTTGCCCGGGCATTCACGTGCGGGCCCCGCAGGCAGGCATGTTCGTGTTGGTGGATGTGCGGGACACCGGCCTCGGCTCCCTGGATTTCGCCTGGCGGCTGTTCCGCGAAGCAGGGGTTTCCGTGCTGGATGCCGCGGCCTTCGGCGAGCCGGCCCAGGGTTTTGTGCGGCTGTCGTTTACCCTGGGTGAAGCGCGACTGGCCGAAGCCTGTGAACGTATCAGCCGCTTCGTCGCCAAGCTCGCCGGAGAACCGCGAATCGAGCCTGCGGCGAAAATCATCAGCGTACAGCCGGTGGCTGCGAAGAAGATGATCGAGGTGCTCGACCTGCATAAACGCTTTGGCAATATCGAGGTGCTCAAGGGCATCTCCCTGACCGCCCACGAAGGCGAGGTGATCTCGCTGATCGGCGCCAGCGGCTCGGGCAAAAGTACCTTGCTGCGCTGCATCAACATGCTCGAAGTGCCGGACCAGGGCAGCATCCACGTCGACGGTGAAAGCATCAAGCTCAACTACGGCCGGCCCGGCGCACCGCTGGTGGCCGACGCCAGGCAACTGGTGCGGATTCGCTCGACACTCGGCATGGTGTTCCAGAACTTCAACCTGTGGCCCCATCGCACCGTGCTGGAGAACCTGATCGAAGCGCCGATCCAGGTGCTGCGCGAAAGCCGGGCCGAAGCCATCGAGCGCGCCGAAGCCTTGCTCGACCGGGTTGGCCTGGCCGCCAAGCGCAATGAATACCCGGCGTTCCTCTCCGGCGGCCAGCAGCAGCGGGTGGCCATCGCCCGAGCCCTGGCCATGCGCCCCAAAGTCATGCTGTTCGACGAACCCACCTCGGCCCTCGACCCGGAGCTGGTGGGCGAAGTGCTGCGGGTGATTCGCTCCCTGGCCGAAGAAGGCCGCACCATGATCCTGGTGACCCATGAAATGGCGTTCGCCCGGGATGTGTCATCCAAAGTCGCGTTTTTGCATCAAGGCCTGATCGAGGAAACCGGCTCGCCGGACTCGGTGTTTATCGACCCACGCAGTGAACGTTGCCGGCAGTTCGTCAACGCGCATCAAACTCGCTAACTCCAAAAAAAGACGGGGCAAGATCATGAAATCCAAACGATTGGCAAAGTGGTTGAGCAGTGCTGTGTTGATGCTGGCGGCAGGTACTGCGTTAGCGGCGGAGAAACCCATTGTGTTCGCGGTGGCGGCAGAACCTTACCCACCGTTCACGGTGAAGGGCGGCAACGGGGAGTGGTCCGGCTTTGAGGTGGACCTGATTCACAAGCTCTGCGGCTTGATGAAGGCTGAGTGCCAGATCAAGGAAGTGGCCTGGGACGGGATTATTCCGTCACTGCTGGCGAAGAAAATCGACGTGATTTTCTCCTCGATGTCGGTCACCGAAGAGCGCGAAAAACAGATCGCCTTCAGCCGCGCCTACTACGATTCGCTGCTGGGCATTGCCGGCCCCAAGGGCACCACCGTCGAGGTCACGCCGGCGGGGTTGAAGGGCAAGATCATCGGCGTGCAGATCTCCACCGTCAGCGCCAACTACCTGAAGAAGTACTACGAGAACATTGCTGACCTGAAGTACTACGACACCCAGGAATCGGCCAACGCCGACCTGATTGCCGGGCGCACCGATCTGATGATGGCCGACGGCGTCGCCATCGCCATGATGGTCAAGACCCCTGAGGCCCAGGGTCTGGCCGAAATCGCCGAAGTGCCTTACGACCCGATCATCGGTCGCGGCGTGGGGGCCGGCCTGCGCAAGGAAGATACTGAACTCAAGGCACGCCTGGACAAGGCCATCGGTGAGTTGCTGGTGAGCAAGGACTACGCCGACCTCTCGCAGAGCGTGTTTGGTGTGTCCGTCAGCCCGTGCAAAAGAGCCGATACCCCGGCGTACGTCAGCAAGGTATGTGACAGCCCCTACACCAACTAACCCGGTAGAAAGGGAGTGCTTGTGGCGAGGGAGCTTGCTCCCGCTGGGGTGCGAAGCGCCCCCAAACAATGGGCCTGCTACGCAGTCCAGCGGGAGCAAGCTCCCTCGCCACAGCAAGCTCCCTCGCCACAGGGTCACTGCGTGTCATCGAAATAGGGAGCAGCGATGTTCGATCTACTCAGCTTCAGCGAACAAGGTTGGGGCAACGCATTGCTCAAGGGGTTATGGATGACCCTGCAGATCTCCGCCGGCTCGTTTGCGGTGGGGCTGCTGATCGGCCTGGTGGTGGCCTGCGCCAAGCTCAGTGCACCGCGCCCGATAGCCATGCTGATGCGCGGCTACACCACGGTGTTTCGCGCGGTACCCGAGTTGCTGCTGATCCTGCTGCTGTATTACGCAGGCTCGATGGGCCTCAACGCATTGATGCTGTGGCTGGGGTTTGCGCAGTTCAACATCAGCGGCCCGCTGGTAGCAGTCCTGGTACTGGGGCTGGTGCAAGGCGCGTACGCCTCGGAGATTTTCCGCGCGGCGATCCTCGCGATTCCCCATGGCCAGATCGAAGCGGCGCGGGCGTTTGGCTTGAGCGGCTTTGGCCTGTTCCGTCGGGTGACCCTGCCGATCATGGCGCCATACGCCCTGGCGGGGATGTCCAACCTGTGGATCAACCTGATCAAGGACAGCGCGCTGATCAGCGTAGTGGGCACCAACGAACTGCTGTACACCGCCAAACAGGCGGCGGGCTCGACCCGGCATTACCTGTTGTTCTACCTCACGGCCGCCGCCTTGTATTACCTGGTGACACTGGCCTCCAACTACCTGTCCGGGCGCCTGGAGCGACGTATTCGTCGCTGGATGCCGGTTGTCGAGTGAGCCGCACATGCCTGAGTGGATAAGTTATTACGCAGGACTGATCGCCAAGGGCTTGCAGACGACGCTGTCGCTGCTGGTGATCTCGGCAGTGCTCGGCTTCGCCCTGGCGGTGCTGGTAGCGCTGGCGCGGCTGTCCCGGCGCAAGTGGCTGGCCCGTTGCGCACTGGGCTACACCAGTGTGCTGCGGGGCACGCCGTTGCTGATCCAGATCTACATCTTCTATTACGGCCTGGGCAGCCTGTTTGCCCAGTTCCCGATGATTCGCGGGAGTTTCCTCTGGCCGTTCCTGCGGGACGGTTACTGGTACATCGTGTTCGCCCTGGTGTTGTCGGTGGGCGCGTACGTCGGTGAAGTGATTCGCGGCGGGCTGCTGGCCGTGCCCAAGGGTGAAATGGAAGCCGCCTCGGCGTTCGGCATGACGCCACGCCAGGCACTGTTGCGGGTGCGCCTGCCACGGGCCATGCGCCTGCTGCTGCCGACCCTGGCGGGGGAGACGGTGATGCTGCTCAAGTCCACGGCGCTGGCCTCGACCATTGCCGTGGTCGACCTGCTTGGCGCCGCCAACGTGGTACGCGCCCAGACCTTGCAGATCTACCAGCCGCTGCTGCTGGTGGCCGGGGTCTACCTGTGCCTGACCTTTTTGATTGAAGCCCTGTACGCGATTGCCGAGCGACGCGGCACACCGTTGCGCAGGTCTGCCGGATGAAAACCGATCGCTCGTTGCAAGGGATTGCCCTGTGCTCGCTGGCCTATGCGTTCCTGGCGCTGCAGGACGCCGGGATCAAATGGCTGGTGGCCGACTACTCAGTGTTCACCATCCTGTTCTGGCGCAGCGTGGTGGTGGTCGCCGCGTGCGTGATCGCCGGGCGAATGGGTTTGCTCAAGCGTGCCTGGCACTCGGTCAGCCGCAAGCTGTTGATCATCCGCGGCCTGCTGTCGCTGCTGGCCTGGCTGCTGTACTACACCGCCGCCAAAGACCTGACCCTGGCGGAAATGACCACGCTGTATTTTTCCGCACCGATCATGGTCACGTTGCTCGCGGCATTGATCCTCAAGGAGCGCGCCAGTCGCGGCCAGTGGATTTCGCTGATCATCGGCTTTGTCGGCGTGGTGATCGCTTGTCGCCCCAGCAACATGCTCGATCCGTTGCCAATCGCCCTGACATTGGCGGCAGCACTGTGCTGGGCGTTTACCTATATCCAGTTGCGCCAGGTGGACGACAACACCTCGGTGCTGGAGCAGATGCTGATCACCAATGTGGTGTTTGTAATCTGCATGGCGCTGACGCTGCCCTGGACCCACACGCCATCGCCGACCCCGGCATGGCTGGGCATGCTCGGCGCGGGGCTGGTGGGCGGGATTGGCCAGTTCCTGCTGTTTGCGAGCTTCCGCCGGGCCACGGCGACGCTGCTGGCGCCGTTTGAATACACTGGTTTGATCTGGGCGTTCCTGCTGTCGAGCCTGGTCTGGGGCACGGTGATGGACGTGTCGCTGATTTTCGGCGCCGTGCTGATCGCCATCAGCGGCACCCTGGCCATGCTCAGCGCCCGGCACCCGGTGTCACAGGATGTGGTCGGCGCCGAATGCTCCGTGACGCAGCCCCTGTATCCAGCAACGGCAGATGTGCAGCCCGTTGGCGGGGCTGAAGGTGCCGGGGTTGAGGCACCACTCGAGCCAGAGTCCGTCGAGCATCGCCGATAAGCCGATGGCGGCCAGGCGCGTGTCGTGGATCACGAAGCCTTCGCTCTCGGCCAGGTCGTCGAGCAACTGGCGGATCAGGTCGAGGTAGGCGCGGTAGCTTTTTTCATGGGAGTCATTCACGTGGTTCGAGTGGCGGATCAGGCTCCAGAACACCACCCAGACGCCCAACAGTTTCGGGTCCATGACCCGCGAGGAAAACGAGCCGGCGAGGAATGCATCGAGCCGCGCGGCAGGGCCCACGGCCTGGTCGACTTCCTGCCACAGGGCGGTGGTCAGTTCGCTGGCGAGTTTGTGGTAGGTCTCGGCGATCAGCGCATCGATGCTGCCGAAATGGTGATTGAGCAACCCCACCGAAACCCCGGCTTCAGCGGCGATGCGCCGCACGGAAATGCCGGCATGCCCGTCACGGGCGAGGCTGGTGAGGGTGGCGGCAATCAACAGGTCGCGACGGTCTTCGGCCACAGGCACACCCTCGGTGAAGATACATGGTTGAACGTGTGTTCAATATATACCTGCAGAACCAACAAGAGGAGGGCAACGGCATGGCAAAAGACCTTTCGTGGCAAGTCCCCGGGGATTCCGGGAACACCCTGCACATTGGCGCCTGGCGCTTCGAGGGTGACGGCGACGGCCCTCGGGTGCACCTGCAGGCCGGTGTGCATGCCGATGAAATCGCCGGAATGCTGGTGTTGCATCAACTGCTGCCGCGTTTGCAGGCCTGCCAGGATCAGGGCCGGCTCAAGGGCACGGTGACGGTGGTGCCCCAGGCCAACCCGTTTGGCATTGGCCAGTTTCGCCAGGGGCGGTTGTTGGGGCGGTTTCACGAAGCCACCGGGCAGAATTTCAACCGGGCGTTTGATCATTCATTGGCCATGGAGCGGCCGGCCAGCAACCTGGCGCAATGGCAGAAAAGCCTGGTGCAACTGGCCGCCGATGCTGACCTGGTGCTCGACCTGCACACCGATGATGAAGCCCTGCCATATCTCTACATCCACCGCAGCTTTTGGCCCGCGGGCCAGGTATTGGCGGCGGCGTTGCAGGTGGATGTGGTGATTGTCTGGGACGAGGGCGGTGATGGGTCGTTTGAGGAGACCGTCATTGATCATGGGCAGCCGCGGTTGGCGGCGACGATTGAATTGCGTGGGCAGGCGGATGTGAGTGATGCCCTGGCCGGGCAGGATGGTGATGGGATCTGGGCTTGGCTCTGCGCTGGCGGGGTGATTGATGAAGCGCCAGTGATTGCGCAATGGCACGGGCAGGTGGTGGATATGGGCTGTATGGAGACCATCCTGGCGCCGTGTGCCGGGGTGTTGGTGTTTGAAAAAGGTTTGGGTGAACAGGTGGAAGAGGGTGAGCGGTTTGCGCGGATTATTCGGCGGCCTGGGGATCCGGCTTCTGAGGTTGTGCTGCATGCGGCGCAAACCGGGCGGATGGTGACGGGGCATCGGGAGCGGCTGGTTTCACAGGGTTCGGTGGTGGCCAAGTTTACCGGGACGCGGTTGTCTGAGGGGTACAGCGGGGGGGTGTTGGATCCTTAGGCGGGAGTACATATCCGTTTCTTCGGTTATGGCTGGTATTGGTTCCGCTCTTACAGCGGCTCACTTTTGAAGAGCGCAAAAGTAAGCAAAACGCTCTTGCCCCACCACTCGGC